>JBKPHA010000071.1:0-40076 GCA_046729615.1 Actinomycetota bacterium
TCGGTGCCGTACTGCTGGACGAGGTCGGCCTTGATCTGGTCCTTGGTCTTGCCCTGCGCGATCTCGCGGCGGATGAAGGCGCGCTCGCGGTCGGCCTGCGGCGAGAAAGAGAGGTTGAGGGCGGTGCCGCAGACGGGGCACATCACCTCGTCCTCGACGTCGGGGAGCGTCGTCTGCGGTGCCGCGTGTCTCGGCGCTGGTCCCTCTCCGGCCAGCGCCGATCCGGGCACCGCGAGCGCCGCCGCGAGGGCGAGGAGCGCCGCGCCCGATCGTAGCCGCCGGGGCCATCGAGCGGCGCATTTCCCGCGCGGGGCGCGGGAAATGCACCGCACGGCGGTTGAAGGGGTGCGCTCCCCGCTTGCTGACTCTTCGAACGGTGCAAAATCCGCGCCCAGCGCGGGAAATGCACCGTTCGGCGGTTGGGGCCTCACTGCTTCGCCCTCCCGCCGAGGTACGGCGCGACGTTCTGGTCGAGGTAGCGGTCGCTGACCGGCCCGAGGCTGTGCAGGACGAGCCTGCCCTGGGGGTTGACGAGGAACGACTCCGGCACGCCGGTGGTGCCCAGCTCGCCCTTGGCGAAGTCGCCGCTGCCGTCGCGAAGCTGCGGGTAGGTAACGTCGTAGCGCTGGACGAAGTTGAGCGCGTCGTCGGAGGTGTCCTGGAAGTCGATGCCGAGGATCGTGAAGTCGCGCGCGCTGTGGTCGCTGTAGAAGCGCTCGAGGGCGGGGGACTCGGTGCGACAAGGGTCGCACCATGAGGCCCACACGTTCACCAGGACCCAGCGGCCCTCGTAGTCGGAGATCGAGGCGGCGCCGTGGCCGTCCAGGCGGGGCAGGTCGGTGGACGCGGCCGGGATCCGGTCGCCGACCGCGACCGCGGAGCCGCCCTTCTTCGCGAGGCCGAAGGCGAGCAGCCCGACGATGGCTAGGGCGCCGATGACGACGGCGAATGTCCGCGCGCTCACCAGCCGAAGGGTAAAGAGGCCGCGACGGCGCCTAGAATTGAGCGTCCACGCGGACGTAGCTCAGCTGGTAGAGCGCGAGCTTCCCAAGCTCGAGGTCGCGGGTTCGAGACCCGTCGTCCGCTTCGCCACAGACACGCGCGCGGCGGCGGGGCCATCGAGGGGAACAGCTTCAGTGAGCACAAGGCAGGTTGAGCCGGCGCCCGGCCGGGGGCGCGTCGCACGGACGGTGGCGACCGCGCTCGTCGCATCGCTCGCGATCGTCGCGGCGCTGGGCGGCGCGCGGGCCTGGGCGTACCTCCCGGCGCTTCACGCCGGCGACCGCGAGATCCGCGACACATACGACCGCCAGGTGATCCTTCGCGGCGTGAACGTGACCGCCCTCACCGACCCGTACCAGGTCAACCCGAGGCTCCGCCCCGTCGTGCCGCTTCGCGACCGCGACTACCGTCGCATGGCCGCGATGGGCTTCGACGTCATCCGGCTTGCGGTCAACTGGTCGAAGCTCGAGCCTGGGCGCGGCCAGATCAACGACGGCTACATCGACAAGATGGCGAGTGTCATCCACGAGGCCGCCGCAAACGGCATGTACACGGTCATCGACATGCACAACGGCGGCTGGGGAAAGGGGGTGGCGACGCCGCCCGACGAGGTCTGCCCGAAGGGCCTCGAGCCCTCCCACGGCTGGGAGGGCGCGCCCCTGTGGGCGACGTTCCTGGACGACCAGACCACGTGCCACGACGGCGGCACGCACAAGCGGACCCCGGCCGTCAAGGAGGCCTGGAACAACTTCTGGACGGACCTCACGCCGCCGCTGTGGGTGGACGGCAAGGGCATCCAGGACCACCTGGTGGGGGTGTGGGCGGCGCTAGCCCACCGCTTCGCCCGCGAACCCGCCGTCGCCGGGTACGACCTGTTGAACGAGCCCGATCCGGGCACCACCCGGGACCAGCAGCGCGCCTACGTCACCCGGTTCACCGCCGACTCGATCGCGGCGATCCGGAGAGCCGAGGCCGCCACCCATGGCTTTCCGCACCTGGTCTTCTTCGAGCCCAACCTCACCTGGAGCGGGACCGCAATCGCGACCCACTCCCCCGAACCCGGGTTCACCAGCGACCCCAACATCGTCTTCGCGCCCCACCTCTACGGACGCGACGCGCATACCAAAGACCGCGGCATCAGGCCGCTGCGACACGTCCTGAAGAAGCAGGCCCGGCAGGTCATCCACCGCGCGCGGGCCTACGGCGCCCCGCTTTGGATCGGCGAGTGGGGCTTCTCGGCCTTCGACGAGGACTCGCTGAAGAAGGTCCGCACCCACAGCGAGATCCAGGACTCGAAGAGGCTGGGGAGCGCGTGGTGGCAGTGGAAGGTGGCGTGCGGCGCCCCGCAGAACTTCGACGGGCTCGACAAGAAGCCGCTCTACCACATCCTCGGGAACCTGAACCCGACCCGCTGCCCCGGCGGCAAGCCGCTCAAGCGGCCGGCGGGGTGGGACGCGATCATCTCGCGCGCCTACCCGCGCTTCTCGCCCGGCACGCTCACCCGGCTTCGCTCCCACGGCTCGCGGATGTCGCTCAAGGGCGAGAGCCCGTGCAACGCCGCGCTTCGCCGCTCGGAGCCCAGGGCGTGCAAGCTCGTCGTCTGGATCCCGCAGCACACGAGCAAGCACAGGGTCGTGCGCCCGCGCTTCGAAGCGCACAACCTGCTCCACCTGCGCGCCCGCAAGGTGCCCGGGGGCTGGATCGCGACCGCGGAGGCCAGGGGCTCCTACTCGCTCAAGACCGAGTAGCACCCTCCCAGCGCGCCATCGGGTGGCGCCCACCCGAGGACTCAGATCTCCAGCCGCGACTCCTCGAGGTCGAGCTCGCGGATGATGCGGTTCATGACCTCGTTTGAGATCTCGCCGTTGCCGCGCATTCGGATCAGAGTGTCGCGCTGAGCGGCAAGTACGGCCTGGACCATCCGCTGGTAGGCGAGCGAGCGGTCCTCATAGCCGTCGTCCTCGATCTTTCCGGCGCGGGCGGCGAAACGTCGCTTGCGGTAGTCGTACATCGCCCGCATTCGGTCGACCGTGTCGTCGCGGGTCCAGTCCTCCTTCGCCAGCTCGTCGAGCTGGTCAAGCGCGGCCTTCGTCGCGACCAGCCGCGCCCGGAGCTCCTCGCTCTCCTCGCTGCCGTCCCTCGTGACCCCGACCGCCTGGATGAGCGCCGGCAGGGAAAGCCCCTGGGCGACCAGCGTGAAGAAGATCACCGCGAATGTCAGGAAGATGATGAGGTCGCGGTAGGGGAAGGGAGCTCCGGCGTCGGTGGTCAGCGGAATCGCCAGCGCGGCCGCAAGCGAGACGGCGCCGCGCATCCCGCTCCAAGCCACGACGAGACGCGGCCCGGCACCGACGCGTCGCGCCCGCTGGCTTGGGCGCCGATCGAGCGCGCGAATGAGATACGGCATCGTGAACGCCCACGCCAGCCGGGTCCCGACCACGACCGCGCTGATCGCCAGTGCGTATCCGGCCAGGCTGCCCACCGAGTAGCCCGAAAGGGAGTCGACGACCGCTCGCAACTGGAGGCCGACGAGTACGAACAGGACAGCATTGATCAGGAAGTCGAGGATTTCCCAGACGAAGATCCCCTGGAGCCGGGTCCGGGGGGCGATGATGCTCGGGCCCCGGATGCCCATGTAAATCCCCGCCGTGACGGCGGCGAGGACGCCGGATGCGCCGATCGCATTGGCGGGAATGAATGCCGCATAGCCGGTGAGCAGGGAGATGGTGATGCTCACCTGCGGGTCTTCCGTGCGCTTGCGGATCTCCGCGACGATCCAGCCGGTGACCAGGCCGATCGCGACCCCACCGGCGGCGGCGAACACGAAGTCCATGCCTGCCTCGGCGAGCGAGAAGCTCCCGCCGACCACCGCCGCCACCGCGACGCGGAAGGCGACCAGCGCCGTCGCGTCGTTGAAGAGCCCCTCACCCTCGACGATGCTCACCTGGCGACGGGGGAGGCCCAGTCGCCGCATGATCATGGCTCCGGCCAGCGGGTCGGTGGGGGACACGATCGCGCCGAGCACGAACGCCGCTTCCCACGGCAGGCCCGGGATGAGCTCGTGCGCGGCAAGCGCGACCGCGCACATCGTCGCCAGGACGAGCCCGATGCTGGTGAACGAGATGGACCGGAGGTCCCGGCGCAGGTCGCCGAAGTTGGTGAAGAAGGCGGTGCTGTAGAGAAGGGGCGGCAGAAAGACCACCAACACGACGTCCGGATCGAGCTTCACCTCCGGCAGGCCGGGAACGAAGCCGAATAGCGCCCCGCCGATGACCAGCACGATCGGGTACGGCACCGAGAGGCGGCGCGCGAGCGCGCTGAGGGCGGCGACCGCCACAAGCAGCCCGACGATCAGAAGCTCGGCTTGGCCCATTCATCAAAGTGTGGCGCGATCTCAAATGACCAGGAGATGAGCGGGCGCTCACCAGCCCAGGGCCGCTCGGCCTCGATCTGCGCCGCGAGCATGAGGAGCGTCTCCTCGTCGTCGGCCCGGCCCACGAGCTGGGCCGAGAGCGGCACCCCTCGGTCGTGAAGCCCGCGGGGACGGCCGCGGCCGGGTTGCCCAGGTAGTTCCACGGCGGGGTGTAGCCCGTGCGGCGCGTCATTCCGGCCAGGGTCCACAGGCCGGGCCGCCAGCTCCACTTGCCGACGGGGACCGGGGGCTCGCCCATGGCGGGCGTGAGGAGCACGTCGCAGTCGTCGAAGATCGCGTTGACGCGCGCCGCGTACTTGGGGATCTGCGCCTTCGCGCGCCGCACCGCCGCGTCCGGGTAGAGCGCCCCCAGCCGCGCGAGCTGGCGGATCTGCCTTCCCAGACGCTCGGGGTGGGGGAGGGCGCGGGCATCGTCGGCGATGCCCCGCAGGTAAAGCGGCGCGATCTGGTTTCCGATGCCGCCGCCTGCGCTCATGTCAAGCAGGACTGCGGTGTCGAGGACGCTGCGAGTCAGGTAGCCGTTGACCGTCATCCCGTACCAGTGCTCGGCGAGCGGGTCGAGCGGCACTCGGCCGCGCTGCGGCTTCAGCCCGAAGACCGAGCAATACGCCGCCGGGATGCGGATCGAGCCGGCGCCGTCGGAGCCGGTCGCCGCGGGGACCAGACCGGCCGCGACCGCGGCGGCGCTGCCACCCGACGAGCCGCCCGGAACGCGGTTCGGATCCCACGGGTTGCGCGTCATGCCCCAGGCCGGCGACTCGGTGAACATGGCGAAGGCGAGCTCCGGCAGGTTGGTCTTGCCGATCACGATCCCTCCCGCCGCGCGCAGCCGCCTCACGACCTCGCTGTCCTCCCGCGCCGGCTGGTCCACGGCGCCGGTGCCCCGGGTCGTCAACTCGCCGGCCACGTCCTGCGTGTCCTTGACGGCGAGGGGGACGCCCAGGAGCGGCAGCTCCTCGCCGGACGCTCGGCGGCGCTCGGCCTCATCGGCCTCGGCGAGCGCCTGCTCCGCGCGCACCGCCCGGAACGCGTTCAGCTTCGCGTCGAGCCGCGCGATCCGCTTCAGGTGCAGCATGACGAGCTCGCGCTGCGAGATCTCGCCGCTTCGCACCATCCCCGGCTGGCGCGCGACGCCGGCGAACGCGACGTCCGCGTCAGGCATCGGCTATCCCGGCTGGCTTACGGGCCGGATCAGGATCTCGTTCACGTCGACGTGGTGCGGCTCCGACAGCGCGTAGATCACCGCCCGGGCGATGTCGTCGTCCATGAGCGCGGCCTTCGGGCGCTCGGTGAAGAACTCCGTATCGGTCATCCCCGGCTCGATCACCGTCACGCGGATCCCCGAGTTGTCGTGCATCTGGCGCAGCTCCGAGCGAAGCGCCTCGCCCATCGCCCCGACCGCCCACTTCGTCGCCGAGTACAGCGAACCGGGCAGCACGCGGCGCCCCGCGATCGAGCTGGTCAGCAGGTAGTGACCGGTGCCGCGCTCGAGCATGTGGCCGAGGGTCGCTCGGATCGTCAGGGCGACGCCGAGGACGTTGGTCAGCACCATCGAGCGCCAGTGCTCGGGGCTCTCCTCCAGGAAGCCCCGCCTGGCGCCGAAGCCGGCATTCGCGAACACGGCGTCGATGCGGCCGAAGGCGTCGAGCCCCCGCTGCGCGAGCGCCTGGTCGTCCTCCCACTCGGTGACGTCGCAGCGAACGCCGACGGCGCGCTCCTCGCCGCCCAGCTCGGCGGCCAGTTCGCGCACGCGATCCTCCCTTCTCGCGCCGAGGACCAGGCGGTAGCCGGCGTCGGCGGCGCGCCTCGCGGTGGCCGCGCCGATCCCGCTCGAGGCGCCGGTGATCAGGAGAACCGCGCCGTCCTCTGGCATCGCGGGCGAGTGTATTTGCCGGCTCCTGCGCCCTTAGCTCCGCCTCGGCTCGATCAGAAGCGCGCGCGCCGACGCGGCGATCGCTCCATCGGGCGCGACGACGGCGGAGGCGGAGTGGCGCTTTCGGCCCTCGGTCTCGATCGGCCACGCGATGACCACGTGCTCCTCGCCCGCCCGGACGGGCGCGGTTACGTTCGCGGTCAGGCCCGCGAGGAAGCTCAGCGGCATCTGGCCGCCGATGTAGGCGGCGAAGGAGGCGGGGCAGTCCAGCACCGCCCAGACGAACTCGGGGCGGACCTGGCCGTCTGCGGCGGCCGCCCACGGCGGCGGCGTCCACGGCGAGGCGAGAAGATCGCGGCCCTCCACCTCGCCCGCGAAGACGCCGAACGCGTCCTCGCGCGCACGCCCGCAGACGAAGCAGCGGCTGAACGGCCCCTCCTCGCTGCCCCTGTACCGCGAGGTGGCGCGGCGCGCTTGGTTCAGGCTCGGCGGCGCGGGCACGTGGAGGCTGAACTCGGGGACGGGGCGAGCCTCGGCGACGAGGTCGCTGCCATCGAGAACCCGCGTGGCGCCATTGCCGTCGCCCTCCACCTCGAGGTCCGTGTCCAGCGGCACCGGCCGCCTAAGCGTGACCTCAGCCGGCTCGCCGGTGAATCGGGCGAAGGCGCCGCAGCAGTAGCCGCCGTGGCCGCTGCCGACGGGGCCGTTGAAGCGCCTCGGAATGAGGACCGACCCGGCCATGTCTCGGACTATCGCAGCCGTGGCGGGGGCGGGGGGTAGGGCTCGCGATGGCACGCTGGCATAATCGGGCGCCGGTTCATCCTCCGTCGCATGGATCCGAACGTCAAACGGAAGATCCGGCTGGTAGTCGCGCTCGGCGCCGCGGTGCTCCTGGCCGTGGCCCTGATCTACACGTCGTTTTCCGCCTCCTCGGAGGCGAAGCAGCCGTCCGACCTCTTGCACGCGCCATCCGGCGGCTCGTACGAGCTGACGGGCATCGTCGTCCCCGGCTCGATCCGCCACCGGGGCTCGGAGCTCGACTTCCGGATGGCCGACCGCGACGGCTCTGCGGCGGCGCTCCCGGTGCGCTACCACGGGGAGATCCCCGACCCGTTCCGCGCCGGCCGCGAGGTCATCGTCAGTGGCACCGTGGCCAACGGCACCTTCATGGCCGAGCGCGACAGCCTGATCACGAAGTGTCCGTCGAAGTACTCGACCGAGGCCCAGCAGGACCCGCAGCACGTGATCATCACGCAGTGAGGCAGCGGTGATCACGCTCGGCGCAGCCTGCCTGATCCTCGCCTTCGCGGTCTCGATCTACGCGGGGGCCGCGGCGCTAGCCGGAACCGGCGGCGACCGGCGGTGGGCGGACTCCGCCCGGCGGGGCGTCTACGCGCTCGCGATCCTGCTCACGATCTGCGTGGTGATCGTGGAGGCGGCGTTCGCGCGCACCGACCTCTCGCTCAGGGTGGTCGCCGATCACTCCTCCACCACGACGCCGGCCTTCTACCGCCTCACCGCGATGTGGTCGAGCCAGGAGGGCTCGCTGCTGCTGTGGGCGTGGGTGCTCTCGCTCACCTCCTCGGCCGTGCTGTTTGCCACCCGCAACAAGCACCGCGAGCTCACGCCCTGGGCTACGGCGGTGCTGATGGGCCTCGGCGCCTTCTTCACCGGGTTGATGCTGTTCGCCGCCAGCCCGTTCGCGCGCCTCGACCCGGCGCCGCCGGAGGGGGTGGGCCTGGAGCCGCTCCTGCGCCACCCGGCGATGGCCATCCACCCGCCGATGCTCTACACCGGCTACGTCTTCTTCGCGATCCCGTTCGCGTTCGCGGTCGGCGCGCTCATCACCAGGCGCCTCGACGCGAGCTGGATCCGTTCAACCCGCCGCTTCGCGCTGATCGCCTGGCTTTGCCTCGGGATCGGGATCCTCCTTGGCGCACGGTGGTCGTACTCGGAGCTCGGGTGGGGCGGCTACTGGGGGTGGGACCCGGTCGAGAACGCATCCCTCATGCCCTGGCTCGTGGGCACCGCGTTCCTGCACTCAATCATGGTCCAGGAGCGGCGGGGGATGCTCAAGGCGTGGAACGTCTCGCTGATCTGCGCGACGTTCTCACTCGCGTTGCTCGGCACGTTCCTCGTGCGCTCGGGCATCCTGGACTCGATCCACGCCTTCGGCGAGTCGACGGTGGGCGGGCCGCTGCTTACCTTGATCGGGGTCGTCGTCGTCGGATCCGTGCTCCTCATCGTCTCGCGGCTTCCGGACCTTCGCTCGGAGAAGCGGATCGAGTCGCTCCTGTCCCGCGAGGCGATCTTCCTCGTCAACAACCTGCTCCTCGTCGGCCTCGCCGCCGTGATCTTCTGGGGCACGTTCTTCCCGCTGATCTCGGAGGTGTTCACGGGGAACAGGGCGTCGCTTGCGGCGCCCTGGTTCGACCGCTACACGACGCCGCTCGCGATCCTGCTCGTGCTGTTCACAGGCATCGGCCCGCTGCTCGCCTGGCGGCGGGTGAGCCTGGGCGCCGCGAAGCGCCTGCTGGCGCGGCCCACGATCGCGTCCGCGCTGGTCACGGGGGCGCTGGTCGTTCTCACCGACGCCGCGTCGCATCCGCTTGCGCTCGTCATGTTCGCGTTCGCGGCGTTCGCCCTCGCGGCGCTCGTCCAGGAGTTCGCCCGCGGCGCCGCGGCGTACCGCTCGCTCTCCGGCGGCTCCTACGGGCGGGCGCTGATGGGCCTGTTCGCCCGCAACCGCCGCCGCTACGGGGGATACGTGGTTCACAGCGGGCTGGCGATCCTGCTCATCGCGGTCGCCGCCTCCTCGAGCTTCCAGACGAGCCGCGACCTGCGCCTGCGCCCCGGCCAGTCGGCCGTCGTCAACGGCTACAAGATCACCTACGAGAAGCCCACTGCCGAGATCAACCCGGCCGAGCAGCGCCTCACCTTCGGCTCGGTGCTGACCGTGACCAAGGACGGCAAGCCCTACGCGACGCTATCTCCCTCGCGCAACTACTACTCGGCCGTCGGGGCGCCAGCCGGCGGCGGTCCGATCAGGAGCTTCTTCGAGGGCGAGGCCACGAGCGAGGTCGGTCGCAAGACGACGGTCGGCGGCGATGTGTGGACCTCGATGATCCCGGACCTGGGAGCCCTCAACCCTCTGATCGCGAGCGCGGACCGCAGGCTCATGAGGATCGGCCGCGGCATCGGGCCGGGTGACACCCGCGCGCAGCAGGTGTACGGCGCGCTCCAGGGGGTCGCGGTCCGGAAGATCGAGCAGAGCTACCTGCACCACCCGCCGCCCGCCACCTTCCGCGTCAACGTCAACCCGCTCGTGACGTGGATCTGGGTCGGTGGCGCGATCGCGGTGATCGGGGGCCTGGTGGCCATCTGGCCGGCGCCGGAGGCCCGGCGGCGGCGCGTCGCGGACGTTTACGCAGCCCGCCTCGCGCGTGAGCTCGGCCGGGCTTGACTCGTCCGCTGATGCACCATCGCCGGCGCCACTAGCCTTGGGCGCAGTGGAAGTGGTTGCCGCGCTCGTCGTCGTCGTCCTCGTCGTCTGGTTCGTGAGCGCGCCACTGCGGCGGAGGCGAAGCGAGACCGAGGCGCGATCGCATCGCCTCGAGGACCCTCGGGTCGCCGAGCTCGAGGCACGCAAGGAGGCGAAGTACCGCGAGATCAGGGACGCCGAGCTGGACCGCGAGCAGGGCAAGCTCTCGCAGGCCGACTGGGCCCGGCAGGACGCGGAGCTCAGGCGCGACGCGATCCAGATCCTGAAGGAATTGGATGCTGCCCGGGCGGAATCTGAGGGACGACTGAGCAATAAGCAATAAGCGATCGAATGCCCCTCGGCTAGACTCCCCGGCGATGGAAGTCGTGCTTGGCGTCGTTCAGGTGATCATCTCGATCGTGCTGATCTTCCTCGTGCTTCTCCACTCCGGGAAGGACACGGGGCTCTCCGGCGCGTTCGGGATCGGACAGTCGGGCAGCACGTTCGGCGGGGGCTCCCTGGTGGAGCGAAACCTCGACCGGTGGACGATCGCCTTCGCGATCCTGTTCGTCCTCAACACCATCGTCCTGCTGAAGATCTGAGTCTCGGCCGCGGGCGGCGCGCGGTGCTCTCGGGCACCCGGCGGACGACGGCCGGACCGGCCACGGATAGCCTGTTCGGCCGACGGGCCCCGGACCCAGGCTTTATATTGGCCGCACCAGGGACCGCCACCGGCAGGGCAGGGACGGTTTGACGGGCAGGAGAGGATCACCGAGAGGATCGCTCATCACGCGCGCGGCGATCGCCGTGGCGCTTGGGTGCCTGGCCGGCGCGGCCGCCGCGCCGGCGCAGGCCGCCTCGAAGGAGGTCCGCTACGGTCGGTACGCGATCCGCGTGCCGGCCTCCTGGCCGGTGTACGACCTGGTGGATAGGCCGGCAACCTGTGTGCGCTTCGACCGCCATGCGGTGTACCTGGGCTCACCCGGAGCCGAGCAGCGCTGCCCGGCGCACGCGGTCGGCC
This sequence comes from Actinomycetota bacterium, assembly GCA_046729615.1. GTDB lineage: Bacteria > Actinomycetota > Thermoleophilia > Solirubrobacterales > 70-9 > AC-56. The sequence goes on from JBKPHA010000071.1 coordinate 10,811, forward strand.
GAAGCGAGTCGCTCCTTGTCGAGCCCCAGGCCTCCGCGCCGAGCGCGCCGAACGGCCGAAGCGTTCGCGCGCCGAGGCGCAGCGCGCGACCGGCGGAGGTCGCGCGGGCTGGGGCGTCGAGGGAGCTTCGTGTCGAGGTCCCGGCGGCCGGGGTGGTCGTCACCGCCACCTGGAGGGACCGCCCCCGCGTCGTACGCCGGATCCTCGAGGGCGCGGAGCTCGAGTCCGGCGGCGCCCGCCCGGCGCCGCAGCGCGAAGCGAGCCCCGCACGGAAGGCCGCCGTCTCCCGCGGCACGTATCACAAGGGGCTCGGGTTCGACGCTTGCACGGCCCCGTCGCGGTCGGCCATGTCGGCGTGGGAATCGTCGCCCTACAGCGCCGTCGGGATCTACATCGGGGGCGTCAACCGGGGCTGCAGCCAGCCGAACCTGACGTCCCGGTGGGTCCGCGGCGTGACCAGCTCCGGCTGGGCGCTCATCCCGATCTACGTCGGCCTGCAGGCGCCCGGCACGAGCTGCAACTGCGCGACGATCAGCCGCCGAAAGGCCAAGGTCCAGGGCCGCGCGGCGGCGCGAGAGGCGATCGCCGACGCGCGGGCGCTCGGGCTGGGGCAGGGGAACCCGATCTACTTCGACATGGAGTACTACGCAAGGAGCTCAACAAACAGCGGGACCGCGCTGCGGTTCATGGCGGGGTGGACCAAGCGCCTCCACAGGGGCGGCTACGTCGCCGGCGTCTACAGCAGCGCGACCGCGGGAATCCGCGATCTGGTCGCCCGCTACGGCTCGCGCTACCGAGAGCCGGACGACATCTGGATCGCCAACTGGGACGGCCGGCGGACCACCGACGACCCATACGTCCCCGACGGCTACTGGAGCAATCACCAACGGATCCGCCAGTACCGCGGCGGCCACAACGAGCGCTACGGCGGGTACACGATCAACCTCGACTCGAACGCCGTCGACGGGGCGGTGGCGGGCGCGGCCGACCGCGATGGGGACAGGGTGCCGGACGACTTCGACCTCTGCACAAGGATCGACGGCCCGCCTGAGAACTCCGGCTGTCCGTATCCGAGCCATGTCTCGGGCGGCCTCGTCCGCTACAGCGACAATGTCCCCGGGAATCCGCGCGAGGGCGACCTCTTCGCGACCACCGGCGCCGTGGGCCCCGCGTACCGGTTCCAGGCCAACCTCGGCTTCCTCGCAAGCCAGGAGCTGCCCGGCACCATCCCCCTTTACGGCTGCAACGCCGAGCACGATCAGTTCCTGTCGCGCGAGGCCGACTGCGGCGGCGCGAAGGTCCTCGACACGGAGGGATACGCCTACGCCGATGAGCCCGGGGTTCCCGCACACCCCATCTTCCGCTGCCGCATCGCGGGCTCGGAGGAACTCAGCGTCTCCTATGACCCGCAGTGCGACAGCCCGGACAACGTGAGCGAGGACCGGCTCGGGTACACGATCTCGGTGGCGACGCTGGGCCGCTTTGTCAGCTCCGTCGGCGGCGGGCGCAAGGGCGACCGCTTCACGACCACCGCGCTCGCCGGCCCCAGGTACCGGTTCCAGGCCAATCTCGGGTTCCTGGCGAACCAGCAATTGCCCGGGACGGTGCCGCTCTATAGCTGCAGCGCCGGCGGCGACCAGTTCCTCTCGCGCGACTCGGGATGCGAGGGCGCGGAGGACCTCGGGCTGGTGGGCTACGCCTACGCTGACGAGCAGTCCGACCCTCCGACCCACGGGATCTTCCTGTGCAGGCGAGGGGCGACCGGCGAGCGCAGCGTCTCCTACGACCCGGCGTGCGGCGGCGCGGACAGTGCGGCCGGGGAGCGCATCGGGTTCACGATCTCGGTGGCCCCGCTGGGCCGGTACTTCGACTCCGTCGACGGCGACCGCCACAAGGGGGATCACTTCACGACCACCGGCGGGGTTCGCCCCGTCTACCACTTCGAGGGAAACCTGGGCTTCATCCTCACCCAGCGGCTGCCCGGCACCGCCGGCCTCTACAGCTGCAGCGCGCACCGCGACCAGTTCCTCTCACGTGACCCGAAATGCGAGGGCGCAAAGGTTCGGGGCACCGTCGGCTGGATCTACTCCAGCGCTCCCACCGGAACCCCGAGCCGGGCGATCTACGCCTGCCGGCGAAAGAAGGGCGAGCGCTTCGTCTCGGCGAAGCCGGACTGCCGCCGCTCGTCGGATGTGAACCAGGGACGCCTCGGCTACGTGGCCGTGACGCCGCTCCCCTGACGACCGACTAGTTTCGGCCCCGCGGCCGGTCACATCCAAGAGGCAAATCGAAAGGAGCCGAGATGGGAAGGATCGTCGTAACCGAGTTCGTGTCGCTCGACGGAGTGATCGAGGACCCGGGGGGAGCCGAGGGCTTCAAGCACGCAGGCTGGAGCTTCGAGATCTCGCGCGGGGAGGAGGGCGACAGGTTCAAGCTCGAGGAGACCATGGGCTCGGCCGCGCTGCTCCTGGGCCGCGTGACGTACGAGGGCTTCGCCGACGCGTGGCCATCGCGCGAGGGGGAGTTCGCCGACAAGTTCAACCAGATGCCGAAGTACGTCGTCTCGAGCACGCTGAAGGATCCCGACTGGACCAACTCGACGGTGATCGGGGGCAACGTCCGCGAGGAGGTCGCGCGGCTGCGTGACGAGATCGACGGCGACATCGTCGTCCACGGCAGCGCAACGCTGGCCCAGGCGTTAATCGAGGAGGATCTGGTCGACGAGTTCCGACTGATGGTGTTCCCGGTTGTCCTCGGGTCCGGCAAGCGGCTTTTCGGGGAGACGACCGACAAGAAGCCGTTGCGCCTCGCCGACTCGAAGACCGTGGGCGACGGCGTGGAGATCCTGATCTATCAGCCGGCCACCGACCGCTCGGAGTGATCCCGTGGCCGGGCCGATCGAGCTGAACCCGATCGGGACGGTCGAGTCCCCCATAAGCGACCAGGCGTCTGCGCCGAAGCAGGGCACCGAGGGCGCGCCCGATGCCTGGCTCGTCTTCGAGCCGTCCATGGCGGAGGGACTGAGCAACGTGCGGCCAGGTGATCAGGTGATCGTCCTTACCTGGCTTCACCGGGCCCGGCGCGACGTGCTGCGAGTGCACCCGCGCGATGACCCCGCGAATCCGCTAACGGGCGTGTTCAGCACCCGCTCTCAGGACCGCCCGAACCCGGTCGGGCTGCACCCCGTCGAGGTGCTCGCGGTGGCTGGCGATCGGATCCGGGTGCGGGGGCTCGAGGCGATCGACGGGACACCGATCCTCGACCTGAAGCCGGTCCTCAGGAGCGGTGGCGCCACGTCGGGCGCGGGATCCCTCGCCCGCGGGGGAGTCGCGACGCGGCTTCCGGCGCAGGACCTCGAGCGGGCGCGGCGCTTCTACGCCGAGAAGCTCGGGCTGGAGCCGGTCGAGGAGCGGCCCGGCGGGCTTCGCTACCAGTGCGCCGGTGGCGAGTTCGCGCTGTTCGAGTCCGCCGGCGCTCCGTCGGGCGGGCACACGCAGATGGGCTGGGAGGTCGATGACATCGAGGCCACCGTCCGCGAGCTCCGCCAGCGCGGCGTGGTCTTCGAGGAGTACGACCTGCCGGGCCTCGCCACAAACAATGGGATCGCCGAGGTCGTCGGCAACTACCCGAGCAAGGGCGGCGTCGGCGAGCGCGCTGCGTGGTTTCGCGACACCGAGGGGAACTTGCTGGGGATCGGCGAGCCGATGTTCCGGGGCGAGCTCCTCGATCGAGGGGCGCCCAGATCGGGCTTTCCCTAGTCGAACCCCTGGTGGGTGAGCCAGTTGGCTGCACTTCACCAGCGGTTGACCCTTGCGATGCTCTGCCCCGGCGATCCCCGTCTCGTCCGAGGACGCGCCGAAGCGAATTCGAGGCTCCAACCTCACCAGCCTGGGTCGTATAGTGCGCGCTTGGTCCGTTTTCAGGGAAAGGAGGTCCCGATGCCAGAGGTCACGGATCCGACGTTCTATCGCTCGCCCCAGGCCGCGGTCGCGGCGCCACCGGAGAGGCTCGCCTATGTCGCGGCATTCGATCCCGCTGGTGAGGAGCGCGACGCGATGGCGGTCATCGACTGCGACACCGGATCGTCGAGCTATGGACAGGTGATTGGCTGGACCGAGTTGACGGCCGGCAACGAGTTCCATCACTTCGGCTGGAATGCCTGCTCGAGCGCCTTGTGCCACGAGGGCCACAACGGCGCGCTCGAGCGCCGCTACCTGATCGTGCCCGGCCTTCGCTCATCGCGCACCCATGTGCTCGATACCGGACCCAATCCCCGCCAGCCCGAGCTTGTGCGGATCATCGAGCCCGAGGAGCTCGCCGAGAAGGCCGGCTACTCGTGGCCCCACACCGTTCCCGGCGGCCGGGGCGGCATCTTCCGGACCCCCCGGGGCGCCGCCGCCGGCGGCGACGGCCCGGGCGGCGTCGCGCTGATCGACCACGACACCTTCGAGGTCACCGGTGGCTGGGAGACCGACCGCGGCGAACAGTACTTCGCCTACGACGTCTGGTGGCATCTGATGGAGGATGTGGCGATCACCTCGGAGTGGGCGACCCCATCGATGATCAAGGACGGTCTGAACCCCGAGGATCTCCTCGGAAAGCGGTTCGGCCACCACCTCGACTTCTGGCGCCTCTCCGAGGGCAAGCTGATCCAGCGAATCGATCTGGGCGACGAGCACCAGATGGTGCTCGAGGTGAGGCCCGCCCACGATCCCCGGAAGGCGTGGGGCTTCGTCGGCGTGGTGATCAGCGTCGAGGACCTGTCGGCGTCGGTGTGGCTGTGGTATCGGGACGACGACCGCTGGGCAGTGAAGAAGGCGATCACGATCCCCGCCGAGCCGGCGGAGGCAGATCAGCTCCCGCCCGCGCTCAAACCGTTCGGCGCAGTCCCGCCGCTGGTGACCGACATCGACCTTTCGGTTGACGACCGTTGGCTTTACGTCTCGTGCTGGGGGACCGGCGAGCTGAAGCAGTACGACGTGAGCGATCCTCACGATCCAAAGGAGACCGGGTCGGTGCGGCTGGGCGGCATCGCTCGTCGCACGCCCCACCCGGCGGCCCCCGAGCTGGAGGTGCGCGGCGCACCGCAGAGGGTGGAGGTGAGCCGCGACGGGCGCCGCGTGTACGTCACCAACTCCCTCTACGCCGCCTGGGATGAGGTCTTCTACCCGGAGGGCGTTGGAGCCTGGATGGCGCGCTTCGACGCCGACATCGAGTCCGGTGGCATGTCCTTGGATGAGCGCTTCTTCCCGCACGGTGACGACTTCCGCGGGCTGCGAGTGCATCAGACGCGGCTTCAGGCAGGTGATGCGTCGAGCGACTCGTACTGCTTCGTCGATTAGCGCCCTCCGAGGCAAGGACATCGTGTTCGCTCACGTCGGCCCGCTCCCGCTCGAGGAGCTGCTCGGCGGCTGCGCGATTGCGTTCTCGTTGGTAGGCCCGATGGTGTGGACGAAGGCGAGGGAGAGACTGTCGCGGCTTGCGCGAAGGCGTGGACGCTGATCGATCCGCCCGGCGTGTTTCATGCGCCGGCCGTCGCGTTAACGCGCCTGCTCGAGGTTGGGGTTCACAACCCGGTGATCAGGATGAGTGGAGGGTGACGCTGTCGTCGCTCAGGTGCAGGGTCCCGGTGACCCCGTTCGCGCCCTTGAACTCGAGCGTCCCATCGCGCTGCGCTTCGGTCTGAGCCGCCTTTCCCTGCGGGGCGCTAGTGATCGTGAGCGGGCCCGAGTTCGGCACGTCGACGCGGTCGGAGGTCTGGGTGACGTGGACGAAGTTCTGCCGGAAGACCACGAGCCGCCCCGTCGAGCGCCGCTCGGGGTTCGCTCCCGCATAGACCGCGGTGAATCGCCGGTGATCGGAGATCTGCCATCCGTTCGACACCGGCCACAGCTCGGCGGGCTGCACGGGGCCGTTCGTCGCCGCCTCATGGCTCAGGATGCGTCCCGGGTAGGTCCTGTGCATCGGGCTGCCGGGAGGTCCCTCGAACCGGTGGCGCGGCTTTGGATGGGAAGTGCGCGCCGCCGGGGGAGCGCCCGGGCCTCCGCCGCCGCCCGCATGGCCGCCCGCGCCGCTGCCGGGGGAGCCGCCGGCGTGCGTCGTCGTCGCGGTGGAGTCGGTGCTGGAGCCAGGGCCCGAACCGCACGCGCCGAGGAGGAGGGCCGCCAGGCCCAGGCTCACGGCCGCCGCCAGACGTAAGCCTGGTCCGCGGGTGGGCTGATCCCGACCCACCGTTACTGCTCCTGGATCTTCACGAGCTCGTCCTGGACGCACCCGTTGCTCGCGGCGAGCCTGGACCAGCCCTCGCCCGCCTCGAGCGGGAATCCCGGCGTCGCGGTTGCGCCGTAGAAGCAGTAATGGCCGGGGTGTTGGTTGTTCCAGCGCCGGCGCACCTTCGTCCACTGCTTGACGTGGACGGGGCGGTAGATCTCGGGCAGCGGTCGCTTGACGCCGCCGTAGGAGACCTGACCCAGGTTCTTCAGGCTCCAGTTGTTCGCGCACGCCGAGGTCTCGGGCGGGCACTGGCTGGCAGCCCCGTAGTTGAAGTACAGGCCGCCGCGCCCCTTTCGCGTGGCGCCGTGGACCAGGCCCTTCGTCACCCGCGGCTTGTTCCACTGCGGCTCGATGTCCCCGGCCACGGATACCCCTTGGTAGCGGTAGCCGCTGCCGTGCCGCCGCTGGTAACGCAGCAGGCGCTTCGCCACCATCGCCTGATGACGACCCGCCCTGCGGACAGTCGGTCGCGACAGCGAGGGCGGCATGTTGTTGGTGTTGCCGTAGGTGATGCGCACCGAGCCGCGGCTGTAGCACTTCCCGTCGCTGCGATAGCGGTCGGCCGCCGCCTTCAGCGCGCGGAGGATGGCGTGATTGGAGAAGTGAGGGCCGGTCCGAAGCTGGGCCCCGAAACTCCCATCGTGCTGGTCCGCCTTGCCGAAGTCCATCAGGAGAACTCGCGTGCGGTTCGGCTGGCGCCTTGCGAACGCGCAGGCGTCGTTTCGCGCCTGCAGCCGAAGGTCGCGCACGCTGCGCGCGGTCATGTACCAGGCGGGGACGGGCTTCGGCGCGGTGCGCTTGAGGGAGGACTTCGCGCCCTTCGCCGAGTCGGTTCCCTGGACCTCGAAGCTGCGCAGTGCTGTGGCGCTGTTGCCCGCCGCATCCGTCGCCCGCACCCGGAACGTGTAGGTGCCGTCCTCGAGCGGCGCCGCGGGCTGATCCGATCGGTCGCCAGAGCAGGGCGCGAAGCTGGGCTCGCCGTCGTCGATCGAGCACGAGAACTCGGCGGATCCGTCCGGTGAGGCGAAGGCGAACGTCGGGCGGGCGTCGTTCGTGCCTTCAGTTGGCCCCGACGTCACCGTCACCTCGGGCGCCTCGGTGTCGACCGAGAACACCCGCTCGGCGGTCGCCGAGTTCCCCGCGGCGTCGGTCGCCCGGACGCTGATGGTGTAGGCGCCGTCCGCCAGTGGCGCGCTCGGCGCATATGTCCCGTCCCGGGGGCACGGGGAAAACGTGGGGGAGTGCGGCGTGAGCGAGCAGGCGAAGATCGCCGAGTTGTCACCGGATGCGAAGGTGAAGAGCGGGAGCGGGTCGTTCACCGGCCCCGTCGGACCCGAATCGATCGCCACGTCAGGCGCCACGGTGTCGACGACGAACGTGCGAGAGGCGGGGGTCGGATCGGCGTCGCCCGCGGGGTCGATGGCGCGGACGTGAAGGATGTGGGTTCCGTCGGGTAGCTCCGGCAGGGTCGTCTGGGAGGCGCACGGCGCAAACGGGGCGGCGTCGAGGCTGCAGGCGAAGCCGGATGTGCCTTGCGGCGATGAGAAGGCGAACGACGGCCTCGGATCGGCGGTCGGTCCGCTGGGCCCGCTTTCGATCTGGGTCTCGGGTGCCCCCGACGCGCCCGACTGGGAGCCGCCGGGGGATGGATCGCCGGCCGCGAGGGCGACCCCAGCGGGAACCGCCGCGGCCACGGCCGCGAGGGCGACAGCCGCCAGGCGGCGGCCAGCGTGCTTTGCCTGCCTAGACAACCACTCGGGAAGAACGCGAACGCAGGCGCTTCATGATGGCCGTTTCGGGCTTCTGGGGCAAGGCCGCAACCGGTTTTGCGGCCCGATGTCCCTTCCGGCCGCTTCCGTTCGTCTAAGGAGCGAACATTCACCGAAAGGAGGAAGCCGTGAAGTACATGCTGCTGATCCATCAGGGTGACGCGCCGACGCCGCGGTCGCCGGAGGACTGGTCGCGACTCTCGGAGGAGGAGCAGAGGCAGGTCTACGCCGACTACAGGGCCGTCAGCGAGACGCCCGGGGTCACCCCCGGCCTCCAGCTCGACTCCCCGGAGGCCGCGACGACGGTCCGGGTCGAGGACGGCGAGACGCTCGTCACCGATGGCCCATTCGTGATGGTCAAGGAGGCGCTCGGCGGCTGGCTGCTGTATGAGGCCGACGACCTCGATGCAGCGATCGAGCTGGCAGTGCGAATCCCGGCGGCTCGCCTCGGCGGCGCGATCGAGATCCGCCCGGTGGTGGAGCGATAGCGGGTCCGGCGCTCGAGCAGGTATTTCGCGACGAGTGGGGGCGGGTCCTCGCCTCGCTGATCGGCTTCCTCGGCGACTTCGATCTCGCCGAGGAAGCCGCGCTGGAGGCGTTCGCGAGCGCGGCCGAGCGCTGGCCGCACGCCGGCACGCCGGATAGCCCTCGGGCCTGGCTCGTCACCACGGCGCGCAACCGCGCGATCGACCGCATCCGTCGCGACCGCACGCTGGCCGAGAAGGCGCGGCAGCTGGACCTGCCGGAGGCGGTGGAGGACGAGATGGAGGAGGCGACGATCCCGGACGAGCGGCTGGAGCTCCTGTTCACGTGCTGCCACCCGGCGCTCTCGCTCGAGGCGCAGGTGGCGCTGACGCTCAGGACGCTCGGCGGGCTGACGACCGAGGAGATCGCCCGCGCGTTCCTCGTCCCCAGGGAGACGATGAACAAGCGCCTCGTTCGCGCGAAGCACAAGATCAAGCGGGCCGGGATCCCGTTTCGCGTGCCGGCGGCGCACCTCCTTCCCGAGCGGCTCGCGGCCGTGCTCGGCGTCATCTACCTGATCTTCAACGAGGGCTACGGCGGCCGTGGGGATCTCGGGGCGGAGGCGATCCGCCTGGGGCGGTCGCTGGCGGAGCTCATGCCCGACGAGCCGGAGGCCCAGGGGCTGCTCGCGCTGATGCTGGTGAACGACGCGCGGCGGGAGGCCCGCTTCGTCGCCGGCGAGGTCGTACTGCTTCGCGATCAGGACCGCTCGCTGTGGGACGCTGCGGAGCTGGACGAAGGGCGGGCCACCCTTGATCGCGCGCTCGCCTTGGGCGGCCGCGGCCCGTACGTGCTCCAGGCGGCGCTGGCGCTCCTGCACTCGGAGCACGCGCCGGACTGGCCACGGATCGCCGAGCTCTACGGCGAGCTCGCGCGGCTCACCGGTTCGCCGGTCGTGGAGCTGAACCGAGCGGCGGCGCTCGCCGAGGCGGGAGACCCGCAGGCCGCGCTTGAGCTAGTGGATGCGCTCGACCTCGACAGCTATCACTACCTCCACGCGACGCGTGCGGAGATCCTGCGCCGGCTCCAGCGGACGGACGAGGCCCGGGTCGCCTACGAGCGCGCGCTCGACCTGGTCCACTCCGAAGCCGAGCGGCGCTTTCTCGAGCGGCGGCTGGCAGAGGTCGATCGCTGAGGCACAGTCGCTCGGACCCCTAGTCAGCCGCCGGCGAGCGTTCGCAGCAACCGCTCGCCGGCCCGCGTGTCGCCCTCGATCTGGATCTCGCCTGACCTGAGGCCGTGGGCCAGCGGGCGGCCACGGAACACGATTCCCGTCAGCGCCTTCGGATTGCTCCGAATGGCGGCATCCGGCCGATCGGGCTCGCCCCGCCGCGCGTCGAGCTCGCCGTTCGCGATGCGGATCGAATACGGCAGGCCGTCGAGGATGAGCGCGTAGGTCCCGCGGAGCCCTCTCGCGGCCTCCGGATCGAACGTGGACTTGAGCGCCAGCACCAGCGAGTCGGGCCCCATTTCGGCATCCCTCGGAAAAGAGGGCGAGGCGGTTGCCCACCGGCCGAGCAAAAGCACGGCGGGCTCGAGCCGTGAGCCCCATTCCGTCAGCTCGTACACCTGGACGGCCGCCGGGGGCGGGAGCTTCCGCTTGCGCACGACGCCGGCGGCGATCAGCTCGCGCAGCCGCTGCCCGAGGACGTTGGGGCTCAGGTCCGGGATCCCCGCCCGCAGGTCGGTGAATCGCTTCGGTCCAAGGAGCAGCTCCCTCACCACCAGGAGCGTCCAGCGCTGGCCAAGAAGGTCCGCTGCATGGGCGATCCCGCAGCCGTCGCGGTGTGATCGGGCGCGAGCCACGGTGTGGGATTCTAGGACGTCAATACGAGAAACCAAGCAAGGAGTAGTCTTTTAGGACTAGCCGGTAGTCTGCCGCTCCTGTATAGGAGGGCGGTGGGCGGATGAAGGAGGACAAATGAAGCTCCCGGAAGTTGTGTCGCAGCACGAATGGGAAGCCGCGCTCGATCGCCTGCGCGAGAGGGAGAAGCAGGCGACGAGGGCTCGCGACGCGCTCGCCGCAGAGCGCCGACGGCTGCCGCGGGTGCGCATCGACAAGGACTACGTCCTGCAGGGACCCGATGGACATACGCCGCTGGCCGACCTGTTCGAGGGCCGCCGCCAGCTCCTGCTGTACCACTTCATGTTCGGCCCGAACCAGACCGAGGGCTGTGATGGCTGCTTGATGTTCGTCGACGGCGTCGCCAATCTCGCTCATCTCCACGCGCGCGACACGTCGTTCGTCCTCGTCTCGCGCGCGCCGCTGGGGAGGCTCGACGCCTATCGGCGCCGGATGGGCTGGGAGATCCCCTGGTATTCGTCCGCCGACAGCGACTTCAACGTCACCTTCGCCGTCTCGCCCGAGGAGCCGCTGCCGGACGCCTATCAGGACGGAGAGCAGTTCGGCCTGAGCGCCTTCCTTCGCGACGGCGGGGAGATCTATCGCACCTACTTCACCGACAGGCGCGGGGTGGAGGCGCTCGGCAGCGTCTGGAGCCTGCTGGACATCACCCCCTTCGGCCGCCAGGAGACCTGGGAGGACTCGCCGGAGGGTTATCCGCAGACGCCGCCGTATGAGTGGTGGCGTCGGCACGACGAGTACGTGCAGGACCCCGAATGAGCGAGCGATACGGATTTCCGCCCGGCGCCCCGTGCTGGGTGCAAGCCGTCCATCCGGAGCCGGAGGCGGCCGTCGCCTTCTATGCGGAGCTCTTCGAATGGGAGGCCGAGAACCTGATGCCGGCGGATCATCCAGGTGACTATTTCCTGTGTCGGCTGCGCGGGCGGGACATCGCCGCCATCGTCTCGCAGCATGGCGCTCCGGCTCCCCCGTCGGCCGTGTGGACGACACATGTCTGCACGGACAGCGCCGGTGCGGCGGCTCGCAAGGTCGAGGAGGCCGGCGGAAGCGTGATCGGCGAGCCGTTCGACTCCCCAGGCGGTGGCCGCATGGTCGTCGTCTCCGATCCCTCGGGCGCGGTCTTCTGCCTCTGGGAGCCAGGTGGACGCAGCGGCGTGCAACTCGTCAACGAACCGGGCGCCTGGGCGATGAGCGCCCTGATCACGTCGGATCCGGAGACAGCCCGGCGCTTCTACGGGACCATGTTCGGCTGGCAGACCGACACGTTCGGCCTCGGCGACGCGCAGGTGACGCTGTGGAGGCTGCCCGGCTACGTGGGAGGCGAACCCCAACAACCGGTCCCGCGGGACGTGGTTGCGACGTTGCTGCCGCGAGGTGCATCCGGCGACGGACCGCCGAACTGGAGCGTCGATTTCTGGGTCCGTGATCTCGATCGAGCGCTCGAGACCGCGAATGACCTCGGCTCCTCGGTACTCACCGGCCCCTACGACATCCCGGACGCGGGAATGAGACAGGCCGTCATCATCGATCCCCAGGGCGCGACGCTGTCGCTCACGCAGCCGCCCGGCGCTCAGCCGTAGGCCGCCTCGTGCGGCGCAGCGGCCGGTGACCGGACAGCTCCGCCGCGGGCCGAACCAGCTCGGTCCCGAGTTGCCACACGATCTCCAGGTGCTGATTCGCCCACAGAAGGCTCAGGGCCGGTTCGGTTATTGCGCCCTGGGAGGTCAAGCCCTGCCGCACGCACTCCACCACTGGGCTGCTCGTCTCGCCGTCGCGTGAGGATGGCAGGGCGATCGGCGTTCGCCGAAGGAGGCCATCGGCAAACGCCTCGTACCAGGAGCGGAGGGCGCCAGCCTCGGCCGAGACGCATCGTCCAGGCGGGAGGCGGCGCTGAGAGCCGCGGTCCTCACGGGCCGAGCGGCGATCTCGCTCGCGTCGTCCTGCGCAGCATCACCTCCGGCTTGCTCGACATCAGCACGGCGACCCTACCGACGGCCGCTGGGGCCGGCGAATCCCACGCCGCCCACAGGTGATCGCGAGCAACGACGCGACCGTTTAAATGTCAACCTTCCTGTGCCCATGCGCGTGCAAAAGCACACCCGATCCGCGTTCGCGGTGCCTTGCGGCGTCCTGGTCGCAGCGTCTTACGGGCTCTGGCAGCTCTTCATCGAGCAGAAGCTCTTCCTCCACACGCTCCTGGTCGGCCGTGTGAGCACCCGCCGCGTGCCCCGCCTTCCATTCGGGTACGGGAACGTCCTGCAGCTCAAGCTGATCATGCTTTGGCAGCAGCTCAGCGGTCAGCCGGACGCCCTCAAGGACTACCAGTTCAGAGTCTATGAGCGCGTCCGCCGGCGTCTGGTGACCCGCGGCGTTCGCGCCGGTCCGGTGGCGGGCGCCCGAGAATACGAGGCAGGCAGCCTGGACCCGCGCGTCTTCTACCGAGAGCACGTCAAGAGGGCTGTGCCGTGCGTCATCCGAGGCTTTTATCAGGGCAATCTCGCGCGTTTTCGGTTCGCTGCCCTCGCGGAGCAGTTCCCTGGCGCGGTGGCCCAGGCGCTCGACCCCGTTGACAGAAGGATCAAGTCCGTGCGGCTGCGGGAGATCTATGAGGACGGGCGCAGAAACTACATCCCTCAGCAGGCGCTGCTGGACCAGAACGCGGAGCTGCGGGAGTTCTTCGATGTGGAGCGCGTCCGGCCGTACTTCCCCGTCCTGGGGCGGCCGTCGAGCCCGGTGGCCAGCTTCCTGATCCTCGGCTGGGGCAGGGGGCTTAACGCCCACTTCCACTGCGAGGAGAGCCCCAACTGGTACATGGCGGTCAGTGGCTCCAAGCACTGGACCCTGGTGGAGGCCGAGTACTCCTGGCTCATGTATCCGGCCGCGCGGGGCGACGGGTTGCGGCGGTTCTCGGAGTTCGAGGCGGCGGAGGACGGCACTCCCCGGGACAGGGAGCGCTTTCCCCTCTTCGACTATGCGCCCAGGCTGGAGTTCGAGCTGCATCCGGGCGACGTCCTGTTCTTTCCCGCCTGGATGTGGCACAAGACCGTCAATCTGGACGACGACGGGCTGGGCGTCACCTGTCGTTTCGCGGCGCCCGCGCCCGTGAGCAACCGATACTTCCGCGCCCTGCAGCTGATCTCGCCGGCCTTCTGGCGCAGCACGGTTCAGCTCGTAGCCGGCAGGGTCCGGGGCGATACGGGCGGCCTCGAGGACGCCGGCGGGTTCAACCAGCAGGAAGTGGCGCTGCATGAGGCCTCCGGCTGATTCGTGGTCGGCCGGCCGCCAATCGGATAGCGTCTTCCTCGACCGCTCGGTCGTTCAACAAGGGAGGTTCAAATTGGCCGAGGAGCTGCAGATCAGGCAAAGCTCGGACCGCGTTAAGGTGCGGAGCCCGTGGGCGGCGGCGCTTCTCCCCATCATCACGCTCGGCATCTACCACCTCGTGTGGTGGTACCGGATCAACTGCGAGCTTCGCGACTACGGTCGCGCCCGAGGCCGCGACCTCGGACAGAACCCGACCAACTCGCTCCTGGCGCTGTTCCCCGGCGGGATCATCATCATCCCTGCGCTGGTCACTTACTGGCGCGGCACCCAGCGGATCCAGGAGGCCGCCCGCAGCGCCGGCAAGGAGCCGCTGAGCGGCGTGCTCGCGGTGCTCCTGTACCTGTTCCTGTCGATCGGATTCTGGGCCTACCTGCAGTACTCGCTGAACATCGTCTGGCGCGCTGAAGGGGAGCCAATCTCCGGAGCGCTGCCCGCTGCCGCGCCGACTCCGGCCCCGCCGCCTGAGGGACAGCAGGCCGCGGAACCGCAGCGGGAGCCGCCGAGGCCGTAGGCGGCTCGTTCGGGGGCCGCAATCCAGGTGGGCGCCGGGGATCGCCCCGCGGCAGCCGCCCACTCGCGCTGGCCGCGCCGGTAGGGGAGCGACTGCGCGCTCCGAGAGCCCGCGGGCCAGTCGCTTCAGGAGGTGGCTACCGCACCGTCGATCGGGCGTCGCACCGACATCTCGGTCACGCCATCCGACTCCAACCGGTCGAGGTCGAAGAGGCGGTCGACGAATTGGGCCGCGGCCGAGCCATCCCCGACCGCGGCGGCCAGTCGCTTGATTGAGCCCTTCCGCACATCGCCCGCCGCGAAGAGGCGGGGCATGCTCGTCTCGAGCGCAAACGGCCGGCGGTCGAGCGGCCACGGATGATCCAACGGGATGTCCTCGCCCGTCAACACGAGCCCCTGGGCATCCCTCGCTACGGCGGCGGGTAGCCAATCCGTGCGCGGCCTGGCCCCGATCAGGACGAAGAGGCCATCGGCACCGACCGTCTCATGGTCTCCGGTAACCCCCGCGCGCAGCACCAGATGCTGCAGGTACCCGTCGCCTCCGCCCCCGACCACCCCCGTATCCGTCCTCACCTCGATGTTGGGAGTTGCCCGCACCTCTCGGATCAGGTACTGGGACATCCCTGCGTCGAGCGACTTCGCACGCACCACGAGCGTGACGCGGCGGGCGAAGCGCGCGAGATGAAGCGCGGCTTGGCCGGCTGAGTTGGCGCCGCCGAGGACGTAGGCGTCCTTTCCGATCATTGCGTAGCCCTCCGACATCGGGCCTCCGTAGAAAACCCCTGCTCCGTTCAGCGCCTCGAGCGCCGGTACGCCGAGTCGTCGGTAGGTGGCGCCCGTGGCGAGAATGACGGCTCTACCACTGACGCGTCGTTCGTCCGACAGCGTCACGACGAGGCGGTCACCGGCGCGATGGACGCCGTTCGCCCGGTGCATGAAGGCGAAGCTCGCCCGAAAGACCCATGCCTGCTCGTAGGCCTGCTCGGCCAGGCGGCCGCCGCTGACGCCGCGGGGAAAGCCGAGGTAGTTGCGGATCAGCGAGCTTGACGTGGCCTGGCCACCGACCCCGCCTTCGTCTATCACCAACGTGTCGAGCCCCTCGGAGGCGCCGTAGACGGCCGCCGACAGTCCGGCCGGTCCTGCACCGACGATCACGAGGTCGAAGTCGTCCCGCTCCGGATCGACCGAGACTCCGGTCGCCGCTGCTAGCTCCCTGTCGGTCGGGTCGCTCAGGAACTGGCCGTCGGGGAGGGCGATCAGCGGGAGCTTCACTTCCGGGCCGGCCTTCGCCAAGAGCTCGCGCCCCTTGATCGAGTCCGCCAGACAGAAGGCGTGCCTGATGGCGCAGCGCTCGAAGACATCCCTTAGTTGGTATGCCCTGCCCGACCAGTCCTCGCCGACTACGTGGACGGTGTGGGGAGCGACACGCCGCGCCTTGGCCCACTCGAGCAGGAAGCTCGTGACGGCGTGGTGAAACACCTCGTCCGGTGACGCCGCTGGCCTGAGGATGTAGTAGTCGATACGTCCCATCGCCATGGCGTCGAAGATTGCCTCGGCCGTTGGCGCGTGACCCCACGCGCCCCAGGGCACGAGGAGGGCGCGCTTGGCGTGCGGGTGCAGCCGGCGCACGCGGCCGAGCAGCTCGCTGCCGGTCGCTCCGGGTAGCCACTGTGCCGCGAGCACCAACGCGACGTCCTCGCCGGCATCCGAGAGCCACGTCAGCTTCGCGAGCGCCTCCTCCGGCGTATGCGTACAGATGACGCGATACCTGCTCGAGTAGCGGTCACGCAGCTCTCGTTCGACGTCGCCGAACGCGGCGACGTCGTGCTCGACCGCTAGGAGCACCGGTGCAGACATGGAGGCTGATCTACTGTAGTGCGCCCGGTTGAATCCGCGCTCCGCGCAGGCGACTGTGCGAGCTTGCCTGCCGGGGTGGGGGAGCTAGCCTCGCCGCAGGATGCGGCGAAGGCGGACCGGGGCCGGGTTGACGGTGAACGCCATTGCCGGTACGCACGTGGTGACGCTGGGGCTCGACCTGGACGAATCTCGGCGCCTGGGCTGTCTCGGCTTCGCGATCCAGCGCGAGGACCACACCGAGGACGAGCGCTACTGGCTCAGCGGGATGATGACGTTCGCCGAGACCGACCCGGGCCTCGGTCCCGGCGGGCAAGTCTCGAGCCGGTACCACCCCTACCAGACCTTTCGGTGGGCCGACTACAGCGCCAAGCCGGCGCACGACTACACCCATCGGGTGTATCCGGTGTACGGGACGCCAACGGCGCTCCACCTCGGCCCGTGGACGACGGTGAGCGTGACCACCGAGAGCGAGGCGGGCGAGTCGCAGTCGGTGTTCTTCAACCGCGGCTCGGTGGCGACCCAGGGGTACGCGCGGCGGTTCCAGGACAAGGCGACCGCCGAGCTCGTGGGCGCCGAGCAGGACGCCGCCTACGGGTGGCTATCGCGGGGGCTCCTCGAGGCGCTCGTGGCGTTCATCGGCCGGGCGAGCGGGCCCGAGTACGGGCTCTACGGCGCGATCTACGAGTCCCAGTGGGCCGCGGCGCTCGAGGCGCTGAAGGCCGTGGTCGCAGCCGGGGCCACGGTGCGCGTCACCTACGACGCGATCTCCGGCGACTCTGGGCCCCGGGCGAAGAACGAGGCCGCGATCGCCGCGGCGGGCGTCGGCGAGCACTGCCTCCCTCGGACCACGGGCACGATCATGCACAACAAGTTCCTCGTCCTGATCAGCGACGACGCCCCTGTGGCGGTGTGGACGGGCTCCACCAACTGGACGGAGAACGGGATCTTCGGCCACATGAACTGCGGCCACTCGATCGAGGACGAGGCGATCGCCGCCGAATACCTCGCCTACTGGCAGGAGCTGACGACGAACCCGAAAGCGCGGCCGAGCGCTCCTGGATGGGGACCCACAACCCGCGCCCGCCGGAACCGTGGGACGCGGATGTCACCGCCGTCTTCTCGCCCCACAGCGGCCTCAGCATCCTGAACTGGTACGCCCAGGTCGCGGGCGACGCGCAGGAGGCGCTCTTCATGACCGTCGCCTTCGGGATGGCGGAGCAATTCAAGGACGTCTACCGAACCGACGACGAGGTGCTCCGCGTGGCGCTGATGGAGGCCGAGGGGGGTCGGCAGCGGTCTCGCCCAGGCGAAGATCGACATCGCGGAGATCCGGCGGCGCCCCAACGTCCTGGTCGCGATCGGCAACCGGATCCTCACGAACAGCTTCGACCGCTGGCTCGCCGAGATGTCGGGACTGACGATCAACGTCGAGTGGGTGCATACCAAGTTCATGCTCGTCGACCCGCTGTCTGCCTCCCCAACGGTGATCACGGGATCTGCGAACTTCAGCGAGGCGAGCACGAGCTCGAACAACGAGAACATGCTCGTAATCCGAGGAACACGCGGGTCGCCGACATCTACCTCGGGGAGTTCATGCGGCTCTTCTCCCACTACGCCTTCCGGGAGGCGGTAAAGATCGCCCAGGAGAGGGGCGAGACGGAGTGGCGGCCGCAGAACCTGGTCCCCGACGACAGCTGGCAGACGGAGTACTTCCAGGAGGGAAACGACCGTTTCCTGCGGCGCCGCTACTTTGCGCAGACGGAGTAGGCGACCCGTTGCGCGCCGCCGATCAGCCGACCGTTACCTCCCACACGCCACGGCGTGCCGACCTCTTGACAGGGCCCGCGGCAGGCGTAAGCTTGGGCCGCTGAGGGTGACGTCGGGGGATCCTCCGGTGTCGGCATCGATGCTGGCCCTCGAGCGCAGGGACGCGAAAGCATCGCTCACCTCGAACTGGGAGGCGATATGAGGAAGCACCTTCGGCCGAGGTTCTTCGTCGAGGCTGGGTTGGCCGTGCTCTCCACTGTCCTCGCCGTCGTGACCGCGGTCTGGCCCGACTGGTTGGAGATCGTCTTCAACATCGATCCGGACGGCCACAGCGGCGCATGGGAGTGGTTGATCGTCGTCATGGCAGCCGCGTTGGCGGTCACCTTTTCGATTGCATCTCGGCGTGAGTGGCGGATGGCAGCCGAATGACCCGGTAGGGCGGCGACCGGAGGAGTAAGGCGCGATGGAAGAGCGAGAAGACGAAGCTCGCGAAGCTGAGTCGGGGTCCGGCGAGGCCCGCGAGGCCGTTCCCGCCGAGCCGTCCGCGCATGAAGAAGAAGAGGGCGAGGACACCTCCGGGAGCCGCGAGATCCCGCTCGGGACTCCCGTGGAAGGCGGCGCGTACCGCCGGGCGAAGGAGCGCGCGAAGAACTCTTCCGCCGATGCGGAGAGGGATCGGGCCGACGATGCCCAACCGGATCCCTCGGCCGGCGATGTGGACGAGAACGACTGAAAGGACGGGATCAGATGGCGGATGATTACGAGAGCGGCGCCGGCGGCACCGGCGCCGGGGTGCTTCGAAGCCTCTCCGACGTCACGGCCGAGGACTTGATGACGCTCGCGCCTAGCCCGGCGCGACCGACCTGGCAGGTCACCCGCTATCCGGTGTCGATGGACGAGTTCCGCGAGCTCAATCAGGCCGCGCAGGACTACGACCCGACGGACGAAGCGGCCTCGACGGCGTTGGAAGACACGGCTGCCCAACCCGACGCCGAATTGGCGGCGGTCGAGGAATTCGATCCTCCCGAGGGCTCGGTCCTCTCGGCTCCCGGGGAGCTGGCCCCGAATCAGCTGGCCAACTTCGAAGGCCCCACGCAAACGGCGTGGAGGCCGCCGGACTGCACCGTCGCGGTCGGTCCCAACGACGTCCTCGCCGCGGTCAACACGGACGTCGCGGGCTACAGCAAGGCAGGCGCGCAGAAGTTCAAGTGGGTAAACACGAGCGCCCTGTTTGCTCCCGTATTGCCAAGCGGCGCCGGAATCTTCGACCCGAAGATCGTCTACGACCATTACGCCGGGCGCTGGATCGTGGTGGTGGCGGCCCGCCGGCAGTCGCCGGCCGGATCGTGGATCCTGATCGGGGCCTCTCAGGGTGGAAACGCGGCGGGCCCCTACTGGGTGTGGTCGCTGGATGCACACCTCGATGGATCCACCGCCACCAACAACTGGGCCGACTTCCCGAACCTGGGCTTCGACACCCAGGCGGTGTACATCACCCTCAACATGTTCCAGATTGGCGGGGGGTTCAGCTACGTCAAGCTGCGGATCCTCAATAAGGCGCAGCTCTATTCCGGAAGCAGCCTCGGGTGGTTCGACTTCTGGAACCTGAAGAATCCCGACGGCTCGAAGGCGTTCACCGTCCAGCCCGCCGTCCATTTCCGGGGCCTGGGCGGCAACCCGCCCGCGTATCTCGTGAACAACATGTTTGGATCGGGAGCGTCGCTGACGCTGTGGACGCTCACCAATCCACTCGGAAACTGGACGGGTGGCAGCGCGGCGCTGGGCCGCGTCGCCGTTCCATGCCTGGCGTACAAGCTCGCGCCCGATGCCGAACAGCCCGGGACGTCGACCCGCATCGAGACCGATGACAACCGCCTGCTCAACGCCATCTTCCAGAACGCCGGCGGCGTCAAGCGCCTGTGGACGACGCACACCGCCAAGCAGAGCTGGCCGGGGGATTCGGCGGCGCGCTCCGCGGTGCAGTGGTACGAGATCGACGTGCCCACGCATGCCGTCTCGCAGCAGAATCGCTACGGCGCGTCCGGCCGCTACTACTTCTACCCCGCGATCCAGACCGACGGCTCCCGCAATGCCTACCTCGTGTTCGGCCGCTCCAGCTCGGGCGGATTCGCGGACCTGCGCCAGACCGGCCGGAAGGTCGGCGACGCGCCGAACACCCTCCAGGGCAGCGCGCTCGTCAGCGCCGGCCAGTCAGCCTATGTCGGAGGCCGGTGGGGTGATTACTTCGGCATCTGTCGCGACGGCGGAGACAGCAGCGCCGTCTGGATGTATGGCCAGTATGCGGGGCGGAACGGGACGTGGTCGACCAGGGTGTGCGGAACGAAGTTCTAGGACCCCTTTCGCGCGGCCAGGAGCCCTAACACCCCGCTGACCGTCCTCGCAGCTGCCGCGTTTGACGCCGGCGCCGCGTTTCGGGGGTCGGTGGCTCGCCTCAGGCCTGCCGCTCGAAGGTCTCGGCCATCTTCGTGGCGAGGTCCAAGCGAGCTTCTCGCCGCCGTCCACGCTCGTTCTTCCGGCGCCCTCTGGACTTGCACCATCCCGTTCTCATCGGGATTGACAAGGGCCGTCAGGCGACCGCCGGAAATCTGGCTTCCCCCTCGCGTAATCCAAGCGGACGGCACGCGCAGGACATCCAACCGCAGTCGCGCAGCGGCGTGATGGCTCGGCCCGAACCACCGCCCACCCGCCGCGAGATACTGCATAGGCGATGTCGGGGGAGAACGTGGAGCTGGTCATGGCCTTTTTCGACGCCTACAACGCCCGAGACAGCGAGGCGGTTGATCGGCTGCTGCACCCCGATGCGGAGATCACGACGCTTACGGCGAGAGCGGGGCTACCAGGCCGGTGGAGTCGGGCAACGACGCCACAATACTTCGAGCAGCTCGACGAGGCGTTGGCGGGTTTTCGCATCAAGATCGAGGACTACCGCGACCTCGGTGAGCGCGTAGTGGCGCTCGGCGTCGCACGAGGCGCCGGTAGCTCCAGCCACATCGAGGTTGCCAGCGATTTCGCGGTCGTGTTCGTCGTCAGGAACTCGCGATTCGTCGTCGTCGACACCTACGACAACTGGAACGCCGCCCTCGAAGCCGTTGGGCTGCGGGAGTAGGCGATGTCGCAGGAGAACGTGGAGGTTGCGCAGCAGCTCTTCGACGAGTTCCAAGCGGGCTTGCAGCGCGACGATCCTGGATCTTGGTTCGACTCCGGGCTGGTCGCAGAGGACCACGAGTGGATCGTGCCGACCCCGCTCGAAGGTAGGTCGGTGTGGCGTGGTCGCCAGGGCTTCGTCGAGTTCATACGGACGTGGACCGACGAGTTCGACGACTGGAGGATTGAGGTTGAGCGCTGGATCGACGCCGGTCAAGACCGAGTGGTCGCGCTCACGCGCCAGACGGCCACCGGGAGGGGGAGTGGAGTCCCGGTAGAACTTAATCTCGGCCAGGTTTGGGAGTTCGAAGGCGGCAGGGTCGCTCGGATGAGGGCTTACCTCAGCCATGCCGAGGCCCTCGAAGCCGCCGGGCTGCGGGAGTAGGAGATGTCGCGGGAGAAAGTCGAGATCGTGCGGCGCATCTTCGACGGCTGGGCTACCGGCGACTTCGGCGCGGGCCTCACCGATCTCGATCCCGCCGTGGTCTTCGTGGTACGACGTCCCTTCCCCGAGGCTGTCGAGACCGTCGGTCCCGACGGGATCAGGGACTACATGCGTAGCTTTCTTGACAACTGGGAGACCTACACGGTCGAAGCAAGAGATCTCCAAGCGGTAGGTGACACGGTCCTGGCCGACGCGCTCCAGCGCGGCGAGGGCAAAGCAAGCCGGATTGAGATGGAGCAACCGTTTTTCATGCTGTTCACTTTCCGGGGAGGGAAGATCGTGCGGATCGAGTCCATCCTGAACAGGGACGAAGCCCTCGAAGCCGCCGGGCTGCGGAAGTAGCGGACCCCCGGACTTCTTCAGTCAGACCCCACCATGCCCGGTGCCACTACGAACTCGGGTAGCTCGCGACGCTGAGCAAACCCGCAGACAGGAAGCGGCCCACGCGAGGCTGAGGGGCGCACGACAAGCGGTATGCCTTCCCCTTTCGCGTCAGCTACACACGATGTTCGTGCACTGCCGGGGGTCGCCGTTGCGGCGGGCGACGTTCCCGCCACCGTCGATCACGCCGCGTACCGCTTCGATGCCGAGGTCGGCGTTGCGCACCGCGCGGTTGCGAGTGATTTTCGTTCTGCGGCTCTGGACGTCCAAACCGTCGTCCTTTGAGTGGCGGACCCGGTTGCTCCGGAGCAGCGTGTGCTTGGCCTTATCGTCGACGTGCACCCCGTCCTTTCCCGCCCCACGGATTTGATTGCGACGGACCACGTTGCCCGCCGCTGCGGCAATGCTGATTCCGTGGTGGTGGGTGTCACGGACCGAGTTGCGCGCGATCACGTTGTGGTTGCCGCCTTCAACCGCGATCCCGAGACCCTCGGCGCTTTCGGATGGGCGAGCGTGGCGCACGCGGTTTCGGGCGATCACGTTTCCGTTGCCGGGGCCCACGCGGATGCAGAGACCGTTTCGAACGCAGCGGTTGCCTCGCACCCGATTGCGGTCGGCCTGCTCGAGTGAGATTCCGACATCGGGGTTGCGCGAGAACGAGTTCCCCTTGATCAGGCTGTTGGTGGAATCGAAGACGTGGAGGCCGGGCCCGAACGGGGGGTTGCGCCGGAATGAGTTGTGGACGATCCGGACGTGATGCGAGCTGAACACGCCCATCCCGTCCCCTTCGGGAGGGAGGTTTCGGTTTCCCGAGCTGTTGCGGACCGAACTTCGGGCGGAGTCGAAGACCACGATGCCGAACGAGAGGTTCCGCGACGAGGAAATGTCAAGCAGGTGGTTGTGGCGTGCCTCCCCGACGACGGCGCCGACGTCGAACTCGCGCACCGAGCCGTGCACCACGGTGACCCCGTCGTGACCGTCGTTGAGCACCCCTATGTCACAGAACTCCGTCCGGGGATTGCACCCGGCGGCCGGGGTCCCGTCGCCGTTGATCCGGTGGTAGTTCAGATCGAGGGTGATGCTGTCGGCGTCGATGATGATGCCGTTGTTGGGGCAGTTGACCAGATCGTGGTGCAGGGTCGTGTCGGTGGTGATCGTGTCGCCGCACCGCGGCTGTCCCTGGCCAGCGGCCTCCGCGCCGTTCGACAGCACGAGAGCGGTCACCGCCAAGGCGAGGATTACCGCAAGGAAGACGAGCGTCGCGGGTGCGGCGTGGAGGCGAAGCTTGGCTGGCATCCGGTCCTCCCTTGTCTGGCCGCGCGAGGACGATCGCGCTGGCTTCAGCGACCCTACATCCGGCCATCAACCGATGCAAGGGCGTTAACGAAGCAGGGCCTACGCGCTGGCTCAGGGGGCCAAAAGGCCACCGGCGCAGCAGGTAATCGAAGGCAAGCGTTTGACCCAGACGAGGTGGTGGCTCGCGGTCCTCCGCCCAGCCTTCGGCGGCGGCATGTCGCGCACATCGGGTCGCCCCCGACACGACGAACGCAGGCAGGTCGCGCCGCCGGGCGAAATCCGCAAACAGGAAGGAAAAGTGGCGGGGCCGCCGCGACGTACGCCCCTACGCTGCTCCATGGGTCAGGCCACGCTCGCGAAGGCTGACCGATTTCGTCTTGACCTCCGCCCCGCCATTTCCCGACCACGCCTGGCGGTGAGTGCGCAAATTGCGCGGTCTTCGTGACCCTCCCGTTCGGCCGGGACCGAGAACTGCCCACGCTGATGCCGAAGCAGATACGCTGGCGTCGAGAGGGGTTGGGAAGGAGGTTGGCTCGGATGGCCACTTCGATTTCGGTCCGAAGGCACGGTGGTCTAACCATCCGGATCGACCAAGACGAGCAGTCGCTCGTGGTGCGCGCGGTCGGCGAGCTCGACATTGCCAGCGCCCCGGCGCTCGAAGACTCCCTACTGCACGCGCTAGAGGGCGGGCCGCCGTCCATCGTCCTCGACCTCAAAGGCGTGACGTTCATCGACCCCACGGGGCTTCGGGTGTTGATTTGGGCCGGGGACGGCTCACGCGCGGACGGTGGTCGGCTCCGCATTGATTGCGGGTCACTTCCAGTTCGCCGGTTGCTTGACCTGACGCATAACCAGCAGGCGCTGACTGTCTGACTTGCAGATCTCTCCCTCGCCCCGCGAGATACTGTGCGGACAATGTCGCAGGAGAACGTGGCGGGTCGTGCGCAAGGTCGCGAATGCCTTCAGCGCCCGAGATACCGAACGGGTCTGAGCTTTATCGACCCCGAGATCGAGCTGCGATCGGGGGTTGAGCCGGAGATCTTCAGGGGCCTTGACGGAGTTGTCGAGTACCGGCAGGCCATGGACGCCGTGTTCGAGGAATTCCACCCGGAGGAAGGCCAGATCCTGGATGCTGGCCCGGATCGGGTGGTGCACCTCTATCGCATCGTCGGACGCGGGGCCGGAAGCGGCGTTCCTGCAGCAAGCCAGAAGAATGCCATTCTCTGGCACCTTCGCAACGGCAAGCTCCTTAAAGGGCGGATCTATATGGACCAGCAGCGAGCCCTCGAAGCCGCCGCGCTGCGGGAGTAGGCAATCGGCGTCGCAGTTACTCAATCCAGCAAAAGGACGATCCAGATCCGATGGGAGCCCGCTTCGGCGGGCTCTCGTTCGGCGCGGATAGAACGCCGAGAGTTGCTCCCATGGCGAGATACTGCGTAGGTGATGTCCGAGGAGAACGTCGAGCTGGCCGCCCGCTTCTACGAGCC
Organism: Actinomycetota bacterium; assembly: GCA_046729615.1. Lineage (GTDB taxonomy): Bacteria > Actinomycetota > Thermoleophilia > Solirubrobacterales > 70-9 > AC-56. The sequence continues at coordinate 35,474 of JBKPHA010000071.1, forward strand.
CGCGACGAGCAAGGCCGAGCTGCTGGCCGCCATGCCGAGGGCGATGGCCCTGTGCCACCCGGACGTGGAGTGGACGAGCCGCGAGGACGGGTTGACCTACCGGGGCCGCGAGGGAGCGACGGAGGCGATGGAACGCTACCTCGAGAGCTTCGATGACTATCGGTTCGAGGTCCAGCGGATAATCGACTGCGGTGGCGATGATGTACTCGTCATCGGCCTCGAGGTGGCAACTGGCGCAAGAAGCTGCGCCGAGGTCCGCTCGCTCAACTACGAGCTGCTCACCTTCCGGGACGGCATGATCGTGCGCTTCCGCGACTTCCGGCACGAGGCAGAAGCCCTCGAAGCCGCCGGGCTGCGGGAGTAGGCGATGTCGCAGGACGACGCCGACCGCATCCGCCGGGCTTATGAGGCCTGGAACGAGTCCGGTCCGGCGGCGGTCGTTGAAAACTTCTGGGCCGAAGATGCCGTCTACCGTGAGGGACCCGGCTGGCCCGACGCCGGTGTCTACCGAGGACGCGCCGCCGCGCTGGAACGGATGCAGAGCCTGATCGATCTGCTCGGGCCGATCGAGGTCGTCCTCGATGACTTGATCGACGTGGGCGACGGCCGGTTCGTCGCCTGCACGCGGATCGTCGGTCAAGGCGCAGACGACGCGCCCTACACGCAGTCCTTCGCCGTCGTTCACCGCCTGCGGGACGGCCTCGTCGTCGAGGCCGACTACTACCTTGACCGCGCTCAAGCCCTCGAGACGGTCGGGCTGCGGGAGTAGCGATGTCGCAGGAGAACGTCAACCGGCTCCAGGCTGTTTACGACTACACCGTGAGGACTGGAGAGATGCAGTCCGAGGCGGCGCACCCCGAGTTCGTCTGGGACATGACGACGTTTCGGGGCGCGATCCTTCCGCGAGCGTGAGCTGAGGGCCGACCGAGACGTCGCTTAGGTCCGCGCGAAGCGGGGGCGTGGGACCAGGCAACCAGTGCGAGGATCGCGCCGAGTAACCCTTGCCGCCGGGTACGTCCCGATCGTCGTACCGGCCAGCGACGGGCGCGGGCTTTGACGGCTCATCGGGCATCTGTGAGACCCCGCGATTTTCCTCCCTCGTAAGCCACAGACATCCGCCAGCGATGGATTTCCGGCCCGGACCGGATCTCAATTGGAGAGGCGCCGGCCGCGGTCGGCGAAACGGAGACCGGTGAAGGAGCCGACATGAACTCGAGGTCGACAGAGATGAGGGAGAGGGCCGTCATGGCCTGGGTCGTTGTCCTGACGGGGATCGGCTCGCTGATGGCTGCGCTCGACACGCTGGTGGTGTCGACATCGCTAAGCACGATCCGGCTCGACCTCGGGGCGTCGATCGGACAGCTCGAGTGGACGGTCAACGCCTACAACCTGAGCTTCGCCGTCCTGCTCTTGACGGGCGCGGCGCTCGGCGACCGCTTCGGACGCCGCAACCTCTACGCGCTCGGCCTGGGGCTGTTCGCCGCGGCGTCCGCGGCGTGCGCCCTGGCGCCGAACGTCGGCTGGCTGATCGGGGCGCGCGCCGTGCAGGGCGCCGGCTCCGCGCTCCTGATGCCGCTCGGCCTGGCGCTACTCAGCGCCGCCTTCCCGCCCGAGCGGCGCGGGGCGGCAATCGGGATGTTCGGGGCGGTCACCGGGGTGGCCGTGGCCCTCGGCCCGTTGGTTGGCGGCGCCGTCGTCGAGGGGCTGGCCTGGCAGTGGATCTTCTGGGTCAACGTCCCGATCGGCCTGCTCGCCGTCCCGCTCGTCATGACGCGGATGCGGGAGAGCTTCGGACCGGACACCGCCCTCGACATCCGCGGGCTGGCGCTGGTGACGGGTGGCGCCCTCGGGATCGTCTGGGGCCTGGTCCGCGCGAACACCGCCGGCTGGGCCAGCCCGGAGGTCGTCGCTTCGCTGGTCGCCGGCGCGCTGCTGGTGGCGGCGTTCGTCGGCTGGGAGGTGCGCGCTCCCCAGCCGATGCTGCCGATGCGGTTCTTCCGCTCCCGCGCCTTCGCGGCCGGCAACGCGGCGATCTTCTTCACGGTCGCGTCGCTGTTCGCCGCCGTGTTCTTCTATGCGCAGCTGCTGCAGACCGGACTCGGCTACGGCCCGCTCGGTGCCGGCGTGCGGCTACTGCCCTGGACCGCAACGTTCATCACCGTGGCCCCGATCGCCGGCGCCCTCGCCGACCGAATCGGCGAGCGGCCGCTGATGGTGGGAGGCCTTTCTCTTCAGGCGGCGGGGATGGCCTGGCTCGCTGCGATCGCCGACCCCGGCATGGCGTACTCCGAGATGCTGGGGCCGTTCATCGTCGCCGGCGTCGGCATCTCGATGGCGCTCCCGTCGGCACAGAACTCGGTGGTGGGCTCGGTGGCGATGGAGGCGCTTGGCAAGGCGGCCGGCACCAACAGCATGATGCGCGAGCTCGGCGGCGTGTTCGGGATCGCGGTCGCGGTCGCGGTCTTCGCAGGGGCCGGCAGCTACGTCTCGGCGCAGGCGTTCACCGACGGATTCGGGCCCGCAATCTTCGTCGCGGCCGGGCTGGCGCTCACCGGCGCGATCGCGGCGCTGGCGCTCCCCGGCCGCCGCCGGGCGACGCCGATTCCCGCCTCCGCAATCCCCGCCCTCGAGCCCGAGGGCGCCAGCGGGAGCTGATGTCCCAATCAACCAAGGAGGTACGCAATGAAACGCGTCATGGTTCGCTACAGGCTCAAGCCCGATCGGGTGGCTGAGAACGAGGCGCTCGTCCGCGCGGTCTACGAGGAGCTGCATCGCACCAAGCCCAGCGGGCTCCGATACGGCACGTTCAGGCTCGAGGATGGAGTGAGCTTCATCCACCTGAGCTCGACCGAGACGGATGACGGGCGCAGCCCGCTGTCGGATCTGCCGGCATTCGGGGAGTTCCAGAGGGAGATCGCCGATCGCTGCGCGGAGGCCCCGGTGGTCACCGAGCTCGATGAGATCGGCTCGTACCGCCTTTACGGGGATTAGGGCGACCCCCGGCGCGATGGAGCCCCGCAACCCGCATCCGGTCGTCCATCTGGAGCTGCACACCGGCGATCTGCCGCGCGCCAGCGGACTCTACGAGGGCCTCTTCGGTTGGCGCCCAGAGCAGATCGTCACCCGAGCCGGCTCCTACCTCGGGCTGGAGCTCGGCGCCGGCCTCGGCGGCGGCATCGTTCAGTGCGCCACTCCGCGCGCAATCTGGCTGCCCTACGTCGAGGTCGACCGTATCGACGAGACCACCGACCTGGCGCGCCGGCTCGGGGCATCGGTGCTGCTGCAGCGCCGCGAGGGGCCGGCCGGTTGGCGCAGCGTCGTCGCCACGCCGGAGGGCGGGGAGGTCGCGCTCTGGCAGCCGAAGGTTGGCCAGGCCAACGGGGTTGAGCGAATGATGGTGAGGAGCCAGTGAACTCAACCGCCCCGACATACTCGAATGAGCGAGCGCTCCTCGAGGCCGCGAGGCGAGGCGACGAGGATGCGTACGGCCGGCTGGTGGACCGCTACCGCGCCGAGCTTCAGGCCCACTGCTACCGGATGCTCGGCTCGATCCAGGATGCCGAGGACGCGTTCCAGGAAACGCTGCTGAGCGCGTGGCGCGGCTTGGAGCGCTTCGAGGGGCGCAGCTCGCTGCGCTCCTGGCTCTACAAGTTCGCCACGAACGCCTGCTTGAAGGCGATCGAGCGGCGGCCCAAGCGGGTGCTGCCGCTCGACTACGGTCCCGCGGCCGATCCCCATGATGGACCGGGCGAGCCGCTTGTGGAATCGGTTTGGGTGGAGCCGTATCCCGATGAGAAGCTGGCGCTCGAGGATGGCTTCGGCGCGCCCGAGGCGAGCTACGTAGAGCGCGAGAGCGTAGAGCTCGCCTTCATCGCGGCGCTTCAACACCTGCCGGCGCGCCAGCGGGCGGTGCTGATCCTGCGGGAGGTGTTGGGCTTCTCAGGCGCCGAGGTCGCTGACGCCCTCGAGACGACGCCGGCTTCCGTCTACAGCGCGCTGCAGCGCGCGCACAAGGCGGTGGACGAGCGGCTACCCGAGCGGAGCCAGCAGGCGGTGCTGCGCTCGCTCGACAACCGCGAGCTCCGCGAGCTCGTCGATGGATTCGTCGATGCGTGGGAGCGCGCCGACGTCGACGGGCTCGCCGCAATGCTGACGGAGGACGCCGTAATGGCGATGCCACCGCTGCCGACGTGGTACAGCGGGCGGCAGGCGATCGCCGCATTTCTCCGCGGCTGGGCCCTCTCCGGCGAGAAGCGCCGGCGCCTCGTGTCCACGTGGGCAAACGGGCAGCTGGCATTTGGCGAGTATCGATGGGATGCCGTGAAGGAAGCGATGGTCCCGCACGCCATTACATTGCTCGCCCTGGAGGGGACCCGAATCAAGGAGATCACGGCCTTCCTCACCCCAGAGGCCTTTGAGCCTTTCGGCCTGCCCGGACGAGATAAGTAGATGACCGGCGTGTCAGCGGACGCCGATCGAGCCAAGCCCGCCCTCGAGCGTGGCCAGCGCCCGCTCGCCCTGGGCACGGACCTCGCGCGCGATGCGGGCGCTCGGCGCGCCGGCCGCAAGCCGCCGGCGGGAGTGATCGACGAGCGCGCGGTGG
>JBKPHA010000072.1:0-50828 GCA_046729615.1 Actinomycetota bacterium
CGGCAGCTGATGCTGATGCCCAAGCGGGTCAAGCACCGCAAGGTCCAGCGCGGCCGCATGCGTGGGAACACGAAGGGCGGTCACACCGTGGCGTTCGGCGAGTACGGGCTGAAGGCGCTCGAGCGCGGCTGGGTCACCAACCGCCAGATCGAGGCCGCGCGCGTCGCGATGACCCGCAAGATCAAGCGCGGCGGCAAGGTCTGGATCAACATCTTCCCTGACAAGCCCTACACCAAGAAGCCGGCCGAGACGCGCATGGGCTCGGGCAAGGGGAACCCCGAGGGCTGGGTCGCGGTGGTCAAGCCGGGGCGCGTGATGTTCGAGCTGGCCGGCGTGCCCGAGAACCTCGCCCGCGACGCGATCCGGCTGGCGGGACACAAGCTGCCCATAAAGACGAAGTTCGTCAAGCGCGAAGGAGTGGCGGAGTGAAGGGTTCGGAGGTCCACGCGCTCGACGACCACGATCTCGTGGAGCAGCTCAAGCAGGCGCGTGAGGAGGCGTTCAATCTGCGCTTCCGCCACGCGACCGGCGAGCTGGAGAACACCGCAGCGCTGAGCGCCTCCCGGCGCGACGTCGCGCGCCTGCTCACCGTGGCGCGCCAGCGCGGCATCGATCTGGAGAGGGAATTGAGGCGGTAGGAGCCCGATGGCCGAGGAAGAGAAGCAGGAAGAGCAGGCAGAAGGCAGCACGCAGCAGGCAGAGGAGCAGGCTCCGGCCGAGGAGCAGGCTCCGCAAGCCGAGGCTGCCGCTGAGGAGCCGGAGGCCGCCGACGAGGCTGCCACCGAGCCCGAGGTCGCCGAGGTCGAGGTCGCGGACGAGGCCGAGCCCGCCGAGCAGGCTCCGGCGGAGTCCGTCGAGCCCGAGGAGCAGCTGTCGCCGAAGGAGCGCCGCAAGCGCGAGCGTTCCCGTGCGTCCGGTGAGTCGCGCGCGCCGCGGACGCCGGAGGAGCGCGCCGCCGAGCGGGCGGAGCGGCGTCGGCTGGCCACCGAGCGACGACGCCGCTACCGCGCTGCGCGCCGAGCGAAGCGCGCGGAGCCAAGGCAGGGCACACCGCCGAGTGAGCGCGAGCCCGGTTCGAAGAAGGTGCGCCAGGGCACTGTTGTGTCGGCCGCCGCTGACAAGACGATCACCGTGGAGATCCCCATCGTCCGCCGCCATCGGACGTACGAGAAGGTCGTCCGCCGAACGAGCAAGCTGCACGCGCACGACGATTCGAACACCGCCCAAGAGGGCGACGTGGTGCGCGTGATCGAGTCGCGGCCCATCTCGCGAACCAAGCGCTGGCGTCTCCTCGACGTGGTCGAGAGATCCCGTTAGTGCCGATGGTCCAGCAGGAGACAAGGCTCCGAGTCGCCGACAACTCCGGCGCGCGCGAGATCCTGGTCATTCGCGTCAAGGGCGGCCACCACCGCCGCTACGCAAGCGTCGGCGACGTGATCACCGCTACCGTGAAGCAGGCGACCCCGCGCGGTGGGGTGCGCAAGGGCGAGGTCGTTCAGGCCGTGGTCGTCCGGACCAAGAAGCAGCTCGGGCGTCCGGACGGGACCTACATCGCGTTCGACGAGAACGCGGCGGTCCTGATCGATCCGCAGCGCAACCCCCGCGGGACGCGCATCTTCGGTCCCGTGGCGCGTGAACTGCGCGACCGCAACTTCATGAAGATCGTTTCTCTAGCGCCAGAGGTGCTCTAGACATGGCAAAGGCAATGAAGATCCGAAAGGACGACACCGTGCTCGTCATCGGCGGCAAGGACCGTGGCAAGACGGGCCGTGTCCTGCGCACGGAGCCGCGCAAGCAGCGCGTGTACGTCGAGGGCCTGAACATGGTCAAGCGCCATCAGCGCCCCCGGTCCATCAAGGACACGCAGAAGGGCGCGCAGGCCGGCGGCATCATCGAGAAGGAGGGGCCGATCCACGTCTCCAAGGTGATGCTGGTCGACCCGACCGACAACAAGCCCACCCGAGTCGGGGTGCGGGCGAAGGACGGCAAGCGCGAGCGCTACTCCAAGCGCACCGGCGGAGCGGTGGACGTCTGAGGTAAATGGAAGCGACGGTCACAGAGGCACAGCGTGCGGCGCCGCCGCCACGCCTGCGGGAGCTCTACCAGAACGAGGTCGCGCCCCGGCTCACCCGGCGGTTCGGCTACTCGAACCCGATGCAGGTGCCGCGGCTCGTCAAGGTGACGCTGAACATGGGCATCGGCGAGGCGAAGACCTCGACAGCGATCCTGGACAACGCGACCGAGCAGCTGGCGGTGATCGCGGGCCAGCGTCCAAACGTTCGCCGCGCGCGCAAGTCGATCGCATCGTTCAAGGTCCGCACCGGGATGCCGGTCGGGGTATCGGTGACGCTTCGCGGCGCCCGCATGTGGGAGTTCATCGACCGCCTCGTGACGATCGCGATCCCCCGCATCCGCGACTTCCGGGGGCTGAACCCGCGGTCGTTCGACGGGCGGGGCAACTACTCGCTCGGGGTCCGCGAGCAGCTGATCTTCCCCGAGATCGACTACGACTCGATCGACCAGGTGCGCGGCCTCGACGTGACGATCACGACGACGGCCGCGACGGATCAGGAGGCGTTCGATCTCCTGCTCGGACTGGGCTTCCCCTTCTCCCAGGAGGGCAGGCCCGGCCAGGCAGAGCGGGAGGACGAAGAGGAGGAGCGCCGGCGCGAAGAGGCCCGGCGGCGGGCCGAGGCCGAGCAGGCCGCGCTCGAGCAGCTCAAGGAGGAGAACCCCGAGGCATACGCGAAGCCCGAGCGCCTGGAAGAGGACGCCGAGGGCGAGGAGGGCGAGTTGGCCCCGACGGTGGAAGGAAGCGAAGAGGAGGAATGAGCATGGAGCATGGAGCAGGGAGAAGTGAGCCCGAAGCCTCTACCTGCTACCTGCTACCTGCTGATTGAAATGGCCAAGACGTCCCAAGTGGTGAAGCAGCGGCGAGAGCCGAAGTACAAGACCCGCGCCTACAATCGTTGCCGGCGGTGCGGGCGCCCGCGGGCGTACCTCCGCAAGTTCGGCCTCTGCCGGCTGTGTCTGCGAGAGCTCGCCCACAAGGGCTACATCCCCGGAATGACCAAGTCGAGCTGGTAGCCAGGTCCAGCCCATGACGCTGATGCTCACCGACCCAATCGCCGACTACCTGACTCGCCTGCGAAACGCGATCGCGGCTCAGCATGCCGAGGTCGAGGTGCCTGCCTCTCGGCTGAAGCGCGAGACGACGCGCATCCTGGAGGAGCAGGGGTACATCGAGGGCTACTCGGTCGAGCCGACGCCGGTCGGCGACGTGATTCGGATCCGGCGGAAGTACACCGATGGCCGCCGGCCGGTGGTGACCGGCGTGCGGCGCGTCTCGCGTCCGGGACGCCGGCGCTACGTCTCCCGTGGTGACATCCCGCGGGTGATGGGCGGCATGGGCACCGCGATCATGTCCACCTCCGTGGGGGTGATGACCGGCCACGAGGCGAGGCAACGAGGCGTCGGCGGAGAGGTTGTGGCGTACGTATGGTGAGCAAAGAGCAGGTAGCAGGGAGCATCGAGAGTCCTGGGCCTGTCACCTCTACCTGCTGCCTGCTACCTGCTGATTGACATGAGCCGGATTGGAAAGAGGCCGATAGAGATTCCCGACGGCGTCGAGATCGACGTCAAGCCGAGCCTCGTCTCGGTGAAGGGGCCGAGGGGCGAGCTGAGCCAGGCGGTCAGCTCGGACATGAAGGTGACGCAGTCCAACCGGACGCTGACCGTCGAGCGGCCCACGGACCGCGGCGAGCATCGCGCCCTCCACGGCCTGACGCGCAGCCTCATCGCAAACATGGTCGAGGGCGTCACCAACGGGTTCGAGAAGCGCCTCGAGATCCAAGGCGTCGGCTACCGCGCCCGCCTTCAGGGCAGGACGATCGAGCTCTCGGTCGGCTACTCGCAGCCCGTGTCCGTGACCGCTCCGGAGGGGATCGAGTTCGAGGTCCCGGTGCCGACGCAGGTGATCGTGCGCGGGATCGACAAGCAGCTCGTCGGCGAGATCGCGGCGCGCATCCGCCGCACCCGCCCGCCTGAGCCCTACAAGGGCAAGGGCATTCGGTACGCCGGCGAGCACGTCAGGCGAAAGGTCGGTAAGCGGGCCTAACGATGGGCGTCCAGACGAAGCCACAGCGCAGGATGCGCCGCCGCCGACGCGTGCGGGCGAGGATCCGCGGGAGTGGGGAGCGCCCCCGGCTATCCGTCTTCCGATCGAACCGCGGCATCTTCGCCCAGCTCATCGACGACGATGCAGCGCGAACCCTGGCCGCCGTCGCGTGGACCGAGCCCGAGCTCCGTGAGCTCGATCCCATGGCGCAGGCCAAGCGAGCCGGGGAGATCCTCGCCGGCCGGGCGAGGGAGGCCGCGATCGAGGCGTGCGTCTTTGACCGCGGCGGCTACCAGTACCACGGCCGGGTGCGGGCCCTCGCCGAGGGCGCGCGCGAGGGCGGCTTGAGATTCTGAATCGCTACCTTCCTTTGACTTGCGCATGAACCCCGACATCGAGACGGTCAGCCCGCAGGGGCTCGATCTGCAGGAGCGCGTGATCGAGATCAACCGCGTCGCCAAGGTGGTCAAGGGTGGCCGGCGGTTCTCGTTCACGGCGCTGGTAGCCGTCGGCGACGAGAAGTCGGTCGTCGGGGTGGGCTACGGCAAGGCGCGCGAGGTGCCGTTGGCGATCCAGAAGGCGGTCGAGAATGCGCGCAAGAGCCTGATCCGGGTGCCGATGTACGGGCAGACGATCCCGCACCGCATCATCGGGCGCTACGGCGCCGGCCACGTGGTGCTGCGTCCGGCGAGCCCCGGTACGGGCGTGATCGCGGGCGGCGGCGTGCGGGCGGTTCTCGAGCTGGCCGGGATTCGCGACGTCCTCACCAAGAGCATCGGCACGCAGAATCCCATCAACCTCGTGAAGGCGACGATGGACGGCCTCGTCAACCTGCGCCGGCCCGAGCAGGTCGCGAAGCTCCGTGGCCTGTCCGTCAACGAGGTGCTGGGCATCCAGAAGCAACCGGGCAACGGCGCCAAGGAGGCCGAGAGCGAGGCACAGCCGCCGGTGCCGGTCGTCCCGGAGCCCCCGAGCGGCGAGTCCGGCAAGTCGCAGGACGGCTCACCGCGGGAGGGCTCGGAGGATGGCTGATCTGGTGATCCGGCAGGTGCGCTCCGCGAACGGCGCGAACCGCAGGCAGCGGGAGACGCTCAGGTCTCTCCGCCTGGGGCGGATCGGCCGCAGCGTCACCCGCAGCGACACCCCCGAGCTGCGCGGGATGCTGAGCGTCGTCGGCCACCTCGTCGAGGTGCATGGCGGGCAAACGGGACGCGGCAAGCAGCAAGCAGAGGAGAAGGCCTGATGGCGCGGCTCGCTCCGGAGGAGATCAGGCTCCATACCGTTCGGCCGAAGGCCGGCTCGCGGCACGCGCGCAAGCGCGTCGGCCGCGGCGAGGGCTCGGGCGTCGGCAAGACGTCCGGGCGCGGTCAAAAGGGCGCCGGCGCTCGGGCCGGCAACAAGCGCAAGCCCGGGTACGAGGGCGGCCAGAACCCGATCCACATGCGGACCCGCAAGTTGCGCGGCCCGCACCACAAGATGTCGATGCCGTCAGAGCGGTTCCGCACGCACACCCAGCCGGTAAACGTCGGAGACCTCGAGCAGCGGTTCGACGCGGGCGCCGAGGTCACGCCCGACACGCTGCGCGCGGCGGGGCTCGCGAAGCGGCGGCACCGGGTGAAGGTGCTCGCGCGCGGTGAGCTCACCAAGAAGCTGACCGTCCGCGCCCACGCGTTCAGCGGCGCGGCGAGGGAGAAGATCGAGAAGGCGGGCGGGACCGCCGAGGTGATCTCCGAATGAGCACGCAGCACGCGGCACGCGGGACGCGGGATCGCGCGTCTGTGCCTGCATGCTGCATGCTGCCTGCTGCCTGCTGATGATTCAGACGCTCGCCAACTCCTTCCGCGTCCCGGAGATCCGGATGAAGCTGGCCTTCACGGCCGCAATGCTGCTGCTCTACCGGCTGGGGGCCTATATCCCGGCGCCGGGGATCGACACGCAGGCGGTGAAGGAACTCGAGTCGAACTTCTCGGGCAGCGGGATCCTGCCGTTCCTGAACCTCTTCAGCGGGGGGAGCCTTTCGCGGCTGTCCCTGTTCGCGCTCGGGATCATGCCGTACATCACCGCCTCGATCATCCTGCAGTTGATGACGGTCGTGGTGCCGTCGCTCGAGCGCCTCCAGAAGGAGGGCGAGGTCGGCCAGCAGAAGATCACGCAGTACACCCGCTACCTGACGGTGGGCCTGGCGTTCGCCCAGTCGCTCGGCTACGTGTACCTCTTCAAGTCGTTCTCGGCAGGCGGTACGAGCGTCGTCGGCAACCTCACCTTCCCGAAGCTGATGATGATCGTGATCGCGCTCACGGCGGGCTGCACGCTCCTCATGTGGCTGGGGGAGCTGATCACCCAGCGCGGGATCGGGAACGGGATTTCGCTGATGATCTTCGCGTCAATCGCGTCCAGCATCCCGGCCGGCATCCAGGCGTGGTGGACGAACCCGGACCAGGTCTTCGTGGTGATGATGCCGTTCATCGCGCTGGCGGTGATCGTGGGGATCGTCTACGTCCAGGAGGGCCAGCGTCGGATCCCGGTGCAGTACGCGAAGCGGGTCGTCGGGCGCCGGATGACCACAGGCGGCCAGACCTACCTGCCGCTGCGGGTGAACATGGCCGGCGTCATCCCGGTCATCTTCGCCGCGTCGATCATGGCCTTCCCGCCGACGATCGGGCAGCTCCTGAACACCCCGGCAGCGGTCGACTTCGCCGACTTCTTCAGCCCGAACAGCTGGCCCTACGTCGCGGGCGAGGTGTTCTTCATCGTGATCTTCACTTACTTCTACACGGCGGTGACGTTCAACCCGGTCGACCAGGCGGAGAACCTGAAGAAATACGGCGGCTTCGTCCCAGGGGTGAGACCGGGACGACCTACCGCCGAATACCTGGACCGGATCCTGTCCAGGCTCACCTTTCCGGGGGCCCTGTATCTGGGCGCGGTCGCGGCGCTGCCCACGATCCTCATCAACCAGACGTCCGCGAACTTCTACTTCGGAGGCACATCGATCCTGATCGTCATCGGCGTGGCCCTCGACACGGTCAAGCAGCTCGAGGCCCAGCTGATGATGCGCAACTACGAGGGGTTCTTGAAGTAGGGATTCGGACCGCGTCGGGCGACGCGGGCGGATTCAGTGCCCGCCCCGGCGGGGGAGTGATGCCGGCGGGAAGGGCACGTGGGGTAGCGATCAGAAGCGCTGAACGCCCAACCACCCTAGACGCGTAATCCCTCAACCCCACGCGCGTAATCCCTCACTGATCCGCGCGCCTTTCGTTTCACTGTACGCGCCACGAGTGCGCCCTCGGCCGTCACCCTCGTGGGGTGACTGACTCTTTGCCCGCTATGCGGGCAAAAGCTCGGATACCCCTATCTCAGCAGCCGGCGGGCCTTCGATGAGTGTCCTCGACAGCGTCATCGCCCGCCTGGCAGCCCGGCAACACGGCGTCGTGGCAGTCTGGCAACTGGCTGCCCTTGGGATCAGTTACTCCGGGATCGGCCGACGGGTCGCGGACAGACGGCTGAGTCGGATTCACCGCGGGGTGTATGCGGTCGGGCCGCTCGATCGCAAGGGCTACTGGATGGCTGCGGTCCTCGCCTGCGGGGAGGGCGCACTGCTGTGCCACCGCGATGGCGCCATGCTGTGGAACCTCAGGGAGACCCGCCGCACCGCCATCGACGTCACCGTCGTCGGCACGAGCAGGCGCTCGCGCCCTCGGATCACGATCCACTCCGTCGTCGAGCTCCATCCGGACGACCGCGCGGAGGTCGATGGCATCCCCGTCACGTCGGTGCCCCGAACGCTCCTCGACCTGGCGGAGGTCGTCCCCTTCGAGCATCTTCGTCGCGCCTACGAGGCGGCCGAGCGGCACGAGCTCCTCGACATGCGGGCAGTGCACGAGCTGTTGGAGCGCTCGAACGGACGCCGCGGCCTGCCCGCCCTACGTGCCCTGCTCGATTACGACCCTCGGCCGGCGGTCGATGCCAAATCCGAGCTCGAGTCCCGGTTTCTCGATCTGATCCGCGAGGCCGGGTTGCCGCTCCCACAGCTGAACGTCCTGGTCGAAGGGTTCCTGGTCGACGCCTACTGGCCGCGGGCCAGGCTCGTCATCGAGCTCCAGAGCTGGGAGCACCACGCTCACCGGCAGGCGTTCGAGCGTGACAACTCGAAGCTTGCTCGCCTGCAGGTCGCGGACTACACAGTGCTGCCATTGACCGATCGCCAGCTGCGCCACGAACGGGACTGGGTGACCGCGTCCGTTCGGGAGCTGTTGCGTGGCGCAGCGGGGCCGGCTCATAGTGCCGCTGCCGGCGCGCTCCTCTAGGCTCTCCGGCCTATGTCCGAGCTCAACCTCGTGTTGCTGGGGCCGCCGGGGTCAGGGAAGGGGACCCAGGGCGAGCGGCTTCAGGCGGATCTCCGGCTTCCGTACTACGCGACCGGCGACATCCTGCGCGCGGCCGTGCGGGAGGGCACCGATCTCGGGAACGAGGCGAAGCAGTACATGGACCGGGGCGATCTCGTGCCGGACGAGGTGATGGTGGGGCTGATCGCCGAGCGGGTGGCGAGCGAGGAGGCGGCCGACGGGTTCATCCTCGACGGGTTCCCGCGGACGATCGCCCAGGCCGAGGCGCTCGACGCCAAGCTCTCGGAGCTCGGGCGCGGGCTGACCGCCGTCCTGCTCATCGACGTTCCCGAGGAAGAGGTCGTGCGCCGCCTCAGCGATCGACGGATCTGCCCCAATGGCCACGTGTTCCACATGGAGTTCGATCCGCCGCGGGAGGAGGGGGTGTGCGACATCTGCGGGGAGCGGCTCGAGATTCGCGACGACGATAAGCCCGAGGTCGTCCGCCACCGGCTCGGCACCTACCACGAAAAGACCGAGCCCTTGGTGGCCTACTACGAGGAGCTCGGGCTCGTCCACCGGATCGACGGACAGCCCGCCCCGGACGAGGTGGCGAGCCGGATCAGCGCTCTCCTTGCGACCGTGAAGAAGGAAGAGGAGCTTTAGTGGCGACTCACGCACATACGATCCGTTCTGGCGGCGTCTGGACGTGCCTGGCGGCGCGCACCGGGCTTGACGATGAGCCCAACATCGCCTTCGCCCGGCCCGCTTGGCAGCCATGTCCAGCCGCTCGCCAGAGCCGGACCATACGTACGTGAGGCGCCACTAGCGGCTTCGAGGAGCTTCTACCCTCGTTCCTCGGTGATCATCCGCAAGACCCCCGAGCAGATCGACCGCATGGCCACGGCCGGAGCGATCCAGGCGCGTTGCCTGAAGCTGCTGCGCGCCAAGTGCCATCCCGGCGTGACGACCGCCGAGCTCGATGAGGCCGCGGATCGGTTCATCACGGCGCAGCGGGCCGAACCGTCGTTCAAGGGCTACAGGGGCTTTCCGGGCTCGATCTGCGCTTCGCCCAACTCCATGGTGGTTCACGGGATCCCCGGTCCGTACGAGCTCAAGCGCGGCGACATCATCTCCCTGGACGTGGGCGTCACCAAGGATGGATGGGTCGCCGATGCGGCCACGACCGTCCCGATCGGGTCCATACAGCCCGAGGCGCGCAGGCTGCTCGATGCCACCAAGGGCGCGCTCCTCGCGGGCGCCGAGCGGGCCCGGCCGGGCAACCACCTCGGGGACGTCTCCGCCGCGGTTCAGCGGCACGTCGAGTCGGCGGGGTTCTCGATCATCCGCTCGCTCGTAGGCCACGGCATCGGCCGGGACATGCACGAGGACCCGCAGATTCCCAACTACGGCGAGCCGGGCCGCGGACCGAGGCTCGAGCCCGGCATGGTGCTGGCGATCGAGCCGATGGTGAACGCCGGCGATCCGAATGTCCGGGTGGGAGATGACCACTGGGCGGTGTATTCGGCCGACGGCTCGCTCGCCGCCCACTTCGAGTTCACCGTGGCTGTCACCGAGAACGGGCCGCGCATCCTCACTCCCTGGCACGAGGAGTAGTCCGCTGGATGAAGCCGCTCGCGGTGCAGGGTGGAGCGGCGACGGACGTGTTCTTGGGCTGCGTGGTGGCGTGGGTCGTCTTCGAGTTAGCACTCGCGATCCGAGTGGGGGAAGGCATTGGGAGCAGTTGGAGCTTGGTGCCGCTCACGGTCTCGCTCGGCGGCGCGGTGGCGCTGGGCGAGTTCGCAGCGAGGCAGGCGCCCGGGGTCGCGCTGCCGGGTCCCGGCTGGTGGCCTGTCGCCCTCGGATTCGTCGTGCTCGCCCTCGGGCTGGCGCTGCGAGCCTGGGCGGCGCACGAGCTCGGCCGCTTCTTCAGGTTCACCGTGGTCGTCCAGGCCGACCACCGGGTCGTGGACACGGGCCCGTATCGACTGGTCAGGCATCCCAGCTACACCGGTCTCCTGATGATCGAGCTCGGCCTCGGGATCGAGCTGGGCACCTGGCTTTCGATCGCAGCCTGCCTGCTGCCGCCGCTGATCGCTTTCGCAATCCGCCTCCGTCACGAGGAGAAGATCCTGATCAGTGAGCTGGGAGAGCCGTATCGCGTGTATATGGCGCGCACGCACCGGCTCGTGCCAGGGGTATGGTGAGCCGGACCGCTCAGCCGCGCCTGCAGCTCCCGCATAGGCCGCGGATCACAACCTCGGCGCCGTCGGGCATGAATCCGCGCTCACGCGCCGAGGCGAGCGCTCCCGAGAGCGGAACCGGCTCGTCCAGGTCCTCGACTGCCCCGCAGCGCCGGCAAACCAGGTGGTGGTGGTCCGCCGGGCGAGCATCGTAAAGAGCGCGCCCCTGACCGGCCGAGACACGCCTCACGAGCCCGGACTCCTCGAGCGCCTCGAGCGCTGAGTAGATGGTCGGCAGCGAGACGTTGGGTAGCCGGCCCTGGACCGCGTCGAGCAGCTCCTCGGCGCCGACGTGGCGCCCCAGCTCCACCAGGGTCCCGTGGATCACGAGGCGCTGCGGCGTCACGCGATACCCGGCCGCCCGCAGCGCCGCTGCAGCGTCGCCCGGGACTGGGCTCTGGAGGTCATTCGGAGCCGTCTTCATCGCTAATTGGAGGATAGCCATACCGTTAGGTGGTCCTAACTTTAAACCATTTGCTATAAGTAGCGCATGGTCGATACGATCATCGAGCACTGGCGCGAGGCGAGCGATACCGAGAGGCTGCTGAAGATCGTTCAGCCGGGCCTCATCGGGCTGATCGACGGCACGGTCTCGACGCTCGCGCCGATCTTCGCCGCGGCATATCTGGCGGGATCCCACTCGGCCCTTCTGGTCGGGCTGGCCGCGGCGCTCGGCGCCGCCATCAGCATGGGCATCTCAGAGGGGCTCTCCGACGATGGTTCGCTGACCGGTCGCGGCGACTCGCTCACCCGCGGCACGATCACGGGCATCGCGACGTTCGTCGGCGGCAGCGCCCACGCGCTCCCGTTTCTGATCAACGACCTGGGAACCGCGCTGGCGATCGCCTATCCCGTCGTGGCCGCCGAGCTCGTCGCGATCGCGTGGGTCCGCAAGCGGTTCCTGCGCGTTCCGCTCGCCCACTCGCTGCTTCAGGTGGCGGTCGCCGGCGCGATGGTCGCGGCCGTGGGCGTCGCGGTCGGCCAGGCATAGGCCCAACCAACTGGCGCGTCGACGAGGCGCCCTTCCTATACTCGCCGCGCTTCGCCGGCGGCGGAGGACGCCGGTGTCCGGATGGGATGGGTCAGACACGACCTGCCCCGACGCCGGCTAAAGTCGCGGGGTGATCCCACTCTCGCGACATGTCCCTGCTCCGCTTCTTCAAGTCCCGCGCCGCCAAAGAGCCCGCGGTCTCGATCGGCGATTCGCGCCTGGAGGGCTGGGAGACCGTGGTCGCGTTCGAGGACGAGAAGACCGCGATCGCGTGGCGCGAGCAACTGCGCGACGCGGGCGTGGACGCCGCCTGCGCCGCCGATCAGCCGCTTGACCGGTTCGGCCGCGGCGACATCTACCTCGTCGTCCCGCCCGACCAGTGGTCGCGCGCGAACGAGATCGTCGAGAACCTCGAGTAGGGCTGGGAACAGGCTTGCCCTGCTACCATTCTCGGTTGGCCAAGGGGCCATTTTTTCGTGCCCGGGGTCCGATTCATGGGGCCCTTGGGCTTTCTCCGAAGTGGATTGGATACGACCCACGAGGTAAGGGTGAAGGTACGAGCGTCCGTAAAGCCGATGTGTGAGCGTTGCCGGATCATTCGGCGGCGCGGCGTCGTGCTCGTGATCTGCTCGAACCCGCGGCACAAGCAGAGGCAGGGTTAAGCGGTGACTCCTCCCACAACAGCACACCTCACCCGCCTGCAAACCTTCACCAGCCGGTGCGGCGCCTACGGCGCCGACGGCATCCATGCCTACTCGCTCGCGCACTTTTCAGGTGCGCCACGCTCACTGCGTCCTTGGCTGACTCGGGACGCGGGCTATCGCCCGCGCCACCGTTCGCGATCCATGGCTCACTGGCCGGCTGAGGCGCATTGCCGCGGAAGGAGGCACGGCTGATGGCGCGGATCGCAGGCGTCAACATCCCGACGAACAAGCGGGTCGAGATCGGCCTCACCTACGTTCACGGCATCGGCCGCTCGACGTCCAACAAGATCCTCGCCGAGACGGGGGTCAATCCCGACACATACGTCAAGGATCTGACCGATGACGAGGTCGTGAAGCTTCGCGAGGCGTTCGAGTCGCGCGAGGTGGAGGGTGACCTCCGCCGCGAGCGCTCGCAGAACATCAAGCGGCTTTCGGAGATCGGCGCCTACCGCGGGCTCCGCCACCGCCGCGGACTGCCCGTCAACGGCCAGCGGACGAAGACCAACGCGCGCACGCGCAAGGGCCCCAAACGGATGAGCGTTGCGGGCAAGCGCAAGCCGCCGCAGCCGAAGTAGGGAGCGCCGCATGCCGCAGCCGAAGAGAGGAGCTCGTGGGAGGGGGCGCGCCCGTCGGCGCGTCAAGAAGAACATCTCCTATGGAGTCGCCCACATCAAGACGAGCTTCAACAACACGATCGTGACCATCACCGACACCGACGGCAACGTGATCTGCTGGGAGTCCGCCGGCTCTGCCGGCTTCAAGGGCTCGCGGAAGTCGACGCCGTTCGCTGCGCAGGTGACGGCGGATTCAGCCGCCCGCAAGGGCATGGAGCACGGCCTCGAGCGCGTGGAGGTCCACGCGAAGGGCGCCGGCTCCGGACGCGACACCGCGATCCGCTCGCTGCAGGCCGCCGGTCTTCAGGTGACGACGGTTAAGGACGTGACGCCGCAGGCCCACAACGGCGTTCGCCCGCGGAAGCGGCGGAGGGTCTAGCGCATGGCGAGAGACACCGGACCGCAGTGCAAGCAGTGCCGCCGGGAGGGGCAGAAGCTCTTCCTCAAAGGCGAGCGTTGCCTCACCGAGAAGTGCGGCGTCGAGCGGCGCTCTTACCCGCCCGGCGAGCACGGCCGCGGGCGGATGCGCCAGTCCGAGTACCGCCAGCAGCTTCGCGAGAAGCAGAAGGCGCGCCGCTACTACCAGGTGCTGGAGAAGCAGTTCCGCGGTTACTACGACAAGGCCTCGCGCCAGCCGGGAGTGACCGGTGAGAACCTGCTGCGCCTCCTCGAGCGCCGCTTCGACAACGTGCTGGTCCGGTTGGGCTTCGCCGCATCGCGCCGCCAGGCGCGTCAGTTGATCAGCCACGGCCACTGGCTCATCAACGGACGGCGGGTCAACATCCCCTCCTACCAGGTGCGGCCCGACGACGTGATCTCAATCCGGCCCAACTCCAGCGCCGCCGACGTCGTGCGCTCCGCCACCGAGCTCACCGCGGCCGTCCCGCCGTGGCTCCAGGCGGACCACGATTCACTGACCGCGAAGGTGCTCCGCCTGCCAGAGCGCACCGAGATCGCCACGCCGGTCTCCGAACAGCTGATCGTCGAGCTCTACTCGAAGTAGTAGGGCTCGCAAGCCAAACCCGACAACTATGAAGGAAGCAATGACCACCCTGCCCGAATTCCAGATCCCGAAGATCTCCTCCGAGAAAGTCGACGAGCACCAGGGGACCTTCACCATCGAGCCGCTCGACAAGGGCTTCGGCTACACGTTCGGAAACAGCCTGCGCCGCGTGCTCCTGTCCTCGCTGGGCGGAGCCGCGATCAAGAGCGTGCGGATCGAGGGGGTCGCCCACGAGTTCTCGACGATCTCCGGGGTTAAGGAGGACGTCACCGACATCATCTTGAACCTCAAGGACATCGTCATCCGCATGCACACGGATGCCGATGAGGTCGAGGCCCCGCTCGTAGCGACTGGGCCCGGCGAGATCAGGGCGAAGGACATCGACCTGCCGGCCGGCGTCGAGATCCTCAATCCGGACGCGCCGATCGCAACGCTCGAGAAGCGCACGAAGCTCGAGATGTATCTCACGATCGGCCGGGGCCGCGGGTACTCGCCCGCGGAGGAGAACAAGTCGGACGACCAGCCGCTCGGCGTGATTCCGATCGACTCGATCTTCTCGCCGATCCGCCGCGCCGCCTACGCGGTCGACACCGCCCGCGTCGGCCAGCGGACGGACTTCGACAAGCTCGAGCTCGAGATCGAGACGGATGGCTCGATCGAGCCGGCGGGCGCGCTCCGCGAGGCCGCCGAGATCCTCATCAAGAGCCTGGCGATCTTCACCGACGCGGATCGCGTCGAGGAGCTCACCAGCCGCGACGGCGCGGGCACGCCAGAAGCGGCCTTCGCGCCGCACGCAGCCGCCGAGGGCGACGACCGGCTGATTGAGGAGCTCGAGATCGGGGTTCGCGCGTACAACTGCCTCAAGCGCGCCGGCATCCAGACGGTCGGCGACCTCGTCCAGCGTTCGGAGTCGGAGCTGAACGCGATCCCGAACTTTGGCAAGCGCAGCACGGATGAGGTCAAGGATGCGCTACACGCTCTCGGGCTCTCCCTGCGAGATGAATAAGCACGCAGCCCGCAGCACGCAGACCGCTGCCTCTGCATGCTGCGAGCTGCGAGCTGCATGCTGAGATGCGCCACGCCAAGCAGAGACACAAGCTCTCGCGGGACTCCGGGCACAGAAAAGCGCTCCTGCGCAATCTCTCGCGCGAGCTGATCGAGCACGAGCGCATCAAGACCAGCCAGGCCAAGGCCAAGGCCGTCAGGCCCGAGGTGGAGAAGCTCATCACCCTCGCCAAGGCGGGCGACCTGCACGCCCGCCGCCAGGCGCTGTCGGCGCTGGGGCAGGATCGGTTCCTCGTCCACAAGCTGTTCGAGGAGATCGCTCCGCGCTACGTGGAGCGCCCGGGCGGCTACACGCGGATCGTCAAGCTAGGTCCCCGCCGCTCGGACTCGACCGAGATGGTCTTCCTCGAGCTCGTCTAGAGGCGGCCCGGCCCTCCAAAAGCTGGGCGGAGGCCACGAGCCACGCCTTGACCGTCTCGATTTCGACCGGCGTGAAGTCGCGCTCGATCGCGCGTTCCAGGCGGCGCACCGCGGGCTGGGCCGCGTCCAACCGCGTTCGGCCCTCCGGTGTGAGGTGGGCCTGGAGGATCCTTCCGTGGGTCGGATGGGGCCGGCGCTCCACGAGCCCCTCCCGCTCGAGCGTCGCCAGGATCTCGTTCGTGGCCTGAGGAGTGGTGTTGCACGCCTTCGCGAGGTCGGCGCCGGAGGCCCCTGGACCGCGCCCGAGCACGCTCAGCACCGCGAACCGGGGCGAGGTGAGGCCGTCGGTGCGGAGGGCCGCGTCCATCGCACCGCGAAATGCCTGCCAAGCCTGTCGGAGCAGGTAGCCGCTGTGACCCTCGACTCCGCGATATCCCTCACCGATCGACGGGACGCTCATGAGGCCACGATATCAAGACCTTGACAATAGACAAAAGGAACTTTGGCATAATGACAGGACCCTGATATCTGACCCGAGAGGCCGGTCGTCGTGTGGTCCCCTCCCGGAAGAAAGGAATGATCGAATGGCGGCTACCTCGGAGCATCCGATGAGCTCGATTGACGTCCAAGACAGATGTGCTCGGTTTCGCTCGCTCCATGTGCCCGGCGTTCCGTTGGTCCTCCCGAACGCCTGGGACGTCGCCTCCGCCCGCGCGGTCGTGGAGGCGGGGTTCCCGGTCGTGGCGACGACGAGCGGCGGAGTGGCCGCCGCGCTCGGCTACGAGGATCACGAGGGTGCGCCGGCGCACGAGATCCTCGGCGCGGCGGCTCGAATTACGCAAGCCGTCGACGTTCCGGTGACGGTCGACGCGGAGGCCGGCTACGGCCTCGAGGCGGGCGACCTCGTCAACACGCTGAGGAGCATGGGGGCGGCCGGCTGCAATCTCGAGGATACGGATCACTCCAATGGCGAGGTGCGCGATCTGGACGAGCAAGCGGACAGGCTTCGCGCGGTCAAGGACGCGGCGTCCGCAGCGAGCTATCCGCTTGTCATCAACGCCCGGATCGACGTCTTCCTCTCCGCTGCGCTCTCCGGATCCGCTGAAGGGAGGCAGGAGGCCTTGGTGGACGACGCGCTGGCACGTGCTCGTGCCTACGTCGAAGCCGGCGCCGACTGCGTGTTCCCGATCGCGCTGTGGGATCGGGGAGCGCTCGAGCGCTTCCTCGCCGACGCACCCGGGCCCGTGAACATCCTTCGGATCCCGCCGGCCCCGTCCCTCGCCGACCTGGCGAGCCTGGGCGTCGCACGGGTCAGCTACGGCAGTCTGCTGCACCGAGATGTGATGAGCGCGTTCGCGCGACAGCTCGAGTCGGTCGCCGCTGAATCCGCGAGCCTCCCGGGATAACCGCGGGTAGGGTCCGAATAGCCTGCCGGCCGTGGGGGTCATCCGCCTCACGATCGCCTACGACGGATCGTCCTTCGCCGGCTGGGCCGCGCAACCCGGGCTGAGGACGATCCAGGGCGAGCTCCAGGCGGCGCTCGAGCGGCTGTTCGGCGAACCCGTGCCGCTGACCGTCGCCGGGCGCACCGACGCCGGCGTCCACGCCTGGGGGCAGGTGGCGAGCTTTACCGTGCCGGGCGAGGCGCCGGCTGGCCTCGCCCGGCAGATGAACTCGATGCTCCCGCCCGAGATCGCGGTGCTGCGCGCCGAGCCGGCGGCGGACGGGTTCGACGCCCGGCGCGACGCCCGTGCGCGGACCTACTGCTACTGGGTCATCGCCGGGCCCGTCCGTAACCCACTCGAGGTCGGGCGGGCCCTCTGGTGGCCGTACCCGCTCGAGGACGAGGCGCTGGAGCGCTGCGCCGCGCTCTTGACTGGAACCCACGACTTCACCGCCTTTACACCGACGCAGACCGAGCACCTCCGGTTTACGCGCGACGTCCTGCGCGCGCAGTGGCGGTCCCATCCGCTGGGAGAGCCCTTCCCCGGCCGGCTGCTCGAGTTCTGGATCGAGGCGGATGCCTTCATGCGGCACATGGTCCGCGTCTTGGTGGGGACGATGCTCGAGGTGGCTGCCGGGCGGCGGTCGATCCAGGACTTCGAGTGGCTCCTCGACGGCGTGCCGCGCGATCGTGCCGGCGAGACGGCGCCAGCGCACGGCCTCTACCTGGCGGCGGTGCGCTATTAGCGGCTCGCGCCGCTAGCGCTCGATCAGTTCGACCTCGCCCAGGTTGGCGGGACGGCCGGGCAGGTAGATCGACGATCCCGTCGCCAGGGCGACGGGCTTCCTCTCCGGGTTGGTAATGGTCGAGCGCGTGATCGCGAGCCAGCGACCGGCGTGCACGACCTCCCCTCGGGCCTCGAGCTCGCCGCCGCCGGGCTCCACCGGCCGCAGGAAGTTCACCTTCAGGTCGAGTCCGGCCCGGGCGAGGCCCGCGGGCGCGGTCGTCTCGACCGCGCCGAGCATCGCGAAGTCGGCCAGCATTGCGATCGTGCCGCCCTGAAGCCTCCGGCCGGGGCTCGCCAGCCACTCGCTCGTCGGCATCGTGAACGTGGCCCGGCCATCGCCGAACTCCTTCAGCGAGAGGCCGGTCAGGTTATGCACGGGAGGCGGCGGAAGCTCACCGGAGAGCTGGGGGCGAAGGATCTCCGCGCCGGACAGCTCCGCCCACACCTCCTGCGGGATGACGCCGCCGGGCGGCGGGCGGAGGTAGGGGTCGGGCGAGTCGTATCGGGGGGCGCTGTAATGATCGATTGACTCGGGGGGGTCGGGCGGGGGATCGAGCGGCGGAAAGATCGTCAGGCGCGAGGTCCCATGGGCGATCAGTCGATCCGTCCCCTCGTCGATGACGAAGACTTCGGACAACGCCACCGAGCGCCCCACGTGGATCGCCTGGCCGCTGGCGATCAGTGTGCCGGGCGGTCGCGCGGGACGCAGGAAGGAGAGGGAGAGCTCGGCGGTGGTGTACGGCGTCGCGGCGGGAAGCTCCGACTCCACGGAGATGCCGAATGCGATGTCGGCCACGATGGCGAGCGTCCCGCCCGTCAGGACGCCATTCGATGCCGCGAGCCACGCCGATGCCGGCATCCGGGCCTCGGCGGTGCCGGTGCCGAATCCGGTCGGCATCGCGCCGGTCAGGCGCGAGAGCGGCGGCGGGGGCACAGCTTCCCGTCGCCAGCACTCGAGCCGCCTGCGCCCGGGGAGGGCGATGAGCCGCGGGTCCGGATATCCGCCCCGCACCTCTTCCTTCCACACAGCGGCAGGCTCCTCGGCGGTGCTCATCGATCCGGACCTTATTCGCGGCAGGAGCAGGTAGCGCGCAGCAGGTAGAGAGCGGCATCCCGACCCGACACCTCTCCCTGCTGCGTGCTCCCTGCTTCACGCGAGCACCGCCTGGTGCGGTTCGAGCCCGCCGTCAGGCCGGATATGCACCACGCGCCATCCGCGCGAGGTGAGCGCATCGCCGATGAGCCGCCGGTGGCAGCGCCGCCAGTCGGCCTCCGCACACATGATCGCAGCCCGGCGCCCGCGCGCGAGCTCCTCGAGGCGCTCCACGCCCGCCCGGAACTGCGGGGTTTCCATGTATTCGGCGTAGCCGCGGAAGGACGGGTTGCGCCACACCGCCGCGGGACCGCGAACCGCCTTGCTCGGCCTTCGCCGCCCGCCCAGCTGCTCGCCGAACGGCTCGTACGCGATCCCGGCGCCGGCGAGCGAGTCGCGCAGGGCGCCGGCGTTGAACTGGGGGTTTCTGCGCGAGCCCGGAAACCGCCTGACGTCGCACAGGACCTCGATCCGGTGGCGCCGGAGCAGCCTGACGAACCGCTCGACCGGGTGGGTCGAGTGGCCGATCGTGAGGAGGTCAGCCTCGGCGTCCATGTCCAGGATTGTCACCGGAGGGTCGGTGGGCCGTCCCTAGAATCGAATCCGTGCTCGTCCTTTTGACCAATGACGACGGGATCGGGGCCGAGGGGCTGCACGCGCTGCGCCGGGCGCTCGCCGAGCTCGACGGGATCGAGCTCGCGGTCATCGTCCCCGACTCCAATCGCAGCGCCACCGCGCGGAGCATCACCACCCGCTCGCCGCTGTCGGTGGGGGAGGTCGAGCTGGACGACGGGTTCATCGCCTACGCGACCGACGGGACGCCGGTCGACTGTGTGCGCTTCGGCGACCTCGGCCTGGTGGGCGAGCGGCCGGACCTGATCGTCTCGGGCATCAACCACGGGTCCAACCTCGGCGACGACATCACCTACTCGGGGACGGTGGCCGCCGCGCTCGAGGGGATCGTCCTCGGCATCCCCGCGATTGCGATCTCGCAGCAGGGCAGCGCCCAGGAGATGGGGTTCAACGCGGGTCCGCGCTTCGAGTTCGGCGTCGCGGCCGCCTTCGCCGCGGAGCTCGTCCGGATGCTCGGCGATACGCCGCTTCCGGCGGAGACGCTGCTCAATGTCAACTGCCCTGCCTGCGAAGTCGGCGGGATCGAGGTCACGAGGCTCGGCAAGCGCCTCTACAACGACGAGCTCAGGCTCGTGGGCGAGGATGGCGACGGCCGCCGGCGGTACCAGATCTATGGCTTCGAGCCGTCGTTCGAGGATGAGCCGGGCACAGATCTGGCGGCCGTCGCACGTGGGCGGATCTCGATCACGCCGGTGCACTTCGACCTGACCGACCGCGACGGCCTCACCCGGCTGCGGGAGTGGGATCTCCAGCGGATGTTCCAGGCGGTGCTCGCCGGCGCGGGAAGCCCCTAGCTCGTCGCTGACGTGAACGCCAGGGATCCGGCAAAGCGCGCGGAGGAGCTCCGGCGCGAGATCTCCTACCACGATCACCGCTACTACGTCCTGGACGACCCGGAGATCGGCGACGACGAGTACGACGCCCTCCTCGACGAGCTCCGGCAGATCGAGGAGGAGCATCCGGAGCTGCGCACTCCCGACTCGCCGACCCAGAGGATTGCCGGGGGCATGCGCCCGCTCGAGAAGTTCGGCGAGGTCCGCCACGCCGAGTCGATGCTCTCGCTCGCGAACGCGCGCGGGGCCGACGAGTTTCGAGCCTGGGAGAACCGTCTGCACAACCGCCTGCGCCAGCTGGACATCGAGCCCGGAGAGCTGCGATTCGTCTCCGAGCCGAAGATCGACGGGCTGGCGATCTCGCTGACCTACGAGGAGGGCGTCTTCGTCCGCGGCGCCACCCGCGGCGACGGCGTGGTCGGCGAGGACGTGACGCAGAACCTGCGCACGATCAGGGACATCCCGCCGCGCATCGACGGCGCGCCGGAGCTGATCGAGGTGCGCGGCGAGGTCTACCTGCCGCGGTCGGCGTTCGAGGAGCTGAACGAGCAGCGCAGCGCTGCCGGTGAGTCCGCCTTCGCGAATCCGCGCAACGCAGCGGCGGGTTCGCTGCGCCAGCTCGACCCGAAGGTCACCGCGTCGCGACCGCTCTCGATCTGGTGCTACGGCATGAGCGCACCGCGCGGCGGCGAGCTTCCGACCCACGCGGAGGAGCTCGATTGGCTGCGCGAGCGCGGGCTCAAGGTGAACGAGGAAACCGCGATCCACGAGGCCGCGGACGAGGTGGTGGAGCGCTGCAGGTGGTGGGAGGGGCGGCGCGAGTCGCTCGACTTCGAGATCGACGGTGTCGTGATCAAGGTTGACCAGCGGACGCTGTGGCGCGAGATGGGCGTAGTCGGGCGCGAGCCGCGGTGGGCGGTGGCGTGGAAGTTCCCGCCGATAACCGCCACTACGAAGCTCAACCACATCTTCTGGAACGTGGGACGGACGGGCGCTCTGTATCCATTCGCGGCCCTCGAACCGGTACGGGTGGGTGGCGTCACCGTTTCCACCGCGACGCTCCACAACGAGGAGGACCTGGCGCGCAAAGACGTCCGCGAGGGCGACGAGGTCGTGGTCACACGCGCGGGCGATGTGATCCCCCAGGTCGTCTCTCCGCTCGTTCAGCGCCGCAAGGGCAGGCGTCTGCGCAAGCCCAAGCCGCCCGCGAAGTGCCCGCGCTGCGGCACCCCGACAGTGAAGCCCAGCGGCTCCGTCTTCACGACGTGCCCCAACCGGCGCGGGTGCCCAGGGCAGGTCTTCCAGCACATCAAGCACTTCGTCGCCGTGATGGACATCGAGGGCTTCGGCGAGAAGCTCTCCGCCCGCTTCCTGGACGAGGGCCTGATCCGCGACCAGGCGGACATCTACGACCTCACGGTCGAGAAGCTGGTGCAGCTGGACCGGTTCGCCGAGACGTCCGCGCGGAACCTGACCCGCGAGATCGAGGCGTCGAAGCGTGAGCCGTTCGGGATCGTCCTGTTCGCGCTCGGGCTACCCGAGGTGGGCTACGTGACCGCGCAGGCGCTCGCCGAGCACTTCGGCACCATCGACGCGCTCATCCACGCCTCGGCCGAGCAGATCCAGGACGTCGAGGGAGTGGGGCCGATCGTCGCGGAGCGGATTGCCGAGGAGCTCTCCGAGCAGCCCACCCTCGAGCTGATCCGGCGCCTTCGTGAGCGCGGCCTGCGCTTCGAGCTGTCGGAGGCGGAGCGGCGCGCGGAGAGCGGGCCGCTCGAGGGCAAGACGTTCGTGCTGACAGGCACACTTGCGAACCTGACACGGGAGGAGGCGACGGCGATGATCCGCCGCGCGGGAGGCAAGGTCACCAACTCGGTGTCGAAGAACACCGACTATGTCGTCGCGGGGGATAGCCCAGGCTCGAAGCTCGCCAAGGCCGAGGAGCTCGGGACGCGCGTGCTCGACGAGGCGGGGCTACGCGAGCTGGTGCCTGGCTGATCGGCGAAACGGAAGGGCGCCGAAGGGAGGGGTCCGCCGCGTCGAGTGTGGAGTTGGGGCCTATATAGGGCCCGAATCCTTCACTCGACAATCAGCGCTGGTAGCGAGCGATCAGCGCGACCATCCTGTCCTGTTCCGCCCGAGCGCGCGAGACGTCGACGGAGTTCATCAGGATCGAGAACGCCACCAGCCCGTGTCCCGCGCGGCAGTAACCGGACAGGGCGCTCACGTAGCTGAGCGTGCCCGTCTTTGCGCGGCAGTTGCCGTCGGCTGCGGTGCCGCGCATGCGGTGGGCGAGCGTTCCCTGGTGGCCGGCCAGCGGCAGCGACCTTCGGAAGGCGAGGTGCTCCGGGAGGCGGCTCATCGCCTGCAGCAGGTGGCCGACGGCCTTCGGCGACGCCTGGTTGTCCCGCGAGAGCCCCGAGCCGTTCTCCATCCGCACCGACGTTCCCAGCTTCGAGGCGAAGCGCTCGGCCAGGCTGGCGCCCCGCCTCGTCGTACCCTTGGCGCTGGGACCGGCGCCGAGGCGCTTCAGCAGCATCTCGGCGTAGAAGTTGTTGGACGGCCGGTTGGTTGCCGTGACGAGCGTTGACATCTCAGGTGAGCGCACCTTCGCCACCGGTCCGCGATTCAGCGCGCGCTGGGACAGGTTGCCGTGGCTGATTCCTCCCGTCACCCGGATCCCGTACTTGCGGAGCTTGGCGCGGAGCGCCCGTGCGGCCCGCAGCTCGGGACGGTGGGCATAGCCGCTGTTGTCGTAGCCGGAGTCGTACGAGAGCCCGGACAGCGGGGACAACTCGCCGGTCGCGTCGACGCCGGTAGTCGGCACGCCGCGCTTGCGGTCGAAGACGGTGTCGTCGGCCTCCACCTTGCCCAGCACCCGCTGGATGCCTTCCTTGCGGAGCTTCTTCGCCAGCGCGCCGATCGGCGTCAGCGGCAGGTCGTTGCGCCGCGCGAAGCCCCGGCTTGCGAGCGCCGGGTCTCCGTCGCCGACGATCACGACGTTGCCCCTGATCACGTGACGGTGCAGGGCCGAGCGCGGCTGCGGGTAAAGGCGCGTCTCGAGCCTGTGGTCGACCCCGAGCCGGTGGAGGGTGGCCGCCGTGGTGAACAGTTTCGAGTTCGACGCCAGGACCCGCGGCGTCTTGGACGCCCAGCTGAACAGAAGCGCGTCGCGATCCGCGTCGAGGTCGTAGACCCACGCGCCGCTCGCTCCGCCGGCGCTGCGCATCTGCTTGGCGAGGCCCGCTTCCAGGCGCGACCGCGACAGTGCGGCGGCCGGCGCCGGCAGCCCCAGAACCAGGCATGCACCGGCCAGGACCACGATTCGCAGTCTCCTTCCCTGCACGAAGGCATCAGGGTAGTGCGAGGGGCCGGCGACCGGCTCGCTGGCTGGTCGGCCAGGCATAATGGCGCAATCAAATGAACGGCAAACGCTGCTGCTGGCGCCGTACGGCACCGGCGTAGAACCGATGGGCAAGGTCGTCGAGCTCGAGACCCCGCGGACGGAGTCGCGAGTCGCTCGAGCAAAGAGATCTCGCAGGCCGCGCTCCAAGACCGCGCTGGTGCTCGGTGGAGGCGGCTTCACCGGCGGTGTGTACGAGATCGGCGCGCTTCGGGCCCTCGACCTGCTGGCGGTAAACCGCACGATCAACGACTTCGACGTCTACGTAGGGACGAGCGCCGGAGCATTCGTCGCCGGCATGGTCGCCAACGGCATCACCCCCGAGGAGATGATGCGAGTGATCAATCGCGATCTCCCGACGCCGCTTTCCGACATTGACCTCGGGACGCTGCTAGAACCCAACTACGCCGGGTTCCTGCGCAAGTCGCTCACGTTCCCGCTGCGGGTGGCGGGCGTCGCTCGCGGTGTGCTGAGCCACATCGGGCAGATCTCGGCGGTGGACATCGTCAACGGCCTCGCGAGCGGGCTGCCGACGGGCATCTACAGCGCGAAGGGGATCGAGCGCTACGTCGAGGAGGCGCTGTCCGACCCGGATCGCACGAACGACTTCCGCCTGCTGGGCGCCGAGCTCTACATCACCGCGACCGACCTCGATTCCACGGAGCGCATCGTGATGGGGGACGGGGAGTGGATCGACGTCCCGATCTCCACCGCCGTCGCCGCGTCGGGCGCGCTGCCGATGATCTACGAGCCGGTGCGGATCGACGGCCGCGAGTTCATCGACGGCGGGATCCGGTCGACCACCAACATCGATGTTGCCGTCGAGCACGGGGCCAAGTTCATCGTGGTCATCAACCCGGTGGTCCCGTTCGTCAACGACTTCCGCAAGCGAATCCCGACGATCACCGGCACGCGGGCGCGACGGGTCTCCGACATGGGCTTCACGGCGATCGGCAACCAGGCGTTCCGCCTGCTCTCGCACGAGCGCCTCCACATCGCCGTCCAGCTCTGGGAGGAGCGCTACCCAGGCGTCGACATCATCCTGATCGAGCCCGAGTTTGACGACGAGCTCATGTTCGGCACCTCGATCCTCGACTACAGCGCACGCCTGGAGATCGCAAAGCACGGCTTCGAGTCCGTCACTCTCAAGCTCGCGCGCGACTACGAGCGCTACAAGTCGATCGCCGAGCGGCACGGGATCGAGATCTCCGCGCGGAGGGTCCGGCACGTCCTCGACCAGGTCGAGCGCGAGCGCGAGCCGCAGTCCGCCTGGCGCCGCGTGCTGGAGCAAACCACCGCGGCGCTCCTGCGAACGCAGCGCGGGGACGACGCCGAGGAAGCAGCGGGTAGCAGGTAGCAGGGAGAGACGAGGCCATGGGGGTTGCGCCAGCGGCCCTGGCTCTCTCTGCCTCTGCTGAGCCTCAGCTTGCGTAAAGGCCTTCGATTTCCTCCGCGTGCTTCTCGGCGACGACGTTGCGCTTGACCTTCATGGTCGGCGTCAGCTCGCCACCTTCCTGCGAGAGGTCGTGGGGGAGGATCGCGATCTTCTTGACCTGCTCGACCCGCGCGAACTTGGCGTTCACCTCCTCGAGGTGAGCGTCGATCGCCTTGCGGAGCTCGGGGGCCTGTGCCAGCGCCTCGGGATCCGTGGGCAGGCCGTGCTCCTTTCCGAACTTCTCGGCCTCCTCCGGGTCCAGCGTGACGAGGGCGACGAGGTAGGAGCGCCGGTCGCCGATCACCACGCACTGCGAGACGAGCGGGTGCTGCTTGATCTCGGCCTCGATGTTGGCGGGCGTGATGTTCTTGCCGCCCGCCGTGATGATGATGTCCTTCTTGCGGCCCGTGACCTTGACGAACCCGTCCTGGTCGATCTCCCCGATGTCGCCGGTGTGCAGCCAACCGTCGACGAGGGTCTCGGCGGTCGCCTTCGGGTTCTTGTAGTAGCCCTGGAAGATGTTCGCCCCGCGGACCAGGATCTCGCCGTCATCGGCGACCCTGATCTCGCAGCCGGGGAAGGGCTTGCCTACGGTCCCAAACTTGAAGTCGTCGGGCGTTGCGACCGTGGCGGCCGTGGACGTCTCCGTCATGCCCCAGCCCTCGACCACCAGCACTCCCGCGGCGTCGAAGAACCGGAGGATGTCGGGGTTGATCGGCGCGGCGCCGCTGACGGCGAGCTTGAGCCGGCCACCGAACAGGTTGCGGATCTTCGCGAGCACCTTCCGATCGGCGATCTCGTACTGCTTTCGCAGGAGGAACCCGGGCTGCCTGCCGGCCCGCTCGGCCTCGCGCATCCGGCGGCCGACGCCGATCGCCCAGTTGAACACGGCCTTCTGCATGCCGCCGGCGTTCTCGGCGGCGGCGGTGGCGGCCGTGTAGATCTTCTCGAAGATGCGCGGGACCGACGGGAAGTAGGTCGGCCGGACCTCGGCGAGGTCAGGGATGATCTTCAGCGGGTCACGTTGCCAGTAGGCGAGGGTCGCCCCGAGCGCCACAGTGCCGAACTGGATCAGCAGGGCGAAAGAATGGGCGAGGGGGAGGTAGAGGTAGGTGACCTCGTCCTCGCCGAGGACACCGACCTCGAGCACCATGTCGAGCATTGCGCGGTAGTTGCCGTGCGAGATCACACAGCCCTTCGGCGGCCCCGTCGTGCCCGACGTGTAGATGAGCGTGCAGATGTCTTCCGGAGCGACCGAGCTCCAGCGCTCCTCCAACTCGGCCGTATCGTGGGAGGCGCCGCGGTCGGCCAGGCCCGCGGCCGAGATCGCGTCGTCGGCTTCGCCCGTCATGAGGACCACGTGCTCGAGCGTCGGGCATCGGTCGCGAACCTGGCGGATCTTCGCGAGCTGCTCCGCGTCCTCGACGATCACCGCCCGAGCATCGGAGTTCTCGAGCACGTACTGGCACTCATCGGGCGAGTTGGTCTGGTAGATCGGGACGACGGTTGCCCCGACACTCAGCGCCGCGAAGTCGAAGTAGGTCCACTCGGGGCGGGTGTTCGAGAGGATCGAGACCTTGTCGCCCTTCGCGATGCCGAGGTCGATGAGTCCAAGCGCCAAGCGCTCGACGATGCCCGCGATCTCGCGATAGGTCTTGGAGGCCCACTCGGCCGCTCCCGCCTCCTTGTACATGACGCCGCGCCGGTCGCCGTGCTCGCGGAGTGCCGCCGGCAGCAGGTCCGCCACCGTGCACGAGGCCACTCCGGCCGGCGGCCCGGGCTGCCGGGTGGCGGTCTCCAATGCGTCGCTCCTCCTTGCTTTGAATGCCGAAAGTTGCGGCTCGCGCCGCGGCGGCACAAGGCTATCTGGCAGCGGGCGTGCCTGGTAAGCGCGCTGGGGCGCGCTTACCAGTGGAGGTGCTCTGCTCGCTAGGCTGGCTGCTTAGCCTGCTGCTTGGTGACGCGCCGCAGTGATGACAGGAACAGCGTCTTGTCGATTCGGCCGTTGAAGATCGGGACGCCCATCTCCATGCACTTCGAGATCACCTCGCGGCGCTTCATGTTGACCTCCTCCGCGAGCTCGGTGGGCGTCAGATGTATGGCCACTCGTATGTCTCCTCCTGTCGCTTGCGCCTACGAGTTTTATCCCATCGAGCGGATGTGTCAACGCGTTTGGCCGCAAATAGCGGGAACGCCGGGAGTCGCCCCCGCAGGCGCGCCGAATGTGCTGACGCGGAGCGCCGCGGCACGGTCCCGGTTGCCCGCCGAATGTGCCGACCCGCTGCGTCGGCACATTCGACTTAAGGCAACCGGGCTCGGCCCGCGGCGCTCTGTCTACATCAGAGGCCCGCGCGTTTCTAGCCCTACGATGTTGCCGTGGCTGACACTCGTTCAAACGTTGCCGCCGATTCGTCGTTTCTCGAGTCGCTCATGGATACCGAGCTGTATTCGATTGGCGCGTTCTTCTGCGACGAGCACCCCGACCTCGTCGAGGAGGTCGTTGCACGCAGCGAGGAGATCGAGCGGCGGGGCCTCGAGGCCTACTCGGGCGAGGTCGGCAGCCCCATAGAGGAGAGTTTCGAGACGCTCCTGACGGGCCTCGCGGTCCGCTACTACAAGGCGGTCGCCGGCTGAGTGGAGTGACGACTCCCTGGGTGCCGCGCGCCCTCCTGGGCGTGGGCATCGTCGCACTGATTGCGGCCATCGTCTCGATCTCGGTCGGTACCGGCGGGCCGGAGGTGATCAAGATCTCCGGCGGCGACGCCGTCCAGGAGCTCCTGGGAGGCGTCCGGCAGGACGGGCCATCGCTGGGCTCGCCGGATGCCCCGGTGACGATCGGTCTCTTCACCGACCTTCAGTGCTCCACCTGCGACACCTATCAGCTCCAGACCGTCGACCCGCTGATCGCCAAGTACGCCCGCGGCGAGGAGGTCCGATTCGAGCTCCACAACTACTCGCTGGGCCAGGCGGACGTGACCAAGGCTGGGTATGCCGCGGTGGCGGCGGGAGACCAGGACCGCGAGTGGCAGTTCGCGGAGCTCTTCTTCCGCAACCAGGACGAGGCCCCGGGGGGCACGGTCACGGACGAGTTCCTGGATGACATCGGCAACGCGATCGACTCGTTCAGCACGTTCGACCTCGACCCCTGGCACCAGGCGATGGGCTCCGAGCAGGTCAAGCAGGAGGTGGACGCCGACCAAAAGCTGGCGGCTCAGTACGGCCTTCGCGTTGAGGCTCCATCGATGGTCGTCGACGGCCCGGGCGGGACGAAGGTGCTGCAGGACGGGCCGAGCACAGAGCAGGTCGAGGCGGCTGTGGCCGAGGTCAGCGGGCCGTAGTAGGCCGGCCCGTAGAATGCTCCCTGTCGGGGCGTGGCGCAGCCTGGTAGCGCGCACCGTTCGGGTCGGTGAGGTCGCCGGTTCAAATCCGGCCGCCCCGATTAACGCAGACTCTCGGCACCGGTCGCGCCGCCCGCCGCGCAGCCCCCGGTTCGCTTTGTCACCAGGGCACGCCCGTCGGAGACGCCTACACGCCGTTCAAGGCGGCGGGCCAGAGCTTCATGGCTGACGAGCTTCATCCCAACGATGCCGGGCATGCCGCGATCGCCGACTCATTCCAGGGCCCGAGCGATCTGTGCCTCGCCTGGCCCGACACCGATCTCCCCGCGGCGAACGCCAGCTCGCGCACGCGAAAGGCCCGCTTCTGTTCACCGCCTCCGGCGCTTTGGAGACAGGCTTCGAGTGCAGACTGAGGCGGCGGGGCGCCACCACCGCCACGGCCGGCTTTGCGCCCTGCGACTCACCGGCCACCTACCGGCGCCTGCACCGAGGCCGGTACGCCTTCGCCGTCCGGGCGCGGAACGACGCCGGCGCCGATCCCAGTCCGGCCCTGAAGCGGTTTCGAATCGGGCGCTGAATACCGCGCCCGCTCGAGAGCTTGAGCGAGTTACCTCAACCCCCTCCCAAGCGGTAGAGAGTTTGCCCGGCCGCCCACGCGGCAGTAGGGTCTTGGCAAGGCCACGTCGGTAATCGGGAAGGAGACGCCATGGCCGATGCAGCACTGTTCATCGGGTGGGGACAGGTGGTCCGGGGACGCGAGAAGCGCGCCGTGCAGGTGTTCAACGAGAGCGTCGAGTACTGGGGAGCCCTCCAGAGCGAAGGCAGGATCGAGAACTTCGAGGTGGTCCTGCTGTCGCCCCACGGCGGGGACCTGCAGGGTTTCGCGCTGCTTCGCGGCAGCGAGGATCAGATCGGTGCGCTGCGCGCCGACGAGGAGTTCCAGCGCCGCGTGGCGCGGGCAGACCTCATCGTGGAATCGCAAGGCGTCGTTGACGCCCTGATCGGCGACGGCATTGCGCGCGGGATGGCGCAGTATCAGGGCGAGATCGACGACCTCGGCTAATTAAACGTAGTAGTCGCGCTAGCCGATGGCTGTGCCTTCGAGGGGCCGCGCCTCATACTTTCACAGCGTCGGCGGCGGACCGTCGACAAGGTCGGTGTAGAGATCCGTGACGATTGCCACCCCAGTGACCTCCGCGCGCTCGCTCAGCGCCCACCAACGGGATGGATCTGGTCAACCGCCACCAACCGCCCGCCGGATCGCGCTCACCAGGCGACCAAGCCACGTGAGCCCCCATACCGGCCTCGGCTCCTCGACCCCGACCGGCCGGATCAGGGTGAGCTGCGACCCGGTCGGCTTGCCGTCGGCGCCGACGGCGCTTACGTAGACGTCGTAGGTCTGCGTCGGCTTCAGCTCCACCGCCGTGGCGATCGTGCCGGAGAGCGCGGTGTCAACGACGAATGTGAAGGTCCGGGGTTGAATCTCGTCGTCCTCGGAGTTCACGGTGACCACCAGTCGATCGGGCCTTCTGCCGACGTCCTTGCGGAAGTCGTATTTGAGCTCGAGGTATCCGTTCGCGCGCGAGACCTCGACCGATGGAGGGGCGGCTGCAGCGCTTCGCCTGACGGTTCGCGCCTGCTCTAGGAGGGCCGCCGGATGCTCCCACTGCTGATGACGGCAAGGCGCGGTTGGGCTGCCAGTTTCCAGCCCGGGGATACGAGCGCGGGTCCCTCCCCAGACCCCCGGCCATGCCGCCCATCTGGGCTCGTCCTCGCCGAGGACGGTGAGCTCGAGCTCGGGCGTCTTTCGTTTGCCGTCGGCGAGGTCGTACCAGGCCTCGGTCTCGTGAGAGCCCGAGTGGAAGTAGGCGGCGTGTGAGCCACGGCCGACGTAGACGATCGGCGTCTGCGGCTGGCCCTCGAGCTTCTCGACCTCATCCCACGGCGCAACCTCGGCCCAGCGATGCTGGGCATACACGGCGAGGTCTGGATCCTCGCCGTCCTCGGAGATGCGCAACTGGATCATCTCCCAGTCGCACTCGTGTAGGCCGAAGCCCCCGGCGAGCTGATAGTCGTTGTAGAAGTAGAAGAACCAGTACTGAAGCCACAGGCGGCCGCGGTCCTCCTTGGCCCTCCCGTACATCCGGTTGGCGTAGCTGCGGTCGCTTCGGAGGGCCACATACTGGTCGCGGTAGTCGCGGCGTGAGCAGCCGATGACGTCAGTTGGCTCGACCTCGGCGGCGTTCCCGTAACGGGACTTGCCGAGGAAGTCAAGGTCCAGCCGAGCCTGCGCGGCTTCGGGCCGCGCCGCGGCGAGTAGCTCCCCCAGCCGATCGTCGTTGCGCGCCCGGCGCAGGGAATTCGGCGGGTTGTCGGTCCACTCGGCGGCCGAGTCGGCGAAGAAAGCCTCGTTCGAGTCGTAGCGAAGCTGCGGCTTGAAGCGCTCGAGGAGCTCGTCGTTGTTCATCGCTCCCTCATGCCTCCTCGCGGTCGATTGATCCGCGCCAATAGGACGTCAGGAGGCGCAATCCGTTGCCGGAGCAGATGAGATCGCCATCCGCTTCGCCGTACCGCTCTCGAAGCGCCCGCTCGAGCCCCGCCATGTCGCGCATGTCCTCGAGGCCCGCGAGCGTCGGCTTGATGAAGCCGTCGAGATCGGAGCCGATCGCGGTGTGGCGATGTGAGCCCGTGACCTCGTGGACCCGGTCGATATGGCGACATAGGATCGCCAAGGAATCGCCGAATCGCGGCAGCCTCGGGATCGGAAGGCCGAGCCAGCGGGGCGCGCCGATGTCGAGGCCGTCGCAGAGCTGGTGTTGGGCGAAGATGAGCCCCACGACGCCGTCGCGCTCGGCGATGCGACGAAGCGTCTCGGCCGAGAGCATGTACTCCTGCGACCCGAACCGATAGCCGGCGTGTGTGGCCACGACCGGGACCGACTTCTCGGGGTCCAGCCGGTCGAGGACCGCGAAAGTGTCGTCGAGCGAGCGCTTGCTCATGTGTGAGACGTCGATCAGGACTCCCTCGCGCACCATCGCTTCGACCGCCGCGCGTCCCAGCTCCGAGAGACCCTCATCAGGCTGCGGCAGCCAGCGCCGGTACTCCTCGTCGCTGAGGAACGGCAGCGCCGGAGCGTCGGTTGCCACGCCGCGCCAGATCAGGTGGGCGAGAGTGATGTAGGCGACGCCGAGGTCAGCAAGTCGTCTGACCGCCGCCTCCACCTCGGCCGGTGCCGGTCCCAGATGAAAGCCGCCCTCGACGCAGTGCACCAGCGCCAGCTTTCCGGCGCGCTCCGCGGCGTCCAGCTCCCGCGGATTGCGGACGACCACAGCGTCATCGGCGTGATGCTCGGCGATGTGTTGCTCAACGACCTTGATCTGGGCGGCGATCGACTCCAGATACCCGGGGCGGGGCTGCGGTCCCTTGCCGACGTCGACCTCGTCGAAGAACGAGTAGAGGACCGACAGGGCGACGCCGACGCCACCGGCCCGCATAAAGCTCATGCGCACCCGAGGTCCGGAAAACAGCGACCGGTAGTTCGCGAACAGGCTGGCGAGGCCCACCAGGAGCGCGCGCAGCCATTCGCGCAGCCGTCGATGCTCGCCACGCGACCGCAGAAGCCGCAAGAGCCTGACCCTCGCGTGGGGCACGAGGTGCATCGGGTAGTGAGCGTGCAGATCGACGATCACGGGCCCGAGCCGAATCTACAGCCTGTCGCCGAACGCTGGCGAGGATGCGAGTCGCCGCTATACCGCGCTATCTTCGCCTAGCACGGAATAGCGAGGGGGCAGGGGGGCCGCGTGTCGTAGCAGCGCTGTGCCTTGGGCCCGATCCGACGACGACCGCGTCGAAGTGCTCTCCCTGCGTGCCCGAAGGTCTCCGCGTACTCGTACCAGTCACCGTGGCCCGATGCAAGCCCGGCTCGGTCGCCGGTTGCGGCCAACCGCCGCCGGAAGTAGGGTCGCCGCAGATGGCGACAGGCGCCGTTCCGAACTCCCGCGAGTCGCTCAAGGGCGCGGGATGGGTCTGCTCGGCGGGACGGTTTCAGGCATTCGTCCCGGCCAGGCGCCCACTTTCGTGGCTTCAGCCGCGGATGCTGTGGGATGCCCGCAACGATGTCTTGGCCCGGCGGCTGGGAGATCCCGTGAACGACCTCCGTCGGGCCTGGATGCGCGCGGTCGAGGAGGCCGCGAACGGCGAGCGCGATCCGCGCCTGATCGCCCGGACCGGCCGGGGGGATGTCTCGTTCATGGTGATCGGCGATCCCGGGGAGGGCGACGCGTCGCAGTGGGCCACGATTCCCCCGCTGGAGGCGACGTGGCAGGGCACCGACTTCGCGGTGATCATGAGCGATGTCATCTACCCGGCCGGGAACGCAAACGAGTACGAAGAGAAGTTCTATCGCCCGTATCGCGAGTACCCGTCCCCCATCTACGCGATCCCGGGCAATCACGATTGGTATGACGAGCTGCATGGCTTCATGTATCACCTCTGCCGCGTCGCTGGGATGGCGTCGCCGGATTTCACCTACGCCATCGACCAACCAGCTTGGAAGCAGGCGCTGCACCGCCTGCTCTGGCGTCGCCCGGACCCCCCGACCCCGGCGCAGGCGGGCGTCCGCTCCTCCTGGCGCCCGCTCCCCAGCCAGCGCTCGGAACAGCGCTCGCCCTACTGGGTCATCGATACCGATCCGGTGCGGATCGTTGGCATCGACACCGGAATCCTCGGCTGCCTCGATCGCGACCAGGGCAGCTGGCTCCGCGAGGTTTCCCGCGACCCGAGCCGGGCGAAGATCCTCCTGACCGGAAAGCCGCTGTATGTGGACGGCGAGTACCACCCCGGCTCGATCGAGGGCGGCGGAACGGTCGATGAGGTCGTTCGCGATCCGAACTCAGGCTATATCGCCACAATCGGGGGTGACATCCACAACTATCAGCGCTATCCGACCCGGCTCGAGGACGGGCGGACGCTTCAGTACATCGTCGCGGGGGGCGGCGGGGCGTTCATGCATCCGACCCACGACATCCCGCGCGTCCGGCTGCCCGGCGTCGACGAGCAGGACTTCGTCTGCTACCCGCGTCGCGGCGACTCGCTGGCGCTCTTCAGTCGCCTCTACGACCGCAAGCTCGCTTTCGGCCGAGGATACTTCGAGATCTCCCCGGACGAGGCGGCGATCTATCTGGGCGAGCAGCTCGGCATCGGGCCCCGGCGCCGCCACGACGAGGTCGTCCTGAGCGACCGCGCGCGCCGCGCCGCCGAGCGCATCCTGCCGCTCCCGGGCCGGGCTCGCGGGCCGCTACACCCCCTGTTTGCCCTGTGGTTCGATATCAACGAGCCGCCGATGTTCAAGAGCTTCCTGCGCATCGACGCCAGCGCCGATCGTGTCCGCATCCGCTGCTTCGCCGCGACCGGCTGCCGGGACCAGGAGGACGATCCACCGATCGAGGACGAGATCGTGGCCGAGCGAAGCGCGGCCGGCCGCTGGACCTGGCGCGAGGCGGGGCAGTCCGAGCCGGCATGACCGCGGCGAGCGTGGTGGACCCAGCGGTCCGCCGACCAGATTTTCAGGCATGAGGGTGCTCGTCGCCGGCGCCTCAGGCGTGATCGGGCGGCCGCTCGTGCGCCAGCTTGTCCGTGCGGGGCACGAGGTGGTCGGGATGACCAGTCGCGCGGCCGGGCGGCCCCCGATCGAGGAGGCCGGAGGGCGGGCGGTCGTATGCGACGCGCTTGACCCGAACGCGCTCCGCGAGACGGTGGGGGCGGCTCGGCCGGAGGCGATCGTTAATGAGCTCACGAGGCTCCCGCGCCACTACGACACGCGCAAGCTGGACGAGCGGTTCTACGCGCCCACCAATCGGATCCGCACGGTCGGAGGCGGAAACCTGCTCGCAGCGGCCACCGACGCTGGGGCCAAGCGGTTCGTCACCCAGAGCATCGCCTTCCTCTATGCGCCGGAGGGGGAGATGGTCAAGGACGAGGAGGGCCGGCCATGGACCGATGCCGCGCCGCCGTTCGGCGACGGCGTGCGGGCGATCGTCTCCCATGAGCGGGCCGTCCTCGACGCGGTGGGGATCGAGGGCCTGGTGCTCCGCTACGGGTGGTTCTACGGCCCCGGGACGTACTACGCCCGCGATGGCAGCATCGCCGAGATGGTCCGAAGGCGCCGGTTTCCGATCATCCGCGGGAGCGACGGCCTGTTCTCGTTCATCCACACAGAAGATGCCGCCGGAGCCACCGTGATCGCCTGCGAGCGTGGCGATCCCGGCATCTACAACGTCGTCGATGGCGAGCCTGCAACCGTGGCGGAGTGGCTGCCGGTATACGCGGAGTCGCTCGGCGCGAAGCGTCCCTGGAAGGTGCCCGGCGTCGTCGCCCGCCTGCTCGGCGGCGCCGCCGCGCGGATGGTCATCGGCCTGCGAGGGGCCTCGAACGCCAAAGCGCGCCGGGAGCTCGGGTGGGAGCCGATGTACCCGACCTGGCGCCTGGGCTTTCGCGAGGAATTCCTTGCGGCGGCCTCGCCGCCTGAGCGTGCAACTACGGTGACGAAGTCACCGCCCAGAATCTCCGGATAGTCTGAATTCCAACCAAGCACAGCGACGAAGGAGCGGTCAGATGGCTTATTCGGTCCCCGATCTTCCGTACGACTACGCCGCGCTCGAGCCGCACATCGACGAGCAGACGATGCGCGTGCACCACGACAAGCACCACCGGGCCTACGTCGACAAGGCCAATGCCGCGCTCGAGGGAACGGAGTGGGCGGAAGCCGACGTCGACGAGGTGCTCAGCAGTCTCGACCAGCTTCCGGACGACATCCGCACCACGGTGCGCAATAACGCCGGCGGGCACTCCAACCACACCTTCTTCTGGCAGATCATGAGCCCCGATGGAGGCGGCGAGCCCGGGGGCGATCTGGGTGCCGCGATCGACGACGTCTTCGGGTTGTTCGACTCGTTCAAGGACGAGCTCAAGACGGCAGGCGTTAACCGCTTCGGATCCGGCTGGGCCTGGCTGGTGCACGACGGCTCCGGGCTTGCCGTGGTCTCGACGGCGAACCAGGACTCCCCGATCTCCGACGGTCAGACGCCCCTCCTCGGCGTCGACGTCTGGGAGCACGCGTATTACCTCAAGTACCAGAACCGCCGCCCGGACTACATCGACGCCTGGTGGAACGTCGTGAACTGGTCGGAAGTGGCGAGCCGGTTCGCAGCGAGCGGCTAGTTCCCATCGGGCTACGTCTGAGACCTATAACCGCGCCGCCTCGTTCGTGTCATCGGGCGGCGGCTTCGCGGCTATGTCGTGCATTTCGGGCACCGAATCGCGGTCCCCGACACCGGCTTAACAAGGAGTCAAAGAAACACCGCGCTTTTTTCGTGCATGAAAGGCCGCGGCAACATAGGGTTCTCCTTTGACATTTCGGCTGGCCTAGCGAAAGCTTCACGTGTGCGTGGAGGGAGCCGCGGACGGTCTGGGATGGAGAGGACCAAAAGACATTGACCAGGTCTTCAGCGGTGGGACGGATCGCCGCCATCGTGGCGCTGATGGTGGCCGCGGTCGCCGTCGCGCTGCTCCTCTTTCGCGGCGGCAGCGAGTACGAGATCACCGCCGAATTCCAGAACGCGAGCCAGCTCGTCAAGGGCTCCCAGGTCGTCGTCGCCGGCGTTCCCAACGGCTCGGTCAAGGACATCGCCCTGGGCGACCACGGCCAGGCCCTCGTCACCTTCACCGTCTCTGACCCCTACGCCCCCCTAAGGGAGGGAACGACGGCGACGATCCGCTCCTATTCCCTCTCTGGGATCGCAAACCGCCAGGTCCAGCTCGACCTCCCGCCCCCCGCCTCCGCGGGCCGGGAGCTTCCCTCGGGCTCGACCCTGCCCGAATCCCAGACCACCTCCGAGGTCGACCTCGACCAGCTCTTCAACACCCTAAACGCGCGCACGATCAAGAACTTCAAGCATGTGATCGAGGGCTTTGAGCTCTCCTACGAGGGGGTGGGAAAGCAGGCCAATCGGGGTTTCAGGTACCTGAACCCGTTCCTCTCCACCTCGCGCCAGGTCTTCGGCGAGCTGACCCGCGACACCCCTCGGCTTGAGCGTCTGATCATCGATACCTCCCACCTCTCGGGCGCCCTCGCGCAGCGCTCCTCCGATATCTCGCTCTTGGTCCACAACGCGAACCTGATGATGGGGGCGATCGCGTCCCAATCCACCGCACTGAAGGAGGCCCTGGTTCGCCTCCCCGGCTTCATGCGCCAGGCGAATACCACCTTCGTCAACCTAAGAGCCACCCTCGGCGACCTCGACCCTCTCGTTAACGCCGCAAAGCCCGTCGCCGAGAGGTTGGGGCCCTTCTTCCACACCTTCCGCCGGGCAGCCCACGGCGCCGTTCCCACGATCGCCGACCTCGAGAAGACGATCCGCAGGCCGGGGCGGCAAAACGACCTCATCGAGCTGAGCCGCGACGCGGTGCCGCTGGCCCGGGCGGCGATCGGCTCGGGCTCCCCGCACTGCGGCAAGAATCCAGCCAGCGACTACCGGCAGGCCGCCGACTCGAACTTCACCCAGGGGGCCTTCGGGGAGTCGGTGTGCTCGCTTCGAAACGGCCTTCCCAACCTCGCCTTCTTCCGCGCCTACACCCCGGAGCTCGTCGGCTGGTTCAACGACTTCGGCACCTCCGGAATCCAGGACGCGAACGGCGGCATCGGCCGCATCAGCACGACCTTCAACGCATTCAGCATCGGCCTCCCGAGTGGCTTCGCCGACCCCCTGTCGCCGATCGTCCAGATGGCCAACATCGGCGGCACCGGCAAGAACGCCCGCTGCCCCGGCGCCAACGAGCGCGACCCCGGCGACAACTCGACCCCGTTCACCGACAACGGCACGCTCGCGTGCGATCCGTCCCAGGTGCCGCTTGGACCATGAGAAGAATCGCGCTCCTGACAGCCCTGCTCGCCGCCCTCGCCGCCTGGCTCACCTCCCTCGCGGGCGCCGACGACACCCACACGTACCACATCCAGATGTACAACGCGTTCGGCATCGTCAACGGGTCGAACGTACGGATCGCGGGCGTCAACGCCGGGACGGTCACCGACCTGGGAATCACGCCGCAGAAGCGCGCCGACCTAACGGTGGAGACCTCGGGGCCGCTCGGCGTGCTGGGGAAGCAGACGCGCTGCGCATCGCAGCCGCAGTCGCTGATCGCAGAGTACTTCCTGACCTGCAACCCGAAGGGCCCGCTGCTGCCGGACGGCGGCACGATTCCCGCCAGCCAGGTCTCGGAGACCGTCCAGCCGGACCTCCTCCAGAACACGCTGCGCGAGCCGTACAAGGACCGCCTGGCGCTGCTGATCAACGAGTTCGGCACCGCGCTCGCCGGCAACCCAAAGGACCTGAACCAGGCGATCCGCCTGGGATCCCCCGCCCTGAGGAAGCTCGAGGCCGCCCTCCGCATACTCGCGGACGAGAACCGGACGATTCGCGACCTGAGCGGCAACGCCGACCGGATCGTCACGCAGCTCGCGAACCGGCGCCAGGACATCATCCACTTCATCCAGCACGCCCGCGACACGGCGGCGATTGCCGCCTCGCGCCGCGCCGACCTCTCCACGGACTTCGACCGCCTCGACAACTTCCTCGCCCAGCTGCGCCCGACACTGGCGAGCCTGGGCAGCCTCACCGATGCGCAGACACCCCTGCTGAACAACCTCCGGCTCGCCGCCCCGGGGCTGAACACGCTGGCGCTGAAGCTACCGGCGTTCAACAGCGCGGCGAACCGGTCCCTGACGAGCCTTGGCAAGGCGGCCGTCGTCGGGCGCCCTGCGCTGATCCAGGGCAAGGACGAGATCCAGGCCCTCGCGAAGTCGGGCAAGAACGCCTATCCCGCGGTCAACACGCTCGACAAGTTCCTGCTCGACCTGGATACGCCGAAGCGGGC
Source organism: Actinomycetota bacterium (assembly GCA_046729615.1). GTDB lineage: Bacteria > Actinomycetota > Thermoleophilia > Solirubrobacterales > 70-9 > AC-56. Next base: position 38,319 of record JBKPHA010000072.1, read on the forward strand.
GGTTGAGATCGACCGTCGGGCGGCGAAGGACACGGGTCGAACCGGCACGAAGGCGGGGACCAAGAACACGATGGGCTACACCGGGTTCGAGGGCCTCCTGAATTACGCCTACTACCAGACCGGCGCTCTGAACCAGTTCGACCAGTATGGCCACCTGCTGCACTTCAGCCTCTTCGACGTGGGCGCCAGCCCGTGCACCCAGAGCTACAACGCCGGCGACAATCCGGCCGACAACGTCCCGCCCCCCGGAAACCACACGATCGGCGTCCCCAACAAGCACGGCAGCGGGACGACCACAAGCATTAACAACGCCAACGCCTGCGTCGCGTGGCTCGGCCCCACGCAGCCCGGCATCAATCAGAACATCGGGTCGCCTCCGTATGACCCATCGGTCTGTCCGAGCGGCTCCACCGATCTCTCGCTCTGCAATCCGGCTGGCTCCGGCGCCGCCTCGAGGCGCGGCGCCGCAGGGCCGTCGGCCGGCGGCACGGCAGGGTCCGGCACAGGTCAGGGCGCGACCGGCGCCACAGGGCCGACAGGCCCCACCGGTCCGACCGGGACGACCGGCCTGACTCCGCCCTCCGGCCCACCCGGGACGGGCACGAATGGAGAAACCGGAAAGCGCCTGCGCGACATCCTCGGCATCGGTGGGAAGAACCATCCCCCGGACGTCAGGGGAAACCTCCGTCAACACACCCGTGATGCCGGCGGCGCCGTCGGCCAGGTCGGCAACGAGGCAGACCACCTCCTGAACTACCTATTCGCGCCATGAGACGAGGCCAGGGCCCATTCCAGGCGATCGCAGCCTCGCCGACCATGGTCGGGGCGGTCACAACCCTGATCGTGATCGTCGCGGTCTTCCTCGCCTACAACGCGAACAACGGCCTGCCATTCGTGCCGACCTACCGCGTCTCCGTCACCGCCCCGAATGCCGCTCGGCTCGTAAAGAACAACGAGGTGCGGATCGGCGGGACCCGGGTGGGGGTGGTCGAGTCCATCGACATCACCAAGGTAAGCCCCAGCCAGGTCGCCAACTCCGGGACCGAGCAGGGGGCGCCGTTCGGCACAGCGACCCGGGCGAGCAACACCGCCAGCCAGACCTGCTGCGTGGCCGCCGAGCTCAACCTGAAGCTCGACAAGTCGGCTTCGCCGATCCCGGAGGACTCGATCTTCAGGGTGCGCTACAGGTCCACGTTCGGGCTCAAGTACCTGGAGATCACCCGCGGCGTCGGCAAGCCGGCTCCCGAGGGATACGTCTTCGACGGCCTCGACGACTCCGGCAGCTGCCGCCTGCCGACCGACCCAGCAACCTTCGCGTCCTCGATTCCGGAGTCGGCGAAGAACGGCTGCTTCCAGAAGCAGACCGAATTCGACGCCATCAACGACACGTTCAACACCCGCACCCGAACCAACGTCCGCAAGAACCTGATCGGCTACGGCGACGCGTTCGCGGGCCGCGGCGCGTCGCTGAACGAGGCGATCTCCGCGCTCGAGCCGTTGTTCCTGAACCTGAAGCCCGTCTCCGAGGTTCTCGCGAAGCCCAGCACCCGGCTTAGTCGGTTCTTCGAGGCGCTTGGGCGCACCGCCCGCATCGTCGCCCCCGTCGCAGTCCAGCAGGCCGAGCTCTTCGGCAACGCATCGGTGGCGTTCGCGGCGATCTCCTCCGACCCACAGGCGCTGCGGGCCGCCATCTCCGAGGGGGCGCCGCTCCTGACCCAGGGCCCGTCCCTGCTCCGCCGCGAGCGCCCGTTCCTGGCCGAGTTCAGCGAGCTCTCGCGACGCCTCAACCCCGGCGCCCGCCAGCTGCGGGTCGCGATTCCAACCCTCAACCAGGCGGTGAGGATCGGCACGCCGGTCCTCAACCGTACGCCGCCACTGAACCACAGGCTGCGCGGCGTGATGGTGTCACTCAAGAAGCTCGTCCAGCAGCCGTCGACGAAGACGAGCCTCCAGCGCCTGCGGGAGACGTTCGACACAGCCAAGCCCCTCGCGCAGTGGGTCGCGCCGGCGCAGACCGTGTGCAACTACTGGAACTACTGGTTCACGTTCCTGCCGGAGCACCTGTCAGAGCGCGACCAGGTGGGATTCCAGCAGCGGATCGCACTGGTCGGCGGCACGGTCGGACCGACCGAGGGCATGCTCGTGCAGGGCCCGCTGAACGGCGGGGGAGTCTTCACTCCCGGAATTCAGGCGAACGGCCGCACGAACGCGACCAGCGGCGATCCCCTGCAGGATCTGCCGCCGGACATCTTCGCGCCCCACGAGATCCCGATCCTCCACGGCAACTCATACGCCCCCACCGGCCAGCCCAACGGCGTGGTGCGACGCTACGCCGGCAAGCTCGGCGTATCCGGCTTCTCGCGCAACTACCATGAATACCCGGACTGCCAGCCGGGGCAGACCGGCTACCCGCTCGGCGACTTCCGCGCGCCAGGCCAGCCTCGATCGAGCCCGGCGCAGGTGCTCGCGAACCTGCCGGGCTCCCGCGGCGTCACCGACGTCTTCTTCAATCGGAACGGCCACCGCGTCCTCAAGGACACCCGGATCGCCTCGCACCAGCCATGAGAGCGGGACAGCACAAGCGCGTTCCCAACCACATCGTTGGCTTGATCCTGCTGGTCGTGATCGCGGTGGGCTCGTACCTGGCATACACGAAGAAGCTGCCCTGGTCCCACGGCTACGAGATCAAGGCCGTCTTCACGACCGCCGAGAACATCCGTCCCAACAGCCCGGTCAGGATCGCCGGCGTCAACGTCGGCGAGGTGACCAGCGTCGAAGGATGCACGAATAACAATCCAGCCTGCGGCGGCGTCGACGGCGGCAACACCATCTCCGCCTCGACGAAGCCGCCGAGCGGAACCGGCGGCGCGAGTGGCCTTCAGGCGGCGATCGTGACGATGGAGATCTCCGACGAGGGCCGCCCGATCAAGGATGACGCGACTTTCAAGCTGCGACCCAGGCTCTTCCTGGAGGGCAACCTGTTCGTGGACGTCAATCCCGGCAGCCCGGAGTCGCCCGAGGCGCCATCGGACCACGTGTTCCCGGTCACCCAGACCTCGGCGTCGGTCCAGCTCGACCAGGTCCTCACGACCCTCCAATACGGGGTGCGCAGGGACCTGCAGATCTTCCTGAAGGAGTTCGGGAACGCGCTCATCAAGTACGGGGGCGCTGCCGGGTTCCGCGAGTTCTACCGGACGTCGCCGGGCGCCTTCAAGTACACGTCACTTGTCAACCAGGCGCTCCTTGGGACGCAGCCGCATGACCTGTCGAACCTGGTGCGCGACCTCGACTCGACGGTCCAAGCGCTGGATCAGGACGAGCAGGGGCTCCAGGACCTCGTCACCAACCTGCGCGTCGTCACCGGGTCGTTCGCGGCCCAGAACAAGGCGCTGTCGGAGGCGATCGCCCGGCTCCCGGGACTGCTCGAGGCCGGGCGTCCGGCGCTGGCGGCGCTCGACCACTCGTTCCCGCCGCTCCGCGCGTTCGCCCGGGAGGCGCTGCCCGGCATTCGCTCGACGCCGCAGACCCTCGACGCCGCGACGCCGCTGCTCAACCAGATCCGGGAGCTGGTGCGCGAGCGCGAGCTCCGCGGCCTGAGCCAGGACCTGCGCCACACGATCCCGAACCTGACGAAGCTCGCCCACCGGACGATCCCGTTCCTGCACCAGTCGCGGGCGCTCGCGAGCTGCTTCAACCAGGTGATCATCCCGTGGTCGAACTCGAGCATTCCCGACTCGAACTTCCCGCCGCCCACGGTCACCGACGCCGCCGGCACGCACCGGGCGACGGTGGCCGAGGAGACGGGCTACGGGCTCGTGGGCATCGGCGGGGAGAGCCGCTCTGGCGACGCCAACGGCCAGTACATCCGGGTGGAGGCGGGCGGCGGCGTCAACACGCCGGTTTTCCCGGGACCCCTCTCGGGGACCGGGGGCCAGATCATCGAGAACGTCCAGGCCTCGAGCCAGAAGGTTCCGTTCGTCGGCTTCGCCGAGAGCCAGCTCCTGGGATCGCAGCCGAGCCTTGCGTTCGGCCACCAGGACTCCGCAAAGACACCGTTCCGACCGGACGCGTCCTGCGAGCGCCAGCAGCCGCCGAACCTCCAGGCGTCCAACGGTCCCGCGCCGCAGCAGGAGCCCGTGAGCGGCGTCCCGCTTCCACTCGGCGCGAAGCGGTCGTCCGATCTGCAGGCGCTTACTGACGCGTCAAGCGAGTTCGCGAAGGAATATGCCAACGCCCAGCAACTGGCCGCAAGCGGGAAGGAGTCGAAGGCTGACGCCCTGGTGGCGAAGGCGACCGAGGACTGGCTGCACTCCAAGGCCCAGTCCGACCCACAGCTCCGGTCACAATTGCGGGCCGCGCAGAAGCAGGAGGCCTCGAAGTGACCGCGATCCGCAAGCACCTGCGGGACTTCATCGCGATCCTGGTCCTCCTCGTCGTCGCACTCGTGGCGACGTACATCATCGTCCAGCAGCAGCGCCTGAGGATCCCGATCCTCGAGTCCAAGCCGTTCGAGCTGAAGGCGGAATTCTCATCGGCGCAGGCGGTCGTGGCCGGGCAGGGCCAGACGATCAACGTCGCGGGCGTCGAGGTCGGCCAGGTCGAGGACGTCCAGCTCGAGAACGGCAGGGCGGTGGTGACGTTCGGCATCGACCGCCAGTACCTCCCGATCTACAAGGACGCGACGATCCTGCTGCGGCCGCGCACCGGCCTTCAGGACATGTTCTTCCAGCTCGACCCGGGCACCAAGAAGGCCGGGGAGATCACGGACGGGGGACTGGTCCCGGTCCAGAACACCGCCCCGGACGTCAACCTCGACGAGATCCTATCCGCGCTCGACGGCGACACGCAGGCCTATCTGCGCCTGCTCCTGATCGGCGCCGGCGAGGGCCTGAAGGGCCAGGGCAAGAACCTGGGCGAGCTGCTTGGCAGCCTCGGCCCCCTGAACCGCGACCTCGACCGCCTGAACTCCATGGTCGCGCAGCGCCGCCACCAGCTCGCGGACCTGGTCCACAAGCTCGGCGTGCTGACGAAGGAGATCGGCAGGCACCGCGGCGACGTCGTCTCGTTTATCCGCGCCAATAATGACGCCCTCAGCGCGATCGGCGCCCAAGACCCGGACGTACAGCGCGCGACCCAGCTCTTGCCGTCGACGCTCAAGACCGGCACGAACACCTTCGGCAAGGTCAACCACTTCGCGCACGTTCTGGGTCCGGCGGTCAACTCGCTTCGGCCGTTCGCCCGCCATCTGGACGAGTTGAACGCGTCGGTGCGTGACCTGGCGCGATCGGCGACGCCCGTGATCAAGAACCAGATCCGCCCGTTCGTGCGCGCCGCACGGCCGGACCTGCCGCCGCTTCGGGTCGCGGCGCAGCGGTACTCGAGGGCCGCACCGAAGCTGACGACCCTCGGCAAGGAGACCAACCGGCTCGCGAACATGGCGGCCTACAACCCGCACGGGGCCGAAGGCTGCCCAGGCGGCCAGTGCAGCCCGCAGCCGAACGGCAAGCAGAGGGACGAGGGCTACCTCTACTGGGCGGCATGGCTCAGCCACATCGGGAACACGGTGTTCCAAAACCAGGATGCGAACGGCGTCTTCCGGCGCATCTACTTCACCGCGAGCTGCAAGAACGTCCTGAACGTCCTCGAATCGTCGCCGCTGGCGCCGGCCGTCACCCCATTCGGCGCGGTCTACATGACCGCATGCCCGTTGGGAGCCGTAGGAGGGTGATCACGTAATGCAGAAGCAGGCGCCATCGCTCGGCCGGATCCTCGTCGCGATCGGCTTCGCGCTGTCGTGCTTCGGCCTGATCCTGTTCCTGTGGATCGCCTTTGGCGGACCGATCCCGCTGAAGCCGAAGAGCTACCAGATCACCGCGTACTTCCCGGAGGCGACGCAGCTAGCGACGGAGTCCGACGTTCGGATCGGCGGCGTATCCGTGGGCAAGGTCAAGACGATCCAGCTCGCACCATCCGATGAGCGCGTGCACGGCCAGGACACCAGCGAGGCGACGATCGAGATCGATCCCCAGTTCGCGCCGATCAACTCCGACGCCCGCGCCATCCTGCGCCAGAAGACGCTCTTGGGCGAGACCTATGTGGAGCTGACCTCGGGCACCAACCCGGGTGAGCCGGTCTCGCTCGGACCCTCCGGCGGCGGTTCGGACACCGGCGCGGAGCAGGCCCATGCGATTCCCGAAGGCGGGACGCTGGGGGTGGGCCAGACCAAGGACGCCACGCAGATCGACGAGATCTTCAATGCCCTGGACAAGCGCACACGGGAGGCCTTCCAGCGCTGGCAGGCGAACGCCGCCGTCGCGGTCAACGGCCGCAGCGTCGACCTGAACGACTCGTTCGGCAATCTCGGCCCGTTCCTGTCCGACGCGACCAACATCCTCAAGGTCCTGCGCTCCCAAAAGACCGCGCTCCAGGGGCTGATTCGCGACACCGGCACCGTATTCGACGCCCTTAACGAGCGAAACCAGGAGCTCGCCGGCGCGATCGTGAACTCGAACCGGACATTTGCGGCATTGGCCCAGCGCGACCGGGCGCTCGCGGAGACCATCCGCGTCCTGCCGTTCTTCGAGCACGAGTCGCGGCTGACGCTCGAGCGTCTCGACAAGTTCCAGGCGAACACGCGGCCGCTGATCCAAAGGCTCCTGCCGGTCGCCAACGACATTTCGCCTACGCTGCGGTCCGTCCGGCGGCTCTCCCCGCACCTGAGGTCGCTGTTCATCAAGCTGAGGCCGCTGATTCACGTCGCGAAGATGGGACTTCCTGCTACGCGGCGGGTCCTGACCGGGGTGCGCCCGGTCCTGGACGCCCTCGATCCGTTCCTGGCGAACCTGAACCCCGTGATCCGCTACCTCGGCTTCTACCGCACCGATATCACCAGTTTCCTGACCGGGCCGCCAGCGAGCCAAGCAGACACCCTGGCCCTCAGCACGACGAAGCCAAACCAGCCCGCGCCGCTCCACGGACTGCGCCAGCTCTCCTATGCGAGCCCGGAGAGCCTCTCCATCTATCCCACGCGGCCGCCAACCAACCGCGGCAACGGCTACCCGCAGCCGAACGCCCTGGCCAACCACCAGGCCAACCGCCACGCGATCTTCCCGAACTTCGACTGCAAGCCGAGCGGCGGCGAGGTCAATAACGAGCCGCCGGAGTCGGACTTCCCGAACTGCTTCGTCGCCGGCGACTTCCCGAACAGGTTCGGCGGTGGCCGGGCGCCGAACCTGTTCGCCGAGCCCTAGCGAGCTTTTGCGAAATTGGGGACGGAGATAGCACCAGCAGCCCCAATTTCCCAAGACGTTTCTAAATCGCCCCTGGCGCCCGCGCCATAGGATTCGCGCCACACGTCGGGCGCCGCTCGGCCGGAACGCGAGAGAGGAGAGGACTTGCCGTACTTCAAGGACGCCGACGAGGTCTACGCCACGATCGGAAAGCTCTTCGAGGACCTCGGCGAGGACGAGGAGCTGGCACCGAAGTTCCGCAAGGCCAACACCATCGTCCGCTACGAGTTCCGCAATCCGGACTCGGTGATCACGGTCCGTCTCCAGGAGGGCCAGCCGGGCGAAGTGGATTTCGGCGAGTCCGACATGGGGCCGGATGTGACGATGTCGATGGAGGCCGATACCGCGCACAAGTTCTGGCTCGGGCAGGTGAACGTCACGGTCGCCCTGGCGCGCGGGCAGATCAAGGCGAAGGGACCTGTCGCGAAGATCCTCAAGCTGGTGCCGCTGACGAAGCCGGTGTTCCCCCGTTACAAGGCCCAGCTCGAGGCGCAGGGCCGCCACGACCTCGTGAACGTCAGCTGAGTGGCGACGAACGGCGCCCAGCTCTCGGGCTTCAAGCCCTTCTACCAGTTCGCCTGCCCGACGCGGGTGATCGCGGGCGCGGACCTGATCGAGAGCACAGGCTTCGAGTTCGCGAAGGAGGGGGCGGAGCGGCCCCTGATAGTGACCGACGAGGTCATCCGCGAAACCGGGTTGATCGAGGCGGTGTCGGCCGGCATTGGCGACGGCGGCCTGGAGGTCGCAGGGGTCTTCGACTCGGTGCCGCAGGACTCCGACACCGAGGTGGTTGCGAGCTGCGCCGAGGCGACGAAGGCCGCGGGCGCCGACAGCTTCCTCGCGGTCGGGGGCGGATCGGTCGTGGACACCGCCAAGGCCGCCAATGTGCTGTTCACGCACGGCGGGACCGTGCGGGAGTGGGAGGGCATTCTCACGCTTCCCCGCGAGCGCGACGGGTTCGGCAAGCCGCTGCCGCTGGCGCCGCTCGGCGCGATCCCGACCACCGCCGGGACCGGGTCCGAAGCGAGCTTCGCAGCCGTAGTCAAGGACCGCTCGGAGGGCCTCAAGGTCGAGATCGGCGACATCGCGCTCTACCCGCGCCTCGCCATCCTCGATCCGGCCGCGACCGCGACGCTTCCGCCGCAGCTCGCCGCCGCGACGGGCATGGACGCCCTGACCCACGCGATCGAGGGCTACGTGTCCACCGAGTGGAACCCGCACGGCGACGCCTTCGCGCTCCAGGCGATCCGGATGATCCGCGACAACCTCGAGCGGGCGGTGACGGACACCTCGGCCGTCGAGGCTCGCGGCAACATGCTCATCGCCGCGAACCTCGCCATCCAGCCGAGCGGCTCGGGAGCGATCGGCGCAACCCACTCGATGTCGCATCCATGCGGTGGCCACTACGGTGTCCCGCACGGCGTGGCGAACGCCATCAACCTGCCGTGGGTGATCGAGTACAACGCAGCCGGTGGGGAGGCGATCGCCGACCGGTATCGCGTGATCTGCGACGTGATGGATGTCGAGGCGCCGGGGAGCGGTGCGGACGTGGGCAGGGCGCTGGCCGACGGGGTCCGCGCGCTGACGGGGCGGCTCGGGCTTCCCCAGCGGCTGTCCGAGGTGGGCGTGCCCGAGGAGGGCATCCCGCGGCTGGTCGAGGGGGCGATGGGCGACGCCTGCACGCTCGTCAACGCGCGCGAGCCGGCGGCCGAGGACTTCGAGGAGCTCTTCCGGAAGGCGCTGTGAGCGCCAAGGAGGAGGCTCGGGCCTGGGCCGAGACCGTCCAGGCGTATGCGAAGGAGCGCGGCCTTCGATATGAGCCGGTCGGCGGGCTGAATCCAGCCGGTGGGCCCGCTGCGCTGTGTCCGGGCGGGACGAACCGCATCACCGGCGAGCTCAGCGACGGGTTCTGGGGCGCTTCGTGCGACGGCGACGAGCACGAGGAGGGGGGCCTGTTCTCGACGGCGGTCCTTCCCGGCGCCGTGCTCGCGAAGTCGCACGTCCCGGACCTCGCCAGGGTGATGCCGCCGTTCGATGTCGAGTCGATCGAGAGGACGCCCGAGGAGCTCATCATGCAGCGGGCGTCACGGCGGAAGGTCGAGTTCGAGAGCATCGACTTCAACCGGCGCTTCCTGGCAACCATCCCCAGTCAGTTCGACCCGGTGGCGCTTCGGGAGACGTTTAGCCCGGGGTTCCTGGAGTGGGTCACGACGATCACGGGCGAGGTCGACTTCGGCGTCTCGGAGCGCCAGCTCTGGTTCCTGTGGCGGCTGCGCGAGCGCACCCGCGACGAACTCACGTCGGCGTTGAAGAACGCGGGGCGACTATTCAGCCGCATCCGGGAGGAGGTCGAGGAGTCGGGCCTCCACACCTACCCCGCGGGTCCGTGGCACGCCGGGCTCGAGCCGTTTCCGTCGAGCTAGGCTCGCTGCGATCTGCGGTAGCGACGCGCCGTCCGGAAGAAGCGGACCATCTTGGCGGCGTTTCGCCTGTAGCGAGCGGCGTTACTCTCGTCGGGCAGCTCCAAGCCGCCCACCAGCTTGCGCGGCACGAGCGCCCAACCGCTGTCGGTCTCCACCAGATCCCCACGGATCTGAAAGTTCTCCCGCCAGGTGAAGTCCGGGCTGTGGCTGTGGGCCGTGACGCATGCCCGCCCGGTAACGAGCGGGAGCCCGGCCGGCGAGGCGCCCAGGGCGATCCGCCTGGCCGTTCGGTCGAGGCTCACCGGGAGACGCACGGCGAGCGGGAACCCGTCCGGCGCCACCCAGCCGAGAACCGCGCTGTCGTAGCGGCGCTCGAGCTCCTCGATCCGCGGATCCCAGGCCACGTCGCCTCCGATCGCCGGCTCGAGGGGCTCGAGGGGCTCCTCGCTGTGGCCGGAGCGCACCTCGTCCATATGGGCGCCGAAGAGGTCGGGCGGGGTCGCCACATCGCCGTTCGGCCACACGAAGACCCGCTCTGGCCTCACGTGGACGTAGATCCTCGTGAAGTACCAGTCGAACAGGCCGCGGATCGGCCTGGGCGGGTACGTGTCCTTGGTCGCCGGGAGCTTCTCGGCGCACTCCCGCCAGTAGCGCTCGCGGTTAGCGACAAGATCGCGGTCGTCAACATCCGCCATCCCCTGCATCAGCACGTTGATGCCCGACTCGATCCCGGATCCCGTCGGGTCCGAGAACAGCAGGGCGATCTGAGGGTTGCGCTTCGCGTCGAGCGCCTTCTTCGGATAGCCGAGTCCCGTCGTCACGTCGATGCAGGGCGCGCCGTTCTCGTAGTACGGAATGACCGGCCACACGATCGGCTGCTGATGCGAGCCGATGGTCACGTACTCGCACGTGATGAAGCTCGCGAACGCCTCGCGGACCTCCTGCGGCAGGCTGGCGGTCACGGCGGAAACATAGCCCCGAACGTTGGAAGCGGGAAGAGGGGAGCAGGTAGCAGGGAGCAGGGAGAGGAAATGCTTCTACATGCTCCCTGCGGCTGCTCAGTTCTACATGCTCCCTGCTACCTGCTCAGTATCCGGGCTCGCCCGGGAGCACGATCCGGCGCTCCGTTCCCTCGCCCACGAAGCGCGGCAGCACCGGTTCGATCTCGCGGTACCGGGCCGCCTCGAGCACCTCGTCGGAGCTCTGGTAGGGGAGCAGCGACTCCAGGTGCTTGATCGTCGGGAAGACGAGATCGAGCTCGCCGGCGCGGTGGCGCTCCAGTGCATCGGCGGGCGCGAACCATTCCGCCTCAGTCGTCTCGCGGCCATCGGGGCGCGGCGGCGAATGCGGCGGCGCAAGCGCGACGTAGAAACGGGTGTCGAAGCGAACGGGGACGGGCTCCGGCGTGATCCAGCGCGACCATGGAAGCATCTCGGCGTCGCCGGGAAGCTCGATCCCAGCCTCCTCGCGCAGCTCGCGCACGGCGCACGCCCTATGGGCGGCCTCCTCGCCGCCGGGGTCCGCAGCGTCGAGCGTGCCGCCGGGAAACACCCAAACCCCCGGCATGAACCGCGCCCGGGGACTTCGACGCACCATCAGGATCTCGACGCCGCGGACAGCGTGCCTGCCGCCGCGCCGCAGCAGGATCAGCGAGGCGGCGGGCCGGGGCTCAGCGATCATCGCCCGAGCACCCTACCTCCGCTAATCTCGCGGCGGATGGCGGCCGAAACGCAGACCGCGCAGCTTTGGATCTGCACCTCGTGCGGGTTCGTCTACGACCCCGACGAGGGCGATCCGGACGGCGGCATCCCCCCGGGAACCCCGTTCGAGGAGATCCCGGACGACTGGTTCTGCCCGGTCTGCGGCGCCCGCAAGGCCGATTTCGAGCCGTACGAGGAGTAGGGCGCCCAAGCCATGCCGTGTGCTCGAGGCTGCGGTTTGTTGCCTCTAAGGGAACAAAGTGCAGCCTCGCCCGGCTATGCCGCCCGCGGAACCTCGAGCTCCTCGGTGGCGGGGTCCGGCAGCGACTCGATGGACGGCGGGTCACCGTAGGCATCGGCGAAGGCCGCCCGAATCGACTCCGCCACGTTGTCCACCAGCCGCCGAAGGTCGGCCTGGGAGATCGCGAGCGGCGGCATCAGCACGATGACGTCGCCGAGCGGCCGGACGATCGCGCCGCGGCGGCGCGCCTCGAGCACGACGCGGTGGCCAAGCCGGACCCGTGGGTGGTGCTCGCCCAGGTCGATGCCGGCCATGAAGCCCCAGCCCCGCACCTCGGCCACCTCCGGCATCGTCGCCACCTCGCCCAGCAGCTCGCCCAGCAATCGGATCTTCGGCTGGAGCCGCACAAGCGTGTGCTCCGCCTCGAAGGCATCAAGGTTTGCGAGGGCGGCCGCGCACGCCAACGGGCTGCCCGTGAAGGTGTGGCCATGGAAGAAGGTCCGGGCGTCCTCGGGCGCTCCCAGGAACCCCTCGTACACGCGCTCGGTCGTGAGCGTCGCGGCGAGCGGCAAGTATCCGCCGGTCAACCCCTTGCCCAAGCACAAGAAGTCGGGAGCGACCCGCTCCTGCTCGCAGGCGAACATCGTGCCCGTGCGGCCGAACCCGGTCGCCACCTCGTCGCAGATCAGGAACACATGGTGACGGTCGCACAGCTCGCGTACCCGCCGCAGGTACCCGGGTGGCTGCACCTGAATCCCGGCGGCGCCCTGCACTAGCGGCTCGACGATGACCGCCGCGATCTCCTCGGAGTGGAAGTCGAGCACGCACTCCAGCTGCTCGGCGTCACCCGGGTCGAC
>JBKPHA010000073.1:0-40210 GCA_046729615.1 Actinomycetota bacterium
GCCACGGAGGTATTCACCCTGGAGCCATCGTTCAACCGAGGAGCACCCTCCCTCGCCGACAGGCGACGGGGAGGGGACTTCCGGCTCTTCCCAGCCCGCGTCGTCTGAGCACCGGACCGACTGCGGTGAGCTACGAGGCGCTGCCTGGCGTCGTTGAGCCCGGACTGATCGCGCCGCATTACGCGCCCGCAGGTACTTCTCTGAACAGAAACCCAACCCGAAAGGACAGGCAATGCCTAAGCAAATCACGTCGGACCAAGTAGTCGCAGCAGCGGAGGGCCTCGGCCAGGCCGAGTTCACCCGCGGTGACCTCGCGAAGAAGTTGGAGGTGGAAAAGCCCGAATTCGCCAAGGGATTTCACCAGGCCCGGAAGGCGGGGCGCCTCGACAAGGTCCGCGACGATGAGGAAGGCACTGGCCACTTCCGTTTGACGGACCGGTAGCGGGCGTCCCTCGCCCGGCCGGCACAGGACAGGTCGTTGTCGGCCGGGCCGGGCGGCCCGTCGAGATGCCCCTCTCGGAGCGGGTCGCGGCGACGTCTGCTCCTCGCCTCGCCAAGCTCCCTCACTCAGAACGGGTTGCGGCAACCATGCCAGGAGCGCAACGGCCCGAGCCCTCAGCCGCTGGACCGCGCTCGGTCTCCCTCCCTGCGAAGCCAGTCGGAGCGCAGTCGGTCGACTTCGCCGCCATCCCTGCTAAGCCACTCGGAGCGGAGGCGGTCGAGTTCGTCGCCCTCCCCCAAATCGAGGTAGTCGAGACCGCGCGCCTGAAGCCACCCGTCGAAGCTTTTCGCCAGCTCGAAGGAGGCCCAGGCTGAGATGTCGGGCGGGGCGGGGATTTGGGCCGTTGAGTACTCCATATGGCGTTTATCCAAGCTTGGCCGGTCGCGGAGCGGGTAAACCTCGTCATCAAAGGCGGTGAAGTCACTCGGGGCGGCGCGAGCCGCAATTGTTGCCCGCGCCCCTGGCGCGGGAGAGGCGTCAACCGATGTGGATCCGTCGGCTGTGTTCCTAGAGCCCGTGCTCGCGCGCATGCTTTCCCAGCGTTCGTGCCGTCTCGGCGGGCTGAATCTTCCTGTTGATCTCCTCGAACTCACGCGTGCGACGGACGGCCTCGCGGTGGACCGAATCCTGTAGTCCCTCCAACAGAGCCTCGAGGGCGTCGATGCGCTCCTCCAGCGCCCGGATTCGTTGCTCATGATCCGCTTGCTCGCCTTCGGGCTCGGTCTCGGGCGCCGAAGCGCGGCGCTGCTGAACGACACGCTCGAGGAGGCGCGGCAGGCGGGTAGTACGACGGGTTTGATTACGCCTCGGCATCGCTGCCCCGCCGCCGTCGCGAGCTCCCGGCGTCGTTCAGCCAACTCCGACGCTCGCGCGAGCCTGCGGAGGCACGTGGGACTCGTGAGTCTGGAGCCATGGGCCTTAGCACTGTAGAGCTCGGGACCCCGCTTGGTGTGCCAAGGCCGAGTAGTCGCGATTTGTAGGTCTGAGTCGGCCGACGCGGTGCTCAGGCCAGCATGGGCGCGGGAGGGCACTGATACTCAAGCGAGCAAGGCTGGCTGCGTACCGCGCGCATCTCGCGTTACGCGGGAGCGCCGCTTAGCACCGCAGCCCCAGTGTGGGACGGGAGCTGGCGCGGCAACCGGCCCACTCGAACGCGTGACGGCGTACCTTGATTGGTGGAAGACGGCCCCCACCCTGGCGGTAGCACTCGTGCCGATGAACGCTCGCAAGACGGCCCCGCGGTGACCAGCGTCTCGCTGGCCGTCGGCGTGGGCCTCATCTGTGCGCTGGCGTCCGCGCTGGGAACGAATCTCGCCTTCCTGTTCAAGCACAGAGGGGCGGTTGCCGCTCCGGACGTCGACATGCGCCATCCACTGCGCAGCGCGGCCGATCTCTTTCGCTCCAGGTGGTGGAGCATCGGTTGGGGCGTGGCGGCGGTGGCGTTCGCGCTGCACGTGGCCGCGCTCACGCTCGCCCCAATCTCGATCGGCCAGGCGGTGCTCGCGGGAGGCCTCGTCTTCCTGGCGGTGCTCGCGGAGCGCTACTTCGGCTTTAAGCTCGGTCGCCGCCAGTGGATCGGGATCGGCGTGGTGGCGGCCTCGCTCAGCTTGTTGACGCTGACCGGCGGGCACGGAGGAGAGGCCCACTCCGGCTACTCCCTCGCGGGGATGATCGTCTTCGAGGGCATCGCTGTCGGCGTCGGCCTGCTTCTGGTCCTCTCCCACCTGATCGAGCGGATCCCGGTGCAGCGCGGCGTGCTGCTCGGCGTCGCCGCGGGGCTCGGGTTCGGGATCTCAGACGTGGCGATAAAGGCGCTCTCGGGCGACCTCGAAAGCGGACCGGTCGGCATCCTCAGCCCGTGGAGCGTGGTCATCGTTACGGCGGCGATCTTCTCGTTCTACGCCTCCGCTCGCAGCCTCCAGATCGGCGACGGTGTCGCCGTGATCGCCGTCACCTCGGTCGCGGCGAACCTGTCGACGATCATCGCCGGGCTGGCGGTCTTCGGAGACCGGCTCGGGGACGATTCCCTCGTGATAGGCGTCCGCGTCGCGGCGTTCGCCCTGATCCTCCTAGGGGCAGCGCTGATCCCTGCGCCCGTTCGCGCCGGCGATGCGCTCGAGGACTCGGCCGTGGAGCCCGTGCTCCGAGCCTCCGGAGCCGAGCGAAGCCCACCAGCCGCCGCCCGCCGGTATTAAGGCGGCCCGCCTTCTCCCAGGAGCCCGGCCTCGGCTCGAGCCCCGCGGGCTAGAGCGGCCCACCTGCGCAAGAGCCGGGCCGACTAGGGGCGAAGAGTGGGGCTTTCCATGAAAGGAGGCGTCTGCGCGGAGGTGCCGAACGACGTTCGCTCGAGACGAGAAGCGGAAGCCGAAGGGTTGCGCGGAACCGCTTCTGCTTCGCGAGAGAAGCAGCAGCCGGTTCCACGTCGACCGGTTACATCAACAGTCCGGCGCTCGCGGGCATGGTCGGCGCTCGACGTCCGTGGACTGCACCGATCACCTCCGCGTTGTCGATTCCCTGTAGGTAGACCGAGGTAACGCCGAGATCGGCATGGCCTAGCTGGCGCTGGATCCCTGGCGAAACCGCTGAGGGCAGAGCGCACTTCTTGCTTCGCGCCTGGGGGCACCCGCGGCAGCCCCGCCGGCGTGGCGCCGGGTCGCAGCCGCTGTGTCAACGGCGAGGTGAGCTTCCGGACCTTCCTTCGAGCGAATCTCGAATACAAAGCAGCCATTCCTAATCAGCGCCGGGGCTCAGCGGTCCCCCGTGTCCTTCGTCTAGCGCCTACCTCACTGGGTCTGGATCTTTGAAGCGCACGATAGGAAGGCCAGAAGATCCGGTGATCGCTCCGTACTCGCCGAGTTTGTCTTCGACTCGACTTCCAACGACCGGGACCCCCGTTTGCTCGCATTCAGCTTGCCTGGCGTCACCATCGCGAGTCCGCCAGGTGGGGGCAGGAGGACTGCTGCGCGGCGAGCCGAGACCCATGGGGATCTCAGCTCCCGCCGATTTAGCGTCGGGCCGTTACCCAATCAGTTGCCCACCCAAGAGATCCGGTCCGGGGAGTTAGGCCAGCTCCCGCATCCCTATCGGATGGCGAGGGGCGGAATCGAACCGCCGACACCACGATTTTCAGTCGTGTGCTCTACCGACTGAGCTACCTCGCCGGGGTTCTAAAGGCTAGTGGGACGCAAGCGCGACCGGGCGTGGCGCTCAGCGCCGCGCTCGGGCCCTGTCTAGCGCCCGCTCTACGGCAACCCCCGGCTCCTCGACCGTCTCGATTCCGGGTCCCTTCTGCATGCCTCCCGGTCCTGTGAGCTCCCAACTCCGAAGGGCGACCACGTGCCGCCCGAGCCGCCGGGCGAAGCCAATCTCCGCGAGGGTTCCCCACTCGCCGCCAATCGCGATCACGGCATCGCCCGAGGCCACGACTGCGAGGTTGCGGGCGTGGCCGATCCCCGTCGCGACCGCGTGCGTAACGTCGGGATTGGCCGACCCGGGGTCCTCGCCCGGAAGGATCCCGATCACGTCGCCGCCGGCGGACCGCGCCCCGCGCGATGCCGCCTCCATGGCCCCGCCCATACCCCCACACACCAAAACAGCGCCGGCCTCCGCGATCCGGCGTCCCACCTCCTCTGCGAGCGGCGCGAGCTCTGCATCCGGCGCCCCCTTTCCGATTACGGCGATCTGCGGCCGCTGGGTCAACTTTCGTTTCCCGAACCCCGCGCGAGCATTCCCGCCATCAGCTCCAGCGCCCCCTGCTTGTGGAGGGGCTCGTTGAGGTTGCCGCACTTGGGGCTCTGGATGCACGACGGGCAGCCGTCTGTGCACGGGCACTCGCCGACGAGCTTCGCGGCATCCGCAACCAAGCGCTCGAACACCTCATAGCCGCGGCGGGCGAGCCCGACGCCTCCGGGATGGCCGTCGTAGATGAAGATCGTCGGTCGTCCGGTCTGGAAGTGGACGTTCGTGGACAGCCCGCCGATGTCCCAGCGGTCGCACATCGCGAGCAGGGGGAGCACCGCGATCTGCGAATGCTCCGTCGCGTGAAGCGCCCCGAGCTGCACCTCTGGCGGCAGCGACTGGGGTCCCGCCAGCTCGTCCGGAAGCTCGTACCAGAGTGCCTGCGTGGGAAAGTTCGTCTCCGGGAGGTCGAGGGCAACGAGGTCGATCACCTCGTGGTCCGACAGGCTCTTTCGCTGGAAGGCCATCACCTGCTCGGTCACCGACACCTCGCCGAAGGAGAGCTCGACTCCGGCAACCTCCCGCCGCTTGGCGACCTCCTCGATGAAGACCTCGGTCTCCTTCTTCGGCTGCGTGTACCAGTCGCCGTCGAAGGCGTCGACGGCGGCGCGCCGCGCTGCGATGTCCAGCTCCCGAACCTCGTACGACCGACCGAGATGGAGATAGACGGCCCCGGGATGAACGGTCGTAAAGGCGCGCTCAGCCTCCACCGCACCCAGCAGCTCGCCCGAGCCACGCTCCACAATCACGACCGAGTCCGGCGAGGCGGATCTGAGCGAGATGTCGCCGGCGGGGAACCGTGGTCCCCGCGGCAGGTAGCGCCCCCCTCGCCCGCGCCGCAGCTCGCCCATGCCCACCAAGGCCTCCGCGCGCTCGCGCCACCGCGGGCCGAGGAACCGCTCGTCCGCCTCCGACAGCGGGAGCTCGTAGGCGGCGGCGAGGACGTGGGCGGTCTGGATCCGGTCGTTCTCGTGGTCGAGGATCGCCGCCTCGACTGGGCGCTCCAGGAACTCGTCCGGATGGCGGCAGAAGAACTGGTCGAGCGCATCCTCGCCCGCGACGTAGAGCGCCAAGCCCTCGGTGCGCCGCCCGGCGCGGCCCCACATCTGCCGCAGGCTGGCGACGGTGCCGGGAAAGGTGATGCAGATCGCCGCGTCGAGGTACCCGATGTCTATCCCGAGCTCCAGCGCATCGGTGGCGACGACCGCGAGCAGGTCGCCTGAGGCGAGCCTCGCCTCGATCTCGCGGCGCTGCTGGGGCGTGTAGCCGGCCCGGTAGGGCGCGATGCGGTCGGCGAGCTGCGGTCGGCCGAGCTCCTCCAGCCGCAGCCGGGTGAAACGCTGGATCAGCTCGATTCCCCGCCGACTGCGCAGGAAGCAGATCGTTCGCATCCCCTCGCCCACGAGATCGGCGACGAGCTCTGCCGCCTCCGAAAGGACCGAGCGGCGGGTCATCGTGCGCGGATCGATCACCGGCGGATTCCACATCCCGATCCGCCGCGGCGCCCTCGGCGCGCCGTCGGAGTCCACGAGGCGAAACGGCTCGCCAACGAGCCCCTCCGCCAGCTCAAGGGGGTTGGCGATGGTCGCCGAGGCGAGCGCGAATCGGGGCTCGGCCCCGTAGCGCGCCGCGACCCGGCGCAGGCGCCGCAAGACGTTCGCCACGTGGGAGCCGAAGATGCCCCGGTAAGTGTGAGCCTCGTCCACCACGATCCAGCCGAGGCTGGCGAAGAAATCGCCCCAGCTCTTGTGATGGGGGAGGATCCCAACGTGGAGCATGTCGGGGTTGGTGAGGATCAGGTTCGAGCGACGGCGGATCTGGGGGCGGTCGTCGCGCGGGGTGTCGCCGTCGTAGATCGCGTGCCGGAGCTCTCTGAGGGCGAGCTCGGAGAGCTTCCGGGCCTGATCCTGTGCGAGCGCCTTGGTCGGATACAGGTAGAGCGCCCGCCGCCGGTCGTCGGGGACGAGCTCGTCCAGGACCGGCAGGTTGAACGAGAGCGACTTTCCCGACGCAGTGCCGCTGGTGATGACGACGTTCCCCTCGCGTGCAGCCTCGACCGCCTCGAACTGGTGGGAATAGAGCGCCGCGATCCCGCCGCCCAGAAGAGCCGCGTGAAGCTCCGGCGCGAGGTCGGGCGGGATCTCAACCGTCTCGGCGGGCCGGCCGGGCTCGAGGCTCTCCGCGACCAAACGACGGTCGGCGCGGCCCGGCTCGATCGCCCGCGCCCAGCCCGCCTGGGCGGTGGCGCTAGCGCCGGCCGGCACGCTTCACCGCCTGGGCGGCGGTGCGGTGTCCACCCGCGTCGATCGCGGATGGGTCGTGGATGGCCGCCGCGACCCGCATCGCGTCCAGCGCCGAGCGGTCGTGGAGCCGGAGAACCTCCGCGCCTGCGGCGACCGCCAGCGTTACAGCCGCGGCGGTCGCCCGCTCCCTCTCTGCGGCCGGCGCGCGGCGCGCCCAGGAGCCGGTGAGAAGGGCCCCGAGGAAGTCCTTCCGTGACAGCGCGACGAAGAGCGGTCGGCCGAGTCGCCGCAGCTCCGCGAGCCGGGACAGGATCGCGACATCATCGGCGACCGACAGGTCGAAGTCGAAGCCGGGATCGAGTACGACCTGGTCCTCGTGGATCCCCCGCGCGAGCACACCCTCGAGCCGCTCCGCGAACCACCCGATGAGGTAGGCAACGGCGTCTTCGTGGCTCGCGGGCTCGCGCCTTGTCCGGGGCGGTCCCTCGATGTGCATGAGGACGTATCCGCAGCCGCGCTGTCCCACCAGCTCCAGAAGCTCCGGCTCCGCGCCTCCGGAGATGTCGTTGATCGCGACCGCGCCGGCGTTCAGAGCCTGCGCGGCGACCTCGGCCTGGAACGTGTCGGCGCTGATCGGTACGTCCGTGCGCCGCGCGAGCCCTTCGATGGCCGGGACCAGCCGCGAGGCTTCCTCGTCAGCGGAAACTGGCTCGCCCGCGCGAGCCGGGACCGCGCCCACGTCCAGGAGGTCGAACCCCTCCTCCACCAGCCGGACGCCGTCCTCGATCGCCCGCTCGGGCGTCCCGCTGCGGGCGCCCTCGAAGAAGGAGTCGTCCGTGACGTTCACGATCCCCGCCGCGAGCGGCGGCGGGAACTCGAGCACGCGGTCGGCGAGGCGCCAGCGGGTCACCGGCACCTAAGTTAGTGCGCCGCCCGACGCACGGCCAGGTACGGTGCGCGCCGTGCCGCTTCGGTGCGTGTACACGGATCTCGACGGGACGCTCGTGGGCCGCCACGGCTCGCTGTTCCGCGACTGGGAGGGGAGCTTCTCGATGCGCCAGGCCCGGATGCTCGAGGCCTGCTACCGAGCGGGCGTGGAGGTGGTGATCATGTCGGGGCGCCGCGAGGCGCAGGTCATGGCCGATGCGCGCCTCCTCGGCCAGACCTCCTACATCTACGAGGCGGGATGCGGCGTCTTCATCGACCGCGAGCGCACGCTGCTCACCGGCGACTGGGTACCGGATGCCGACGGAACGCCAGCGGAGAAGATGCTGGCGACGGGCATCCCGGAGCTCCTCTTCGAGCGCTTTCCCGGCCGGCTCGAATGGCACCACCCGTGGCACCACGACCGCAAGCTCTCGCACCTGTTCCGCGGCAAGGTGGACGTGGCCGAGGCAAACCGGGTGCTCGCGGAGGCCGGACATGACGATCTGCGCTTCCTCGACAACGGCGCCATCACGCGGCCGGTGGATGGATTGGACGAGGTGGCCCACGCGTACCACCTCGTTCCGGGCGGCGCCAGCAAGGCCAAGGCGGTCGGGTTCCACATGCGGGCCCGCGGCTACGCACCCGAGGAGTGCATCGCGGTCGGCGACTCGCTCGAGGACCTGGATGCCTGCGAGTTCGTCGGCAGGTTCTTCGTCGTCGCCAACGGTCCCGAGCGGGATCCCGGCCTTCGCGAGGCGATCGCCAGACAGCCCAATGTGACCGTCACCGAGGGACGAAGCGGCGACGGCGTGTACGAGGCGGTGATCGCGACGCTGGCCGAGCGTTAGCCGGCGGAAGCCGATTCCGCGCTGACGCTCGCGAGCGGGGTGGCGTAGTAGGCGGCAATGGCGGTGCAGATCGCGAGGGTCACGTAAGAAGAGACGGCGGCGAGAATCGTTGCCACCAGATAGGGCGCCAACCCGATGATGGCTCGCCTCAGGATCGCGCGGCGCCTTCCGGGGTCCAGTGGGTCGGTCATCAGGCTCACCTTGCGGAACAGGATGTGCCGGTTCGTCGCGGCGAACGTGATGGACATCAGCAGAAACGAGCCACTGTAGATCGCCGCGGCCAGGTGGTCGCCCTGGCCCGCCCGGAGATAGGCGGCCATGAGCGCCGTCGTGAACGGCAAGAGCCCCACGAACAGCAGCAGCAGGAGGTTCCAGGCCATGATCGCGTGGTCCACCGACCGGAGGCGCCGGATCATCGCGTGATGGTTGATCCAGATGATCCCGATGGTAAGGAACGAGACCGCGTACGCGACGTAGCTCGGCCACTCTGCGCCGAGCTCGCCCGCGAGATCCGAGCCGGTCGTCGGGTTCGGGACGTGGATGTCGAGAACCAGCAGCGTGATGGCGATGGCGAACACGCCATCGGAGAACGCCTCGAGCCGATTTGGGGCCATGGCGCGGTCGTTCGCCACCGGGCGCGCGCCTCCTGTCCGTGCGGCTTAGCATCGGCCCGTGCAACCCTCGTCGCTCATCGAGCGCGTGCGGACGCTATGCCTAGCGCTTCCGGAGTCGTTCGAGGTCGAGGCGTGGGAGCACCCGACATTCCGGGTCGGAAGCGGCCACGGGAAGATCTTCTGCATCGCCGCTGGGGATGGGTCACAGGTCAGGGTGAAGGCCGATCCGATCGAGCGCGAGGCGCTGCTCGAGCAGGGAGCGCCGTTCTTCATGCCCGCCTACGTGGGTCACAAGGGATGGATCGGCGTGCAGCTCGACGACTCAGCTACCGACTGGCGGGAGGTGGCAGAGCTGATCGCGACGAGCTACTGCCTGATTGCTCCGAAGCGATTGGCCGCGCGGGTGACGGAGCCGCCCGCGTTCTGACCACCATCGTTGTTGTCGGATTTGTTGCCCATGTCGGCACAAATCCGACAATCGGCAGGGACGGGGGCCGCTTAGTCCGGGCGCGCCAGCTCTTCCAGGAGCTGGACGACGTGCACGTACGGGCGGCCGCTTGCCCGCTCCATCCCGATCTCGCAGGTTCGGTTCGTGGAGACGTGGGCATCGAACTCCCGTCCCCTGACCTCCGCCGCCTCCTCCTCGGTCGCCGAGGCCGTGAGCTCCGGGTGAAGCAGGCCGCGGTCGCCCGCGAACCCGCAGCACGCGGCCGACGGCGGCACGAAGACGTCGTCGGCCAGCTCAACCGCGAGCTTTCGCAGGCGGCGGTGCATTCCCAGATGGCGGCCCGAGCAGGTCGGATGAACGGCGATCGCCCCGGCCTTGCGCACGTCGAGGTTGGGCAGCAGACGATCGCGAGCCCAATCCGTCGCGTCGAGCACCTTCAGCTCCGCCAGACGCTCGGCGTTCTCCTCGTCCAGGGCGGAGCCCAGCTCGCTGACGATCCCGTGGGTGCACGAGCTCGCGTCGATGACCGCGGGGAGCTCGCCCTGGTCCGTCCAGCGCCACAGGCTCGCCACCATCTCGTTCGCCATCCATGCGTGACCCTCGCGGTAGCCCTTGGACCCCCACGGCACCGCACAGCAGTGACCCGGGACGTCGGGTGGGATCCACACGGGAAGCCCCGCCCGCTCCGACACGGCCACCATTGCCTCGATCACGCTAAGCCGGGGGCTGGCCCCGTCGGCTCGACGCGACGGACCGAACATCCGATTCACGCACGACGGAACGTAGACGGCGGCCGCACCGTCGGGCCGCGTCTCGGGCAGGCCCCCTGAGGCCGCCCGGGGCATCCCCGGTCCCCACTCGGGCATGAGCTCCGCGCTCACCACGCGCCGCTGCGCCTGGGTCATCGCCCTGAGCGACCAGTCGCCGAGCAGCCGCGAGAGCCCCGTTCCGGCCCGCAGCGCGCCGCGCGCGATGCGCTCGATCGAGGCCAAGTGCTTGGCGGCCTTCAGCGCCGACCGCTGCGCTCGCTCGTCGTGCTCGCGACCTCGGAAGTCCTTAATCAGCTTTCCGGTGTCGATCCCGAGAGGGCAGGAGAGGGCGCAGGTTCCGTCGGCGGCGCATGTCTCGATGCCGTCGTACTCGTACTGCTGGATGAGCGCCCGCTGAAGAGCGGAGCCCTGGGGCTGGCGCGCCATCTCGCGGCGTAGCACGATGCGCTGGCGCGGGGTCGTCGTCAGCAGCCGGCTCGGGCACACCGGCTCGCAGAAGCCGCACTCCACGCAGGTGTCCGCGACCTCCTCGATCGGGGGGATCGACTTCAGGTTCCGAAGGTGCGCTTCTGGGTCGCGGTTCAGCATGACGCCCGGACCCAGCACGCCGCCGGGATCGGCCAGCCCCTTGATCCGCCACATGAGCTCGGTCGCCTTCTGCCCCCACTCCCGCTCGACGTAGGGCGCCATGTTGATCCCCGTCCCGTGCTCGGCCTTGAGCGAGCCGTCGTACTTCCCCACGATGAGGTCCACGAGCTCGTTCATGAACGCCTCGTAGCGCTCGCGGTCGGCGGCCTCGCCGAAGTTCGGGGTGAGCATGAAGTGGAGGTTTCCAGCCGAGGTATGCCCCGCCACCCCGGGGAGGAAGCCGTGCTTTCCCAGGAGTCCCTGGATGTCCACCGCCGATTCGGCGATCCGCTCCGGCGGCACGCACACGTCCTCGACGATCAGCACCGTCCCCTGCGGGCGCATCCGCCCCACGATCCCGTGCAGCCCCTCGCGCGCCTTCCAGTAGATCTCCGTGAGCTCCTCGTCGCTCGTGAACTCCGGGCCCCGCAGCATCTCCCGGTTCGCGAGGACCTCCCTCGCCCGCGCCTCCATGCCGTCCAGCTCGGCGGGATCGTCGGACCGGTACTCGATCAGGAGTGCCGCCGACTCGGGCGGGAGCTCGCGCCAATGCTCGGGCGTCCCAGGGATCGAGTAGCTCGCCGCCATCAAGGCGGGGGCGACCATCATCTCGACCGCCGTCGCCCCGGCCGCCACCAGATCGGGCACGGGCTCGACAGTTCGGTGGATGTCGGCGAAATGCACCCAGGTCGTCGTGGTGTGCGGAAGAAGCGGGACGGTGTCGAACACCGCCTCGGCGATGAAGGCCAGCGTTCCCTCGGAGCCGACCACGAGCCGGCGGAGGATCTCGAGCGGCGTGTCCGCGTCGAGGAACGCGCAGAGGCGATACCCCATCGTGTTCTTGATGCGGAACTTGCGCCGGATGCGCTCGGCGAGCTCCGTGTCGGCTCGGATCTCGTCGCGGATTTCGATGAGCCCCTTCGCCAGCTCGGGCTCCGCCTGCGCGAACCGCTCCTCCTCGCCCGGCTCCGCCGTGTCAAGGGTCGTGCCGGACGGCAGTACGAGCTTCAGCGAGCGAAGCGTGGAGTAGGAGTCCTGCGTCGTCCCGCACCGCATGCCGCCCGAGTTGTTGGCGATCACCCCACCGACCGTCGCGAAGTCGGTGCTCGCCGGGTCAGGGCCGAGGCGGCGACTGTACGGGAGCAGTACGCGGTTCACGTGGCCCAGAGCCGTCCCCGGGCGTACCCTGACCGCCGCGCCCTTCTCCTCGACCGTGACGCCGGTGAAGTGGCGGCGAACGTCGACGAGGATCCCGTTGCTCTGGCTCTGCCCGTTGAGGCTCGTCCCGGCCGACCGCAGCGTCACGGGGACGCCCCGATCGCGGCCGAACCGAAAGACGTTGGCAACGTCGGCGGCATCGTGCGCTTGGACGATCGCCTTCGGGAAGAGCCGATACGGACTCGCGTCGGAGGCGTATTTGATCAGGTCGAGCGCGCGGCCGTGAAGGCGCCCCGGCCCCAACAGTGCCTCGAGCTCCGAGCGCAGGGGCTCCGGCGTTCCTCCGGCGATCCACTCGGGCGCGGGGCCGGTGCCCGGATCGGTCGACTCCGGCGCGATCCGAAGGACGTCCGGCTCGAGCAGCGGCACAGGGTTTGTTAGCGCGGAGCCGTCAGGCTCCGCGACTGGCCGGTGGCGTTCATATGTGTCACGTTAGAAGAGCGCCATGCCCGACGCCACCGGTACCTCGATCAGCTCGGGGGCGGAAGACGGGACAGCTGATTCGAGCTCCGAGCGCAGCTCTTCCGTGCCGGACACCTTTCGCGACCCAACGCCGTAGCCGGCCGCGACCTCAGCCGTCTCAAGTGCGGGAAGGTCCAGGCCCGGGGCCCCCGTGACCTGCTCGGCGTCGGCGAACCACTTGAGGATCGAGTAGTCCTCGTTTCTAAGCACGAGGAAGGTCACCGGCACCTCGTAGGCGACCGCGGACCAGAACGCGGTCACGGCGTACTGCACCGAGCCCTCGCCGATCACGCAGACGACGGGGCGGCTGGGCTGCGCGAGCTGCACGCCCACGGCGGCCGCGAGGCCGAACCCGAGCCCCCCGCCGGCGCCGAAGTAGTAGCTGCCCGGGCGCGACAGGCGCAGCTGGTTGCGAAGGGCCATCGTGCTCGAGGGCGACTCGAGGACGACGATCGCCTCGTCAGGCACGACCTGGGCGAGCGTCGCGTGCACGCTGGACGGGCTCAGCGGGTCGGACTCCGGGGGCGCCTGCGGCGCGCCGAGCGGCTCCGGAGCGGGACGGTCCGACGGCGGGATCAGGTCCAAGAGGGCCTCGACCGTCAGCTTGACATCGGCCACGATCGCATCACCCATCGGGGCGCGGACCGCCTCGTCCGGATCGCTGGTGACGGCGACCAACTTGGTTCCATCAGGCAGCAGGGGACCCCGGATGTACGGGTAGTACGGGAAGATCGACGTGCCCAGCGCCAGCACGAGGTCGTGGCCGTCGAGCATCTGCCCCAGCGGTCCGATCGCTGGCGGCAGCGTGCCACGGAAATGCGGATGCCCCTCCGGGAAGCCGATCCGCCCGCCCCCGGGAGCCGGCGTCGCCCACACCGGCAGCCGCTGGCGCTCGGCGAGCTGTACCGCCCCTTCCCAGGCACCGCTCGCGTCGACGTCGGGGCCCGCGACCATCGCCGGGTTCGCGGCGTTCGCGAGCCGGTCAGCGAGCGAGCGCACGCGCTCGGGATCCGGCGCGGCGCGTCCGGTCACGGATCGCGCGATGGCGTTGCGAACGTCGCCGTCGTCGACCTCCTCGCGCCAGTCGTCCATCGGAATCGAGACGAACGCGGGTCCCTTGGGCTGGAGCGCCGCGACATGTGTTGCGCGCGCCAGCGCGAGGGGCACGTCCTCCGCCCTGGGCGGCTCGTAGCTCCACTTCACGAGGGGATGGGGAAGCCGGATGCCGTCCCGGTTGGTCAGGTTGGCCTGCAGCGTGATCATCGCGCGCACCTGCTGGCCGGCGGTGATCACCAGCGGCGACTTGTTGGCCTGCGCGTTGAAGATGGCGCCCATGGCATTGCCGACCCCGGGCGCCGTGTGCAGGTTGACGAGAGTGGGATTGCCGGATGCCTGGGCGTAGCCGTCCGCCATCCCCACGACCACCGCCTCTTGCAGGCCCAGCACGTAGCTGAAGTCCTCCGGGAAATCGTGCAGCATCGGGAGCTCGGTGGAGCCCGGGTTGCCGAACATGGTGGTCATTCCGCGGGCGCGGAAGAGCTCGTACGCGGCCTCGCGAACGCTGGTCACCGGGCAGGCAACCTATCCCAGGGCTAATCGAGCCGCGGTGCCGCCGCCCGCCCGCGGACCCGGGCAAGCAGCCGGTCGGTCAGGCGCGGGGCGACGGCGCTCAGGCCGAGGATCCGAACCGCCGCCGGCGCGTAGACTGCGCGCGCGTCCTCCTCGATTCCCTTGATCACGGCCGCGACCAGCTCGGAGACCGGTCGCTCGGCCTCATTCGCGCGCCACGCCGGGAGCCGCTCGCGCTGGTGATCCAGAATCGTCGTGCCGTGCTCGCCGGGGTAGACGGTCGTCACCGAGATGCCGGTGCCGGCGAGCTCGTGGCGAAGCGCCTCGGCGAGCCCGCGGTCGAAGGCCTTGGTCGCCCCGTAGACGGCGCCCCACGGGAACGAGCGCAATCCGGCGGCCGACGACATGACCACGACATGGCCACCGGGACCCTCGAGCATCCGCGGCAGGGCGGCGCGCATCGTGTAGAGCGCTCCGAGCACGTTCACGTGCACCATCCGCTCAGCCTGCTCGAGCTCCTGCTCGAGGAACGGCGCGTAGTCCAGCACCCCGGCGTTCACCACGAGCAGGTCGATTCCACCCAGGTTCTTGGCGAGCCGCTCGATCCCCCTGCTGGTCTGCGCCCACCTGGAGACGTCCACCGCGGCCGTGACGTGCGGGCCGGACGGGCTCTCCGGGAGTTCGCCCACGACCTCCTCGAGGCCATCCTTGCCCCGGGCCATGAGGCCCAATCGCGCGCCGCGTCGCGCGAGCTCCGCGGCGAGGGCACGGCCGATGCCCCGCGAGGCGCCGGTGATAAACGCCCTCGTCCCCGGCTGGATGCGCATTCCCTGATCCTTTCACGGGCCGTAGTATCGGGATGGGATGACCACCGATCAGGCGACCGTCGCCGAGGAGGAGTACCTCCAGATCATGTTCTGGCTGGAGGAGGCGGGGCTCCCCATAACTGGCGCCAACATCGCCCGCGCGATGCAGCTCTCCGCCCCGACCGTCCACGAGATGATCGGGCGACTCGAGCGCGACGGCTACGTCGAGCGCCGCGCGGACAAGTCGCTCGCGTTCACGGCGAGCGGCCGGGAGCACGCGCAGACGATCGTGCGCCGACACCGGCTCATCGAGCGGTTCCTGACCGATGTGCTCGGGATCCCGTGGGATGAGGTACACGAGGAGGCCGAGAGGCTGGAGCACGCGATGTCGCCGGTTCTCGAGCAGCGGATGCTCGCCGCCGTCGGCGAGGCCAAGACCTGCCCCCACGGCCACCCGCTGGTCGAGGGAGTCCGCGAGCAGGGTGCTCTACTCGCGGACGTCGAGCCCGGCGCGAGCGTTCACGTGCTTCGGTTCGAGAACGAGGCCGAGGAGCTCCTTCACTACCTGAAGGAGGCGGGGCTGCGGCCGGGGCTCGACGGGACGATCGAGAGCTCGGACGGCGACGAGGTCGTCGTCGCCTCGGCGGACGGCCGCCACGTCGTCTCGCGCAGCGTGGCGGAGACCGTCTCGGTCAGAGCGGATCCCTCGCCCCCGCCTCGGGCGCCGCTGCCGGAGCAGCTCGAGCTCTCGAGCGACCGCTACGGCCGCTGACCCAAGAGGCCGGAGCCCCTCGCTGGCCCGCTGCGGCGGCAACTGCCCGGCCTAGAGCTCGCCGCAGATCTGGCGGAGGCGGCGGTAGAGCGCCTGGTCCTGGGGGCGGATCGCGTACTCGCGGCGACGCACCAACGCCTCGTGCTCGCGCACGGCCGAGGCCAGCGCGGCGAATCGCCGCTGGGCGATGTTGCGCTCGGTCACGGGATCCAGCTTTCGCGTTCCCTCAACGACGGTGATCGGGGTCATCGGTGAGTCACCTCCTTCTTCCGGCCGTTTCAGCGCGGCCCACCTTAGGGCCGCGACCTAAGCGCGGTGTAACGACGGGGTAAAGAATCACGGGCTTGTGCCCGATTTGCCATGGACGCGGCCCGACGTCTCCCCGCCGCGGTGTCCAGGCGGTCGAATGCGGCCTCAGGCTGGACTGGCGGCCCGCACCCGCTCCAGGGCCCGGGCGATCCGCTCGACGCCCTCCGGGATCTGATCCGGCGGGACGCTCGCGAAGGACAGTCGCAGGCTCGAGTGGCCACCACCCTCGAGCATGAAGTCGGGACCCGCGATGAACGCGACCTTCTCCTCGAGCGCGGCGGCCTGCAGGTCGACGGTGTCGACGTCTTCTGGGAGCGCCAGCCAGAGAAAGTACCCGCCGCCGGGAACGACGAACTCCGCCTCCCGGATGTGCTCGCGGAGCGCCTCTACCAGGGTGTCGCGCCGCTCGCGCAGGGCTCGCTTCACGAACTGGATGTTCTCGTCGAGCGCGCCGGAGCGGCAGAGCTCGTAGACGATCGACTCGGCGAGCATGTTCGGCGATATGTAGATCTCGTTTGCCCGCTTCGCGAGCTGCGCGATCTCGTCCGCCGGACCGGCGAGATACCCAACCCGCACGCCGGGGCTGACGGTCTTCGAGAACGACGATGCGTGGATCACACGCTCGCTGTCCGGCGAGAGCATCGTCGGCGGAGGATCCTCATCGAACGGCAGCTCGCGGTAGGGATCGTCCTCGAGGATCCAGAAGCCGTGCTCGGCGGCCAGCGCGATTAGGCGCCGGCGCTTCTCGGCCGAGAGCGTGCAGCCGGCCGGGTTGTGGAAGTTGGGGATGACGTGCATGAGCTTCACGGGCGGGCGCTCGGCGACGACGCGTTCCAGCTCGCCCGTGTCGATGCCGTCGTCCTCGAGCGGAACCCCGATCCGTTCCGCGCCTAGCCGCTCGAGAAGGAGCAGCGTTCGGTCATACGACGGCTGCTCGACCACGACCCGGTCGCTCGCGCCGACAAGGTGCTGGAAGAGCATGGCGCCCGCCTCGAGCGAGCCGTTCGTGACCATCACCTGCGAGGGATCGCCAAGACCGTGGCGCGCCGCAATCCACTCGCAGAGGCCGGGATGCCCGATGCCGGTGCCGTAGGAGAGCGCGCGCTTCCAGTCATCGGCCAAGGCCCGCTGCGCGGCCTCGCGCACCGCGTCGACGGGCAGGATGTCGGCGCTGGGCGCGCCGCGCGCGAAGCTGATCAGCTCGGCCGCCATGGCGGCCGAGTGTACGCGCCCGCCGGGCGTTACAGCTGAGTCGTGACCAAGTGACCGCGCCCGCCTAGGTCCGCGCGGCCTGGAGCGCGTCCACCGCGAGCTGGGCGGTCTCGGTCGGCGAGCGGCCCACCCGGACTCCGCGGGCCTCGAGCGCCTCCTTCTTGGCCTCGGCGGTCCCCGAGGAGCCGGAGATGATCGCGCCCGCGTGCCCCATCTGCTTGCCCGGCGGCGCGGTGAAGCCCGCGATGTACGCCACGACTGGCTTGGAGACGTTCTCCGCGATGTAGTCCGCCGCGCGCTCCTCGGCGTCGCCTCCGATCTCGCCGACCATCACGATCAGCTCGGTCTCGTCGTCGGCTTCGTACAGCCCGAGGACGTCGATGAAGTCCGAGCCGACGATCGGATCGCCGCCGATCCCCACGATCGACGAGTTTCCCATCCCGGCCTGCTTCAGCTCGTTGCCGATCTGGTACGTCAGCGTGCCGGACTTCGAGACGACGCCGATGGAACCGGGGTCGAAGAACTGCGCCGGGATGATTCCCACGTTCGCCTTGCCCGGCGAGAGGACGCCGGGGCAGTTGGGCCCGATCAGCCGCACCCCCGCCTCCCTCGCCTTCCAGTAGACCCGCAGCATGTCGAACACGGGGATGCCCTCGGTGATCGCGATCACCGTATGGACGCCGGCGTCGATCCCCTCCTCCATCGCCGCCGCCGCGAACCGCGCGGGGACGAAGATCATCGACGTGTTCGCCCCCCGGTCCGCCACCGCCTGCGCGATCTGGTCGTAGACGGGGATGCCCTCGACGTCCTGACCGCCCTTCCCGGGAGTCACCCCTGCGACGACATCCGTGCCGTAGTTGCGGTTGCGGAGGCCGTGGAACGAGCCCTCCCGGCCGGTGAGGCCCGAGACCACGAGCTTGGTGTCGGTGTCGACGATGATCGACATCAGCCGCGGGAGAGCTCCACGACCCGCTCGGCCGCGCCCAGCATCGTCTTCTCCACCTCGAGGTTCGGCAGATCCGCCTCGGACAGCAGCCTCAGCCCCTCCTCGGAGTTCGTGCCGTCCAGGCGGACCACGAGCGGGACGCCGATTTCGATCCGCTTCGAGGCTTCGACGATCCCCTTCGCGATCTCGTCGCAGCGAGTGATGCCGCCGAAGATGTTGAAGAGGATCGCGTTGACGTTCGGGTCGGAGGTGATGACCTCGAGTGCGTCGACGATCGCCTCCGCCTTCGAGCCGCCGCCGGCGTCGAGGAAATTCGCCGGCCTCCCGCCCGCCTGCGCCACCACGTCCAGCGTCGCCATGCAGAGGCCCGCCCCGTTACCGAGGATGCCGACGTTCCCACCGAGCTTGACGTAGGTGAGGCCCTTCTCCTTGGCCATCTGCTCCTGGGGGTCCTCGGCCGAGCGGTCGCGGAGCTCGGCGAGATCCGGGTGGCTGAACAGCGCGTTGTTGTCGATCGTGACCTTGGAGTCGAGCGCCACGACCTCGCGGTCGGATGTGACGATCATCGGGTTGACCTCGATCAGGGTCGCGTCCTCGGCCAGCGCCGCGCCGTAGAGCTTGGTGAGCAGCTCGGCGGCGCCGTCGGTGACGTCCTCGTCGATGCGGGCATCGACCGCCATCCGGCGGGCGATGTCCGTCGTGAGCTCCTCGCCCGGCTCGATGTGCCGCCTGATCAGGGCGCCGGGATCCGCCTCGGCGACCTCCTCGACGTCCATCCCGCCCATCCGGGTGAGGATCCCGAGGAGCTTCTTCTCGGAGCGGTCGAGCACGATCGAGGCGTAGTGCTCGGCGTCGATCCGCGACGCCCTCTCGACCCAGACCTCATGGACGGTGAAGCCGCGGATGTCCATCCCGATGATCGCCTCGGCGTGCCGCCTCGCCTCGTCGCGATCGTTGGCGATCTTGATGCCGCCCGCCTTCCCCCGCTTGCCGATCCGGACCTGCGCCTTGATCACGACGGGGTAACCGAGCCCCTCGGCGGCCTCGACCGCGGCCTCGACGGTGTCCGCCTCGCGCCCGTCCGGAACCGCCACGCCGTGCTTGGCGAAGAGCTGCTTCCCCTGGTACTCGAGCAGATCCACGGCGGCGGAGCCTACCCGAGCGGCCAACGGGCCGGACCGGTGGTTGCGGGGCTCGGAATGTGCCCCTTGGCATAATCCCGCCGCTCATGGCCCTGCCGAAGCTCAAGGACATCACTTGGGTGACCACTGATTGCTACGGCACCCTCATCGACTGGGAGCGGGGCATTCTCGAGGCGTTTCGCAGGGAGGCCGAGCGCGACGGCTTCAGCTTCGAGGAGGAGCCGTTCATGAACCGGTTCTTCGAGATCCACGCCGACATCATCCGCGGCTCGTACGAGCTGTACGCCGAGGTTCTCCGCCGCGCGGCCGTACGGACGGCGAAGGAGATCGGCTGGGAGCTCGAGCAGTCCAGGGCGCAGTTCCTTCCCGACAGCGTCGGCCGTTGGCCTCCGTTTCGGGAGGCCAACGCGGCGATGGACCGGCTCGGCAAGCGCTACAACGTGGGCATCGTGTCGAACATCGACGACAAGCTGCTGGGAGTCTCCCGGCGCCACCTCCGTACGGAGCTCGACCTGGTGGTCACCGCTCAGCAGGTCCGCAGCTACAAGCCCGATCCGGCGCACTTCAAGGAGTGCGCGCGGCGCATCGCCGGCAAGAAGGGCTGGCTTCACATCGCAAGCGGTTACGAGACCGACGTCGCGCCGCTCCTGAAGATGAACGTCCCAATGATCTGGATCAACCGCCAAGGCGAGAAGCTCGAGGGACGCAAGGCGCCTTCGGCGACGGTCAAGAACCTTCGCGACGCAGCGAAGCGGCTTGGCGCCGGCGGCTGAGCTGGTGCATCTGAGCGACCAGTCCGACCGCGCGATGGTCGCCCGGGCGCACGAGCGCTTCGCCGCGGAACGGCGCCGCGCGCGGCGCGCGCGGCGCCGCCGGGCCCAGGGAGCGCTGCCGAACCTGATCACCATCGGCGGCCTCAAGTGCGGGACGACGAGCCTGCACCACTACCTGAACCTCCACCCCGAGATCGCGATGTCGCGCCCGAAGGAGCTCAACTTCTTCGTCGCCGAGCTGAACTGGCCGCTGGGGCGCGACTGGTACGCCGGCCACTTCGACTCGAACTCGCCCGTGCGCGGCGAGAGCTCCCCCCACTACACGAACCGGCCCGCGTTCGCGGGCGTGGCCGAGCGGATGCGCGAGGTGCTGGGTTCCGACGTCCGCCTGATCTACGTCGTCCGCGACCCCATCGACCGAATGCTCTCGCACTACCTCCACAACGTCGGTGGCGGCTATGACGAGCGCCCCCTCCAGGAGGCTCTTTCGGACCCAGGGTCGAGCTACGTCGCGCGCAGCCGCTACTTCTTCCAGCTCGAGCCGTTTCTCAATGCCTTCGGGGCAGTGCGCATCCAGATCATCACCCGCGAGGAGCTCAAGGGCGCTCGCCCCGAGGCGATGCGCCGCGCGTTCGAGTTCCTGCAGGTGGATCCGGATTTCACCTCCGAGCAGTTCCAGCGCGAGTGGGAGACCGGCGTCGCGAAGACCGGCAGCCGCTTTCGGATCATGGACCGCGCGGTGCGACTGCCGGGGCTGCGCGCGATCGACCGCAACTTCGATCGCCTGCCGGAGTCGCTTCGTTGGATCGTCGAGCGGCTCGTCCACGATCCCGACGCCGGCGAGGCGCCGAAGCCGGAGCTGCCGGGGAGTCTCAGGACCCGCCTGGTCGAGCTCTTCAGCGAGGACGTGGCCCGCCTCGAGGAGCTCGCGAGCCGAAGGTTCAACTGGCTTCGCTGACGCGCCGTTGTCGGATTTGACGCCTATACGGAAACAAATCCGACAATCGCGTGGTGGGCGTAGGCTTTCGCCATGCGCATCTCCGTTGCCGCCGACGAGCGGGTTGGCGTCGCCGAGGCCGTGGTCGACGAGCTTCGAAAGCGGGGGCACGAAGTGATCCCCCACGGCGCCCTGAGCGACTCCGAGCGTGACGACTGGGCCTGGGCGAGCGAGATCGCGGCCCGCGACGTCGCGGATGGGCGAGCGGATCAGGCCATAGTCTGCTGCTGGACCGGCACGGGCGCCTCGATCGCCGCCAACAAGGTCCCGGGCGCCCGGGCAGCCCTCTGCGCCGACGCGCAGACCGCGGAGGGGGCGCGGCGCTGGAACGACGCCAACGTCCTTGCGCTCAGCCTGCGTGCCACATCGGAGGCCGAGCTCGCCGAGATCCTGGACGCGTGGTTCTCGTCGCAACCGAGCCCCGAGCCCGACGACCAAGCAAACGTGGAGCACCTGGCGGAGCTCGAACCGGGCTAACGCCTGCTCGAGCAGCGCCAGCCCAGTAGAAATACCTACCTCCATGCGGCGCCTCCTGCCCAACGCAGGTCCCACCGATGTCCAGGAGCAGATCCATCAGCTGGAGCTGATCTCGAATTCGCCCGTGGATCGGCCCTACGTAATCACGAACTTCGCCGTCACCGTGGACGGGCATGCGACGCTTCACGGGCGTTCCGGCCCGATCGGCAGCAAGGCCGACACCGCATTCCTCGTCGGCCTGCGGACCCGGGTCGATGCCGTCATGATCGGCGCCGGGACGATGCGCGTCGAGCGCTATGGCCGGCCAGTCGCACACCCCGCTAAGCGCGGGCATCGCGAGCGGCGCGGACTGTCGCAGGATCCCGTGCTGGTCATCGTAAGCGGGAGGCTCGACCTCCCGTGGGACGCCCCGGTGTTCGGCGATCCGGGCGCCCACGTGCTGATCTTCACCGCTTCCGACGCGAGCCCGCCGGAGACCCAGGCGCAGGTGCGCGTGGTGCGCCACGAGCGAGACGTGGACCTTCCGGCAGCCCTCGCGTACCTGCGCAGGGAGCGCGGGGTCCGCGCTCTCCTCTGCGAGGGCGGGCCGCGCCTTCACGCCCAGCTCATCTACGCCGAGCTCGTGGACGAGCTGTTCCTCACCATCGCTCCGAAGCTCGCTGGGGGCGATGGGCCTGGATTGGCGGTGGGGCTGTCGGAGCTGGAGCGGCCGCTCGAGCTCGTGTGGCTGCTGGACAGCGGCGGCGAGCTGTTCGCCCGTTATCGGGTGTCGCGGGAGGCTGATTAGGGCGCGCGCGCCGGCGGGATCCGGCCCGCGGCCTCGACGCGCTCCTCGCCCCGGCGCAGCATCCGCAGGGCGAGGATCGTTCCGCCGAGCGTGGCGGCCAGGCCGAAGCTGACCTGGACGCTCAGGATGCCCTCGCGTGTCCAGTAGACGTCGCGCAGGTCGAGCAGCAGGGCGGCCTCGTCGAACGTGAGACCGATGCCGGCCCCGAACGGGAGGGCGAGCCGGCGCTCGAGCTTGTCGCTCCGGACGAGCAGCGCCAGCGCGCCCGACGCAAAAGCGATCAGGATGCCTGGGATGAAGTGGTGGATGTGCCGGCCCCCGAGCTGCACGTTTCCCGCTGGCCACCACCCTCCCCGGATACCGGCCGTCGACAGCCGCATGCCGGCGAACGCCAAAACGAAACCGGTGAGCATGTTGAAGAGCACCTTCTCGGTCCGCGAGGTCGCCTCGTACCCCTCGACGAGCACCGCCACCGCGTCTTGGGTCGCGTGACCGGCGGCCTCAAGAGTCCGCTCGGCCCCTTCGAGCGGCATCTGCGGCGGCGGGTCCCGCTGCAGGCGCCGCCAGGCGAGCCGGACTCCCTCGCCGACGATCACCGTGCCGGCGGTGCCCATGGCGAGGGCCGCGAGACTTACCGTCAGCCGGTCGGCGGCGCGCTCGCGACGGCGGCGAACGATTCTCTGCAGCCTCCGCGTCACGCCGCGTCGGGGCGTCGCTTTACAGCCGGACGAGGTTGGGGGCCGCGATCCCCCGCGTGACCCCGCGGAAGTCCAGCACGAGCTGGGCCTCCCGCACGACGCGCTCATAGTCGACCTCGGGATGCGCGGTGACGATGCACACGGCGTCCGCACCGGCGAGCTCCGCGTCGAGATCGACCGAGGCGAGTCCGTGCTCGGGAAGCTCCGGCACGTGCGGATCGTGGTACGCGATCCCAGCCCCTAGCTCGCGGAGGCGGCGGATGATCTTGAGCGCGGGCGCCTCGCGCAGGTCGCCGACGCCGGCCTTGTACGCGATGCCGCAGATCAACACCCGGGAGCCGCGGACCGGCTTCGAGACGTCGTTCAGCGCGCGCTCGATCTTCTGCACGCAGAAGTGCGGCTGTGCCTGGTTCAGCTTCCCCGCGAGCTCGATGAACTCGGTGTAGAAGTCGTGCTCACGCGCCTTGAACGCGAGGTAGAACGGGTCAATCGGCAGGCAGTGCCCTCCCATGCCCGGGCCGGGATCGAAGCGCATGAAGCCGAACGGCTTCGTACCCGCCGCGTCGACCACCTCCCATACGTCGATCCCCATCCGGTCGCATAGCTGCGCGAGCTCGTTGACGAGCGCGATGTTGACCGACCGGAAGATGTTCTCGAGGAGCTTGGTCAGCTCCCCCACCTCAGGCGATGAGACCTCAACCACCTCATCGCAGATCAGCCTGTACAGGTCAGCCGCTCGGCTCCGGCACTCATCGGTCAGGCCACCGACGACCTTGGGCGTGGTGCGAATCGTGTGGTCGGTCCGGCCCGGGTCGATGCGCTCGGGCGAGTAGGCGAGGTTGAACTCCCGCCCGGCGGCGAGGCCGGACTCCTCGAGGATTGGGAGCAGGCGCTCACGCGTCGTCCCCGGATACGTGGTCGACTCGAGCACCACCAGCCGACCCTCGTGGAGCACCCGTGAGAGCTGGGTCGCGGCCTCGACCAGGTAGGAAAGATCGGGCTCGCGGTGGTTGGCCAGCGGGGTCGGGACGCAGATGATCACTGCCTGGCACGCTGCGAGCGCCCTGTATGAGTCGGTGGCGGTGAATCGCTCGGCGACCGCACGCAGCCGCTCGGAGAGGACGTCCTCGACGTCCGATTCGCTGCGCCGAAGCCGCGCGACGCGCCGGGCGTCCGTGTCCACGCCGACGACGTCGCAGCCCGACTCCGCGAACGCGACGGCGAGCGGAAGCCCCACGTATCCGAGGCCGATGATCCCTACCCTCATCCCTCGGGAGCGTAGCTTGCGCGCACCCATTCAAGGACCGCCGAGGGGTCCGGCGCAAGGCTCGTGTCCGCCAGCTGGCGGATCAGGCGGGAGTTCACCCCCTCCTCCGCCGCGCCGTGCGGAGGCCCCAGGCGCGCGACCGGGATGCCGAGCTTGGTCGCGACGATCACCGCCGCAAGCGCCCCCGGGGAGTGCGATGCGACAAGGACGGCACCGGCACCCGGATTCACGAGTGCGCTCTCGATCTCGCGCAGGTCACGAGCGATCGCGGCGATCTCCTCGGCGCCGTCGGCGGGCAGCGGCCCATCCCTGCGATGCGTCACGGCCACGCTCTCGGTCTCGAGCGCCGTGCTGATGGATTCGGTCTTGGGACTCTCTCCCACGATCAGGACGCGCACGGAACAAGCCTTACCCATTTCACCCCGACGAGTGAAGAACGCCGCCCGCCGGGTAGATAGATTTCCATGTCCATGAAGAGGTTTCTCGTCCCGTTGAACCTCGGGGTGGGAGCGACCCGCCATCTCATCTGGTACCTGAGCTACCAGATCACGGGTGAGGCGCGCGATCAGGACTAGGAAACCGGCGGGAAGGGACCTGTGATGGACGGGCTGATGATGGATCGCCCGCTCCTTGTCAAGCAGCTCGCCGAGCGCGGCGAGGCGATCTTCGGTGATCGCGAGATCGTCGCCCGCACCCAGGATGGGGTCGAGCGCTCCACTTACCGTCAGGTGGTGGAGCGGGCGCGACGCCTGGCCAGCGCCCTGGCGAAGCTCGGGGTCCGGCCGGGCGATCGGATCGCGAGCTTCGCCTGGAACTCGTTGCGCCACCTCGAGCTGTACCTCGCGGTCCCCTCGATGGGCGCCGTCCTCCACACGCTCAACGTGCGGCTGTTCGAGGACGACCTCGCCTACATCACGAGCCATGCCGACGATCGCATCGTGTTCGTTGACGCCTCGCTTGCCGCCGCCATGCAGAGATTCGAGGCGGCCGAGCTCGAGGTCGTGATGCCGGACGGGCCGGGGGAGCGCGACGGAGCGCTGGACTACGAGGAGCTGATCGCTGGGGGCGATGCCGGCTTCGAGTTCCCCGACTTCCCGGAGAGCACGGCGGCCGCCATGTGCTACACGAGCGGCACGACCGGCCGCCCGAAGGGCGTCCTCTACTCGCACCGCTCGATCGTCCTCCACACGCTGGGAGCGGGCTTGCCCGACTCGATGGGGATCCGCGCGGCCGACTCCGTGATGCCCGTCGTCCCGATGTTCCACGCGATGGCGTGGGGGATTCCATACGTGGCGACGATGGTCGGCGCCAGGCAGGTTCTGCCGGGGCCGGATCTCTCGCCCAGGGGCCTGGCGGACCTGATCACCTCGGAGCGAGTCACGTGGAGCGCGGGCGTGCCGACGATCTGGAACGGGATGCTGGAACTCGATCCGCCCCCCGACCTGAGCAGCCTGCGCGAGCTGAAGGCCGGCGGCTCGGCGGTGCCCGAGGCGCTGATCCGCGGGTTCGACGAGCGCTTCGGAATCCCGCTCGTGCAGGGCTGGGGGATGACGGAGACGAGCCCCCTGGCGGCCACGTCGCGCCTCCCGGCCGACACAGATCTCGCCGACGACGACGCGTACGCGCTGCGAGCCACCCAGGGGCGGGTGGTGCCCCTGATCGAATTCCGCATCGACACCGAGCGCGGGGGCGAGCTGCAGGTTCGCGGGCCTTGGATCGCGCGCGCCTACCACGGCGATCCAAGCGGCGACGAGAAGTTCACCGAGGACGGCTGGCTGCGGACCGGCGACGTGGCCGAGATCGAGCGCGGCGCCTACATCAAGCTCGTCGACCGCACGAGGGACCTCGTGAAGTCCGGGGGGGAGTGGATCTCCTCGGTGGAGCTCGAGAACGAGGTGATGGCACACGCGGACGTCGTCGAGGCGGCCGTGATCGCGGTGCCTGACGAGCGCTGGGGCGAGCGGCCCTGCGCCTGCGTCGTCCGCCGGCCGGGATCCGACCTCGACGCCGAGGGCATCCGCGAGCATCTGGCCGGTCGCGTCGCGAAGTGGTGGATCCCCGAGCGGATCGAGTTCATCGACGAGGTCCCGAAGACGTCGGTCGGTAAGTTCGACAAGAAGGTCTTGAGAGCACGCTTCGCGGAGGCCGAGGAGCCCGTAGCGGCCGATCGCAGCTAGCGCTCGGCGCGAGCGGACCGCAGCGCCGGCAGGACCTCCCTACCGTAGATATCGATCGCGGCGTGGGGGTCAGCGCCGGAGCAGTTCATCAGCGCCATGGTGGTCGCGCCCAGCTTCTCCGCCTCGCGGATGCGGTCGGCGTGCACCTCGGGGTCGGACGAGATCGCGAGTGCGTCGGCGAGGTCGTCGTCGCTCACCTGCCTTTCACCCTCTTCGTACATCGCCTTCGGATCGTGCCAGTCGTCGGTGTAGAACTCGTTCGGCTGCGCGCCCTTCCAGACCCGAGCGCCCTCGAGGGCGGCGGCGTCGTCCTCCGCCCAAGAGAACTGGAGCTGAAGCACGATCTCGCCCGCCTCCCTGCCGGCGTCGTCGCAGGCGGAGCGGTAGGCGTCGATGACGTCCGGGGCGGTTTCGGGGTCGGCGAGCGTCCAGAGGCCGTCGCCCTGCTGAGCCGCGACCGTGGCGGCGCGTGGCCCGAACGCGGACACGTAGATCGGCGGCCGCCGCTCCACATTCGTGTGCAGATAGGCGCCGTCGGTGGCAAAGAAACGGCCTTTGCGGCTCAGTCGCTCGCCGGCGAAGAGCGCGTTGATGATCTCGAGCGCTTCCTCCATCCGGTCGACCTGATCGGAGACCGACGGCCACTCGGCGCCCAGCGGCGACTCGTTGAGCGACTCGCCGGAGCCGAAGCCGAGGAACGTCCGCCCCGGGCACATCCGCTCGAGCGTGGCCCACGCCTGAGCGATCAGCACCGGGTGGTACCGCGGCCCGGCTGGCGTCACGGCGCCTCCGATCGCCACGTCCTTCGTCGCGTAACCCACCGCGCCCAGCCACACCCAGGCGTGGCCCGATTCCCCCGACTCCCACCAGGGCTGCAGGTGGTCGCTGCAGCCGATGCCGTCGAAACCGCCCTCCGCGGCCTCAATCGCCTGGCGCAGGAGATCCTCGGGCGGGAACTGCTCGTGCGCGGCGCCGTAGAAGTAGCGCATCGCCGGCCGTCTACCCGCGGCCGGAGGGGCTTAACACCGCGCTGGACGACCTACTCTGCGGCGGCGCCGCCCGCGGTGGCGCGGCGGACGTGCATGATCATCAGCGTCGTCTCGAGCGTCTTGCGCTCCTCGGGCGATACCGCAGCTAGGCGCGACGCTGACTTCTCCTCGATCTCCCTGGCGCGATTCACGACCGCATCGAGGAAGCGCGTGACCTCGTCATATCCCTGCTCATCGAGGTCAAGCGAGGCATGGAGGATCCGCGGATCGACGCTGGCGCGGTAGAAGTGCTCCAGGGCGCCCCGCACCGGCGCTGTCCGCACCAGCTCGATCGCGTCGTTCTCCTCCAGGATCTTGACGTGGTAGGCGACGTTGCCCAGGGGCTCGCCCAGCTCCTTGGCGAGCTCGCTCGGGCTGGCGATCCGCGTATTCAGCACCTCGAGCGCGCGGATCCGGATGGAATGGCTAAGCGCCTTGATCAGGCGAGGGTCGAGGCGCGCTTCCATTTTTGCGGCAGTCGGTTGTTGGGGTGGGCGAGCGCCGGGCTCCAAGCGTCGATTAAACCACCGATTCAGGGCCTCGCATCGGCAGTCCAGATGAATCCGCGCGGTGCAGGTGCATAGCTGAGGCGGCCTCGGAAGGCCGCATCACTCATCAACGACCAGCTCGGGTCCAGAGGAGGAATGCCCGCCGCCGTTCGCGATCACGCCACCAGCGAGGCGATCGCCCGCGCGGCCCGCTTCAGCGGTAACGCCCGCCTGAACGCCTACGCCCGGCTCGATGTCCCACCTCGCGGAGCACACCGTGCCCGCCGTCCCGTTCGCCAGCGGCACGACCACGCACTTTCTCTCCGCGCGCATGGGCTGTCCGGTCCTGCACCCGGTCTACGGCCTCGATCTCGCCGCGCTCTGTATCGGCGAAGACGCGGAGTAGCTGCCGGGAGCGACGATGGGCCGTGAAGGACTCGAACCTTCAACCTTGGGCTTAAGAGGCCCCTGCTCTACCAATTGAGCTAACGGCCCGGCCGCCGATGGTAGCGGGCGTTCGGGTGCCCGCGAAGGCGCTCTGCGTGCCGCGTGGGCGACTCCGATCAGGGCGTCGTTGCGGCGCCCCCGAAGGGGTTCTGGAGCGGGTTCGAGCCCGGCGCGGCGCCTGTGGCTCCGCCCTGCTTCTTCACCTTCTGCTGGGCCTTCTTGACCTTGAGGCCGGTCGCGCGGGCCTGCTTCATCGTGCTCTCGAGCTGCTTGCGCTGCGTCCCCGAGGCCATGGACAACGCCTTGTCACGCGAGGCGTCGCCTGCTGGGATGTCGCCGGCGAAGTACTGGAAGTAGGCGAGCTGCCCGTATGCCTGGGCGCTCGGCTGATCGTTGGCGATGATCGCCTGCGTCTTCGCCGCCCCATCGGCGTCGTTGAGGATGACGTAGACGTTGACCATGTCGAACGCGGTCCTCACGTCGGGCTTGCCCTTGTTGACGCGGAGGTACTTGCTCCACGCGTCGGCCGCCTGACCGAGGTGAGTGTGGGCCTCGTTGCTGATTGAGACCTGGCCCGTCGACTGATCCACCGTCACTCCCTCCTTGCCCAGGAGGTATTCGTTCTCGGCGAGCCTAAGCAGCGCGTCGGTGTCGTTCGGGTTCTTCGCCAGCTTTGCCTGCGCGGCGTCGATGTCGTCCTGGAACTGCGCGGTCGCCGAACCGGTATTGCTGCTGTTGCCGATGCCGAGGGCGTCGAAGATCCCGCCCGGGCCGCCGCCGACGCCGATGCCGAAGCCGATGAAGCCGACGAGGAACAGCAGCGCCAGCAGGGCGTACGACACCTGCACCACACGCTTCCGCTTTCCCCGCAGGTCGAAGAGCATGGGGTCAGCCTAGCTCGGCGGAAGCGCTAGCTCGCAGGCGTCCCCGGCGGTTCCGGCTCGGGCGCGGGCGCTCGCTCTGCGGGCGTTCCCACCAATCGCGCCAGGATCAGCGAGAACTCGAACAAGAGCAGGAGCGGCGCGAGCTCGATCAGCATCGTCACCGGGTCTGTTCCGGGCAGGAGCATCGCCACGATCGCAAGGATCAGGTACGCGTAGCGGCGGTTCTTCGCGACCTGCTTCGGCGTCACGATCCCGAGCCGAGTCAGGGCAACGACGCCCATCGGGATCTGGAAAACGAGCCCCATCGCCATGAGGACGGTGATCAGGAAGCCGTAGTAGTCGCTGGCGCGCACCTGGATGTTGAACTGGTCCTGGTTGAAGTTCAAAAGGAATTTCGTGGCGGCCGGCGCGACCACGAAGTACGAGAAGACGACGCCGGCGATGAACAGCGCCGGCACCAGGATCAGGAAGGGAAGGACGACCCTTTTTTCGTTCGGCCGCAGCGCCGGGAGGAAGAAGGCATAGGCCTGGTAGAGGATCACCGGCAGCGCGATGAGGATGCCGGCGTAGATCGAGACCTTCAGCGTGCTCATGAACGGCTCAGCCACGCCGAAGGTGATCGGCTTGATCGGGTGGCCACCAACGTCGTCGGGCAGCGGCTTGTTCGCGATGTCGAGCAGCAGGTGGTTCTGCCAGAAGCACAGGCCGCACGCAACGACGAGCACCGCCGCCGAGACGATGATCCGGTTGCGCAGTTCGTCCAGATGCTCGACGAGCGTCATCTGCTCGTCGAACTTTGCCGCCCTCAGACGCGGCACGGCCTACGGGTTCCGGTGGCTAACGACCTCGCCCTCGACGGGCTCACCGGCATCCTGCGCGCCCTCGATCTCGGCGGGCTGCTCGGACTCCTCGTCCTTGTCCTTGCCCGAGATCGACGACCTGAACTCGCGGATGCCCTTGCCCATCGACCG
Source organism: Actinomycetota bacterium (assembly GCA_046729615.1). Classification (GTDB taxonomy): domain Bacteria; phylum Actinomycetota; class Thermoleophilia; order Solirubrobacterales; family 70-9; genus AC-56. The sequence continues at coordinate 30,148 of JBKPHA010000073.1, forward strand.
CCCCAGCTCCGGCAGGCGCTTGGGCCCGAAGATCACCAGGGCGATGATGAGGACGACGACCAGCTCGAGTGGTCCAACGTTTGGCATCGCGACGCATGGTACTCGCGTTGGGGTCTCGGCAACGAGATCATCGGCCGGTTGGCATCGCCCTGACATCTGGCTTCCCGTAGCCACGCCTCGGCCGGAGGTACGCTGCCGCCCGTGATCCTGTCCGACAAGACCATCCGCGCCGAGCTGGAGGCAGGCAGCATCGTCATCGAGCCGCTCGCCGAGGACGCCATCCAGCCCTCATCGGTCGACCTGCACGTGGACCGCTTCTTCCGCGTCTTTCGCAACGACACGACGCCCTTCATCGACCCCAAGCAGCCGCAGGACGACCTGACCGAGATGGTCGAGGTCGAGGACGGCAAGCCGTTCATCCTCCACCCCGGCGAGTTCGTCCTGGGCTCGACCCGGGAGCGCGTCGCGCTCGGGGACGACTTGGTTGCCAGATTAGAGGGGAAGAGCTCCCTCGGCCGGTTGGGGCTGCTGATTCACTCAACCGCTGGCTTCGTGGATGCCGGCTTCAATGGCCACCTCACGCTTGAGCTCTCGAACGTCGCGAACCTGCCGATCGCGATCTATCCGGGGATGAAGATTGGGCAGATCTCGTTCCTGCGGATGAGCAGCCCGGCCGAGCATCCCTACGGCAGCGACGAGAAGGGGTCGAAGTACCAGGGACAGCGAGGCCCCACGCCCTCGCGCTACTACCTCAACTTCCGCGACAGCAAGTAACGCAACCGAGTGAGTGACTGACCACGGTATGGGTGGTCAAGCACGCATTCGAACTCGGATCGCCATGTAGCGGCTGTCCCGCATCGCGATCTGGGTGCGCGACCTAAAGGATCTGAGGGGTTCGGCCGATAGAGCTTGCGTAGTGGCAGACGGGGAGTCAGCGAAGGGGAGCGACGTGCCTCGCGGGCTCGAGCGAGCCGGGAAGGCGAGCGGTGCGAGGGGCCAGGAACCGCCCAGCCATGGAGGGATGGGCGATCGTGGGCTCGAGCCGAGCGTCTTCGAGCCCCGCGGCACCTCCGCTCAGCGCCGGCGTCGCGGCGAGCTGCATCTCTGCCCTGAGTGCGGTTCCGATCTCGTCTATCCCACGGACTGGGCTCCTGCCAGCAACCGCCACTGGCACGTCGCGCTCAGGTGCCCTGAGTGCGAGTGGAACGGTGGTGGCCGCTACACGCAGGAGATGGTCGACGGGCTCGACGAGGCTCTCGATCGCGGCACGGACGCCGTGCTCGAGGACCTCAACATCCTGGCCCGCGCCAACATGGAGGACCAGATCGAGCGCTTCGTCGCGGCCCTGAACGGCGACCAGATCCTCGCCGAGGACTTTTAACCGCCGTCCTACGCCACCGAGAGGTGCAAAATCCGCGCCCAGCGCGGGAAATGCACCGCTCGAGGTGGGGGGGGCGTGACGGACGACGGGCGAGGCGCTAGGAATAGCGCTCGACCACACCATCGGCCACAAGCTCCAGCAGCTGGCGCTGATCCGGCCGCAGGCCGGACGTGGCCAGCGCGCGCTTGGCGGTCTCCACGCGGCCGCGCGCGTCCGCGCGGACGCTCTCGAGCGCGCCGGTCGCAGCGACGCGGTCGCAGATCTCCTCCGCGCCCGCGGCGTCGAGCGCGCCGAGATCGATCTCGGCCAGCGAGGGATCCTCCTCCCGTGCGAGGATCAGCGGCAGGGTCACGGTCCCGTCCAGCAGATCGGTGCCCCGGGCCTTGCCGGTGCGCTCCGGTGGGCCGATGACGTCCAGCACGTCGTCCAGGAGCTGGAATGCGAGTCCGATCTCCCGGCCGAACGTCTCGAGCGCCCGCTCTAGCGGGCGGCGGGGCGGGGCGGAGCTCACCGCGAGCTCGCCGCCCTTGCCGGCCCGACCGATCAGGCACGCGCACTCGAACAGGCGCGCGGTCTTCAGCCGGCAGCGCTCCAGATAGCGCTCGGCCGAGATCGAGATGTCGAAGGCGTCGCGCCGCTGGGCCAGCTCGCCCAGGGCGAGCGCCACCGAGGCACTCGATAACAGCTCGACCTGGCGCTCGCTGCCGTCCTGGCCCAGCTCCGCGAAGGCGCGCGAGAAGAGCAGGTCGCCGACGGCGAGTGCCCGGTCGCGCCCAGAGCGGGCAACTACGGTGGGGCGGCCACGGCGAAGCGGCGCCGCGTCGAGGACGTCGTCGTGGACCAGCGTCGCCATGTGGACGAGCTCGATCGCCGCGGCGGCGCGAATCGCAGGCTCGCCCGCGCCAGGGCCGGCGCACAGCAGTACGAGCATGGGGCGAAGGCGCTTGCCCCCGGCCTCGAGGGTCGCTCCGGCGTCCGCCGACAGCGCTTCCCCGTGGCCCTCGACCAGCCGGCGAAGCCGCTCCTCGACGGCCTCCATCCGCGTCGGCAGCCACGCGTCCGCCGCATCCAACACCATCGTCACCGGGGGCGGCACGGCCGTGCGGTTCACGTCGCTGCCCCCGTCTCCGCCATGCTCGCGATCCCTCCCCGTCCCATCCTCAGGCCGGGGCTATCCCGGCGTGGATCGTGATGATGCCGCCAGCGAGGACCAGGTAGCGGACTCGGGGAAATCCCCCCACCGCCATCCGCTCCGCGAGACCGTGCGGGGAGGGAAAGCGCTTGACCGATTCCGGCAGGTATGTGTAGGCGCCGCGGTCCCCCGCCAACGTGCCGAGCAGCGGCACGATCCGGTCGAACCAGAGCGAGTAGAAAGCCGAGAGCGGCGGGCGGGTGGGCTGGGCGATCTCGAGAATCACGAGGCGGCCGCCGGGACGCACCACCCGCCTGAGCTCCGCCAGCCCGCGGTCGAGATCGGCGAGATTGCGCACGCCGAAGCCGACCGTCGCGGCGTCGAAGGATCCGTCGCTGTACGGCAGCTCGAGCGCATCCGCCCCCTCGAAGCGAACGTTGGAGGCGCCGCGGCGCGCCGCCTTCTCCCTAGCTGTGTCCAGCATTCGCTCGGAGAAGTCGCAGCCGACGACCTTCCCCTCGGAACCCACCCGGGCCGCAAGCTCCAATGCCAGGTCGCCCGTCCCGCAGCACACGTCGAGCGCCGAGTTGCCCGGCCGGAGCTCGGCGATGTCCGCCGCCCGTTTCCGCCACCGGTGGTGCATGCCGGCGGTCATGGCGGTGTTCATGAGGTCGTAGAAGCCGGCAATGCGGTCGAACATGCTCCGCACCTGCACGGCGAAGTCGCCGGATTCGCGATTGGGAATTGACGTTTGGGTGGTTGCCATGACCGCTGGAGGCGAGGAACTCAGCCTGCAGTCTGGCTACTTCAGATAAGAGAGGAAGTCAGCGACCTCGTTCAGCTTCTGCTTGCCGAGGCTCTTGAAGGACGGCATGATGCTCGGGCCCGCCTTCAGCGCGCGCAGGATCGCCTCTCGTGGAAGGCGCGATCCGATGTGCGTGAGGTCCGGAGCGAGCGTGCCGTTGCCGCTGTCGGCGATCTTGTGGCAGGCCAGGCACGCCGACTGGGCGACCACCTCCTTGCCGGGCTCGTATTGCTTCGGGACGTCGATGTTGACCTCGGTCGGCGGCCCGGCGTTCGCGCCGGTATAGGTGAGGTAGGCCATCACGACGACCGTCATGCCCAGCGCCATCATCGCGATCGGCCGCCGTTCCGGCCGCCGCTCCGGACCGCGGTCGTAGAACGGCAGGAGGAAGAGCAGGATCATCGCGATCGTCGGGATCCCGATCGTCGCCAGCGGCACCAGGTACGGCGGCTTCAGCACCCGCAGCAGCTCGAAGAGGAAGAAGAAGTACCAGTCGGGACGAGGGGTATAGGTAGTGGTCGTGGGGTCGGCCTTCGGCCCCTGCTCGGCGCCGAGCATGATCGAGAGCAGGGCGATGACGAGCACGACGATCAGCGCCATCGCCGAGTCCTTCGCCACCGCATACGGGAAGAACGGCTTTCCCTCCTTCTTCAGGAACTCGTACTCGCGGAGATAGGCCTCCTTCTCCGCGCGGTTCATACGCGCTCCTCTTTCATGATGGCCTTCGTCCGCTTCGGATGCAGCCACGGCGGGGCGGTTGTCCCGAGCTTCACGACCAGGTAGAGGTGGGCACCGATCAGAGCGATGATCAGGGCCGGCACGAGCAGCATGTGGATCGCGTAGAACCGCGGCAGGGTGGCGCCGTTGAACTCGGCGCCGGCGCGCAGGAAGTCGCTGAGGTACGGGCCGATGAACGGGCCGGTCCCGTTGATGTTCACGCCGACCACCGTGGCCCAGAAGGAGCGCTGGTCGAAGGGCAACAGATAGCCGGTGAAGCCCATGATCATGGTCAGGATCAGGAGGGTCACGCCGATTACCCAGTTCAGCTCGCGCGGGTACTTGTAGGCGCCGAAGATGAACGTCCGGGCCATGTGGAGGTAGATGACGATGATCATCACGCTCGCGCCCCACTTGTGCATGCCGCGGACGAACTCGCCGAGGAAGACGTCGTTGGTGAGGTGGGTGACCGAGGCGTAGGCGTGCGTCGGCGACGGGTCGTAGTACATCGCGAGGAAGACGCCGGTCACCGCCTGCAGGGTGAAGGCGAACAGCGTCGCCGAGCCGAGGGTGTAGAACCAGTTCGTCCCCTTCGGGACCTTCCGGTAGAGCATTCCGGTGAGGAAGCTCGCGCCGCCGGTGCGCTCGTCCAGCCAGCCGACGAGGTCGGCGGGGGCCTGCTTGACCGGCGCCAGGGGATCGCCGCCGTCGCGCCCGGTGTCGGTCCCGGGCTTGGGCGGCTTCTTCAGCGGCGGCGGGATGAGGACGTCGGGGATCTTCATCAAAGGCTCCTACGGGGCCGGCGGCGTGTCCGGTCGCGGCGGATAGATGTAGTTCCAGATCCCGCCCGTGAACTCGCCAGGGTCTCGGTAGCGCACGGGCTGAAGCTGCGACGTGACGCTATAGCGGGGGCCGATCTGCACCTGGCCCTTCACCACGCGTGTCTGGAAGCGGTCGAGCGGCCGCACGGGCGGCCCGCCGATCACCTTCCCCTGGAAGTCGTAGACGCCGCCGTGGCAGGGGCACACAAAGCTTTTGGACGCGGCGACGAAGTTGACGGGGCACCCGAGATGCGCGCAGCGCGTCGAGATCGCCACGTAGCTCTTGGGATCCTCGCCGTACTTCTGCGATCCCCGGCGGACGAAGGCCGTCGTCTTCCCCGCCTCTCCGATGCCCTGGACGAGCGTGAACACCACCGGCTTGTATGTGTCCGCGGTGAACCGGCTGGTCGGCCCGACGCTCTCCCAGGTCTCCTCGGGCTGCTTGAAGATCGGGGCCACCGCGAAGCCGACCGCGGGGAGCACGATGATCGCTCCGGCGACGCCCCCGAGCGCCTGCACCGCCACGTTCAGCGCCCGGCGGCGGGTCATCGACTCGCCCTCGAAGTAGCCGGCCGGGTCCGCCTTCGGCAACGCGTCGCCGGTTTGGCCGTTGGTCTTGTCGGCGGCGTCGGCCACGTTCAGGACTTGCTCGGTACTCGCGCTGCAGCCAGGTCCATTTCTTGCTTCGCGCTTAGGTGGCGCTTAGGAGGGGGGCCGGAAGCCTATCGCCTCGGCTGCGCCTTCCAAGCGCTCGGCGAGCCCCGCCCCGGCGGCAACCTCGGCCGCCCCGTCCCACAGCACCCGGGGCGCCTCCGGGTGCCCGTCGCGCAGCGCCGTCTTCGCCTCGCCGTGGGCCGGCGGAGTGCCCACGGCGACCGTCACCGCGGAGGCCAGCCACAGCGCCGCCGAGCCCCGGTCGGCCCCTGCGGACGGGTGATCACCCGCGTGGAGCTGCGCGACGAGCGAGATGAGGTCCGAGAGCTCGCGCACGGCCTCGAGGTCGCCCAGCGACGCGAGCCGCTCCAGGCCGCGCGCGTACAGGTAGTCGCCGGCGAGGAGCGCGAGATCGTCGTCGGCGCCGTTCACGACCCGCGGCCGCGCGTAGTGCAGCAGGTAGCCCTCGCGGATCGACTCGAACAGGATCGCGTACTCGGACGGCGCCCGGGCGGCCCGCGGACCGCCCGCGACCAGCATCCCGAGTGCCGGGAAGTGCCCGTCAGGGTCGCCGACGTGCGGAGAGATCACCGATCTCTCTGAGCGCAGGCGCATCGCAAGCTCCACGAGGGCCTTGGCGGGTGATGCCACGGCGCGAGATTAGCGGTGCTCAGGCAACCCGACGATGGAGGCGTGGATCGCGCCCCCTGGCCCCGTGATCCACATCGCGGCCCCGAAGCGTATGACCGCCGCCTCGCCGGGCTGAGCGGGCTCGCGGTATTCGATCTCCATGTCGGCCGTCGTCGGCTCCCGACGCTGCCAGAGCAGTTCCTCCACCGGCTCCCAGTACGCCGCGTTGTTCACGTGGCCGGCAATGTCGACGTCGCTCGCGCGGAAGCGCCACGGCGCCCGCGAGGCATCCGGCGGCGGCCCCGGATGCCGCAGGCGGAAGTCCGCCTTGCGCCGGCCGGCGCTGTCGCCGTAGACGGCGTGGAAGTCGTCACCCAGCCTCAGGGGGCGAGCGTCGCCGTGTCCACGTGGATCCACAACGCCACCGCCTCGGCCGCTGCTCCCGCGCCGAAGACGCTCGTCCGCCGCTCGGCGGCGGTGCGGCCGGCGGCGCTGCAAAAGGTGCGGATCGACACCGGCTCGCCGAACCGGGGAAAGGAGTCGACGCGCAGCCGTGCCCGCCGCACCACCCACGCGCCGGTGCCCGCCAACCCCGCGTCGACCACGTCCGCGTAGGCGACGTCCTGGAGCCAGCGGGCGATCGCATCCAGGCGCACCCGACCGGACGCGGTGGCGTCGGCGAGGCCCGGCACGACTTCCCGCTCGAAGGTGCGGCCGCGATCCGGCGCGGGCACGAGCTGTGACAGCGGCGAGGCCGCGGCCTGGCTCACGCGAACGCTGCCTCGAACGCCTCGGCGGCGGCCGCCAGGGTTCGATCGATGGCGGCCTCGTCATGCGCGAGCGACACGAACCAGGCCTCGAATTGTGACGCCGGCGGGTACACGCCCCGGTCGAGCAGCGCCCGGCAGAAGCGCCCGTACGCACCTGTGTCGCACGACATAGCGTCGGCGAAGTCCCGCACGGGGGCCGGATTGAAGAAGGGCGTCACCAGCCCCCGCACCGAAGCCACCTGAACCGGACGACCGCCGGCCGCTTCGCGCAGCCCGCTCGCCAAGCGCTCGGTCAGGTCGCCCAGGCGCTCGTATGCGGCGGCGTTGAGCTCGCGGAGGGTCGCCAGCCCCGCGGCGACCGCCAGCGGATTCCCCGACAGCGTGCCCGCCTGATAGACGTCTCCCGCCGGCGCCACGCGGTCCATCAGATCGCGGCGACCGCCGTAGGCGGCCGCCGGCAGCCCGCCGCCCAGAACCTTGCCCATGACCACAAGATCGGCGGGGACACCATAGAGCTCCTGCCCGCCGCCGCGCGACACCCGGAAACCCGTGATGACCTCGTCGAGAACGAGCAGGGCTCCGGCGGCGTCGGCGCGTTCGCGGAGGAACTTCAGAAAGCCTTCCTCCGGCGGCACGATCCCCATGTTCGCCGGGACCGGCTCGGCCAGGATCGCCGCCACCTCGCGCTCGGCGAGCGCCCCGTCGACCGCCTGGCGATTGTTCCACGGGACCACGACGGTGTCCGCCGCCTGCGCGCGCGTCACACCGGGGCTCGCGGGGATGCCATGCGTCGCTAGCCCCGATCCCCCCTCGGCCAGCAGGCCGTCCACATGGCCGTGATAGCCACCGGCGAACTTCAGGACGACGTCGCGCCCGGTGACGGCCCGGGCGAGCCGGACGGCGCTCATCGACGCCTCGGTGCCGGAGTTCACCATTCGCACCATCTCGACCGACGCGAAGCGGTCGATCACCTCCGCCGCGAGCTCGACCTCGCCCACGGTCGGGGCGCCATAGCTGGTGCCGCGCTCGGCCGCATCGCGCACCGCCGCCACGACCGCCGCGTGCGCGTGGCCCAGCATGAGCGGGCCCCAGGAGCAGACCCAATCGACGTAGCGGTTGCCGTCGACGTCGATCAGCTCCGCCCCCGCGCCGCGCGCGATGAAGATCGGCTCATCCCGCCCGATCGAGCGCATGGCGCGGACGGGAGAGTTGACGCCGCCGGGCATCAGTCGCACGGCCCGGCGGTAGAGCGCTTCCGAGGTCGGGGTGTCCAAGCCGCCGCTCACCAGCAGGGAGCATGTAGCAGGTAGAGCGCGGCGCGCGCCTCTACCTGCTCCCCGCTACCTGCTCAGACGCCCGCGTGCCCACGCTCCCACGCGGCGTAGTCCTCGGTGAAGTAGTGCAGGCGGACCTTCTTGAACTCCGTCGAGGAGTAGAGGACCGCGCGTGCTTTGCCGTGAAGGCTGTGATCGTCGGCGATGTGGTCGAGGATCGCGTCGCACTCGTCCTTCGATCGCCCGTGCGCCATCGTGAAGATCGAGTAGGGCCAGTCGGGATAGGTCGGTCGCTGGTAGCAGTGCGAGATCCCGCGGACTGCGGCCATCCGCCTGCCGACCTCGAGGACCCTGTCCTCCGGCACTCGCCAAACGCCCATGCCGTTGGCCGAGAACCCGGCGCGGCGGTGATAGAGGATCGCGGCAACGCGCCGCAGGAGCTTGCGCTCGACCATGCCCTCGAGGTGGTCGAGGAACTGCTCGGTCGTCATCCCGACCGCGTCAGCGGCCGGGTCGTACGGCCTCTCCGTCACCGCCATCGGCCCCTGGAGCGCTCGGATGACCGCAACGTCGACATCGTCGTAGGGCTGCGGCTCGAGCTCGCGCGGCGGCGAGGCGTCGACGGCAGCCGCCAGCGCCTCGGTCCCCCGCTCCATCTCCAGGTTCATGTTGATCTTGAAGAGGGCGAGCGTCGGGAGCTGGCGGACGGACTCGGCTCCTGTTTCCCTCTGCAGCACCTGGAGCGTGCCGTCAAGGCCGAGCGCGGAGTCGGGCGGCGTGGCGATCGTGAACCACAGGTTGAACTCGTGGGTCCGCAGGTAGTTGTGGGAGACGCCGGGGTGGGCGTTGATGATTCGCGCCGCCCGGTGCGGGTTCTCCGGGTCCACCTTCGCCGCGACCAGCATCGAGGAATAACCGAGGGCCCGGGTGTCGAAGATCGGCGTGATCTCGCGGATGATTCGCTCGTCGAGAAGGCGCTGGGCCCGGCTCATCACGGCGGCCTCGGGCATCTCGGTCTCGCGCGCGATCCGGGCGAAGGGTTGCGGCTCGAGCGGGAAGCTCGACTGCAGCGCGTTCGTCAGCCGCTTGTCGGCTTCGTCGAGCGGAACGGCGGCGCCGCCCTTGCGCGACCTGACCTTCGGGCGGGGCCCGGTCGCCGCTCCGGCAGGGGTCACATCCACGCGGCCGCGTCCTTGGCGTGGTAGGTGAAGACCAGGTCCGCTCCGGCGCGGCGGATGGCGGTCAGCGTCTCCAGCACCGCCCGCTGCTCGTCGATCCAGCCGTTCTGTGCGGCGGCCTTGAGCATCGCGTACTCGCCCGATACGTGGAAGGCGGCGACGGGCGCGCCGGTCGAGTCCTTGACGCGACGGATCACGTCGAGGTACGGCGTCGCGGGCTTCACCATCAGCACGTCGGCGCCCTCGCCCAGGTCGAGCTCGGCCTCTCGAACACCTTCGACGGCGTTGGAGGGATCCATCTGGTATCCGCGGCGATCGCCGAACTCGGGCGTGGACTCAGCCGCCTCGCGGAACGGGCCGTAGAAGGCCGATGCGTACTTCGCGCTGTAGGCGATGATCGGCACGTTCGAGTGCCCCTCGTCGTCGAGCTGCGAGCGGATTGCGCCCACCCGACCGTCCATCATGTCGCTGGGGGCGACGACGTCCGCGCCGGCGTCGGCATGGGAGATCGCCGTCTTGGCGAGGAGCTCCAGCGTCAGGTCGTTGTCGACCTCGCCGTCGCGCACGATCCCGCAGTGCCCATGGGACGTGTACTCGCAGAGGCAGACGTCGGTGATAACGACGAGATCGGGATGCGCCTCCTTGAGTGCCCGGACGGCGAGCTGCACGACTCCCTCCGGGTCGTAGGCGCCGGAACCGAC
>JBKPHA010000074.1:0-5213 GCA_046729615.1 Actinomycetota bacterium
GCGCGAAAGCGCCTGCGTGTCGGTGTCCAGCGACCACGACCTGCGAGCGGCCCGGGACGACATCTGTCCAAGTCGTACGACTTCTTCTCATGACCCGGAGGTCGCGGGTTCAAATCCCGCCCCCGCTACTCAGAAGAGGCCCGCAGACTCGGGCCTTTCGTCCACGTAGGTCCGACAGTACGGACCGTCGGCGAGCACCACACGGGCACCAATTCTTGTAGTTTGCATCCCACGACCTGCGCCGGGAGGAGCTGGCCACAACCTTCGAATCCCGGTAGCGATGCTAACCCGGCAGGTGGTCGAACCGCGGGCAAAGAGAAGGTCGGGTAGATCTCGTCGTGGCTGACGACCCGGACCTCCTCGACGAGCGCCTGGAGGAGCCCTTGCGTGTCGGCGGGTCGCCGGTCTCGATCACCTCGCGAACGCGCACGCGGAGAGAGTCGAGCTCCTCGTCAGTAAGTGGTTGCGGTGGATGCTGATCCTCGACCGCGAGCTCCCCGTGGCCGGCTCTGAGCTCATCGGGCCGCCGGGTGAGCTCACGACTCGCTCGCCGCATGCCCGCTCGGACATCGTCCCCTGCTCGAACGCTCTGAAGTATCGCCCAAGCGCCTCGTCGACCCTGCGGACCTCCGACTCGATCTGCCGAAGCTCGGCCTCACGTCGCGGCCGCTCGGCGTCGAGCTCTGAGAACGCCTCTGCGATTGCTCCGCGCACCACCTCCTCATACGCCAGCACCCGCTTTAGTTGGGCGAGAATCGCCTGCTCAAGCTGCTCCGCGGGTTCGTCTACGAGGCCGAGACCAGCAGGCTCCGCGAGGTGAGCTGAGGGGCCGAGCCGCGCTCGCCGTGGCACCCCGGTAAGGGGATTCGGGACCAGCGCGCTGACGCGGCGGAGATGTTCGCAGCAAATGTCCTTGACCCGCGCAGGCCGGCCAGCACGATCTCCAGCTTCTGCTGGGCCATCAACCTGCGGTACGTGCGTTGGCTAGCCAACTCGATCTCCTTTGGGTCGAGCGGCCATCCTGCGAGCCGCGTCGGACACCTTCGTCGGGGCTACGCCCCTCCTCGGCGTCCGAGCGATCTACATCAGGCGAGTGTCAATGCGGGAGTGGCGTCCAGCCCAGAACGACTCATCAAGCCCCCCGCGCCGATGAGCCCCGGGCACGAGCGGCGTCGCTATCTCGCGGGTCCGGCCACCGGTCACCGATGACGGCCGTGCCTTCACTCATACCGTCTTTCTCGAACACGAGCCGATAGTGGTCGAGCAGCTCCCGCTCGAAGCAGACGCTGTTCGCGCTCACCCCTGAGGTGAACGCGAGCCGGAAGTCGGCGCTCATCAGCCACCGCGGCAGAAGCCGGAGCTTCAACAGAGTCTTCCTGAGGCTCGCGGCCGCGAACCGCTTCCGCCACTGGCGGATCGTCTCGATGTAGTCGAGCCGGCCGCTGGTGCTCGACACGAGGCGGAAGTGGGGCTCGGCGCTGCGGACGATCTGCTCCTGGTCGAGGGGAAGCCAGGAGCCGGGAAATTGGCGCCCCATCAGCGCCAGGTACCAGGCGTCGGAGTCCCGGGGGGCATGGATGTCGATCCGGTCGAGCGGGATCATGTTCCGCCCGAAGACCATCGTCTGAAGATAGAAGCGCCCCCCGTCGGGCAGCACGCTCGCGGTTCGGGCGAAGAGACCGCGATAGGTCTCCTCTTGTCGACCAGCGCGGTAGTCCTCCGGAGAGCAGAAATGCTCGAAGGCGCCGAGGCTCGCCACGGCGTCGAACGGCCCGAACGTATCCCGGTCGACCTCCCGCGCGTCGTGAAGCTTGACGTCGAGGCCGTGCCGGCGGCAGGCCGCGGCCTGCGCTGACGAGAGGGTGATGCCGATCCCGGTTCCGCCTCGGGTCCGGATGAATTCGAGCAGTGGTCCCCAGCCGCAGCCGAGGTCGAGTACCCGCCGTCCGGGGCCGATCCCGATCTGCTCGGCGACGTGCTCGTGCTTTCGCCGCTGGGCCTCTTCGAGGCTGAGCGAGAAGTCGCCGTCGTACTTGGCTCCGCTGAAGTCCGCGAGCTCTCCGAGGCTGAGCCGGAAGATGCGATCGATGAGCGAGTAGGTGAACTCTAGGTCGTCGTGATCGGCCATGGCTTTCGATCGGCGCAGGAAGCGCCCTGCGGGAAATCGGCGACCGTCGCGATCGCCCGCGCCTCGGCCCAGGTGACCAGGCGGCGCGAGTCCTCGTCCCAGAGCTTGAGGCGAATCGCCCGCAGGCCGTCCCAGAGCGAGAGCGTCGGCACCCCGTGGAAGATCGGGTTCTCGTCATGGGCGCGTTGGAGGTTGTAGTTCGGGATCTTGGTGCTCAGATGGTGGACGTGGTGGAGGCCGATGTTGCCGGTGAAGAACTGGAGCACCTTCGGCAGCCGCAGATGCGAGCTCCCCCGCAGCGACGCATCCGCGTAGGTCCAGCGCTCGGCGGTTTGCCAGTAGGTGTCCTCGAATTGATGCTGGACGTAGAAGAGCCAGACCCCGGCGCTGCCCGCGATCAGCGCGACCGGCCCCTGGATGAGCAGCAGCTCGCGCCAGCCGAGGAGCCAGCAAAGGCCGCCGATCAGCACAAGCAGGACGAGATCGGTCCCGTAGACGCTGCGCAGGATCCGAGGGCGGGACGAGGGGGACGCCCAGCGAGGCGCCAGCAGCATCGAGTAGATCGGGCCGACCCCAAACATCACCAGCGGGTTGCGAAACAGCCGGTAGCCGAGTCGCCGCAGCCTCGGCGCGGCGTGGTACTCGCGGACCGTCATCGTGAGGACGTCGCCGGTGCCGCGGCGATCGAGATCGCCCGCGGTCCCGTGATGGACCGCGTGGCTGTGCCGCCAGCTCTGAAACGGCGTGAACACGAGCACCGCCAGAAGCGCGCCAAGCCAGGCGTTGGCGCGGCGCTGGGGAAGGAATGAGCCGTGAGCGCAGTCGTGGAAGACGATGTAGACGCGAAGCAGGAATCCCGCCGTCAGCGGGGCGAGTGCCAGGACGAGCAGGTAGGAGACATCCAGCGCTAGGTACATGAGCGTCCACAGCGCCAGGAACGGGACCACTGACGTGGCGAGGTCGCGCATGCCTCGGCCGAGGTGCGGCCGCGCGTACGGCGTCACCCTCTCTCGCCAGAACGGGCGCTCTCGGCGCGGCCCACGGTTTCGTGGGAATGCGCGTCCCGGCTTTTCGCTTGCTCGAGGGGAGGTCAAGGTCCGCCTGCAGGCGCTTCGGCCAAGGCCGCCAGCGTACCGTCTTCCGGCGATCGCGTTATCGCTGTCGCCTGGCGGCCTCTCGCCGGTGCACCAAGCAGTGTCGCTTGCGGAGGCCCGCAGCATCAGCTTCGGGCGGGCCTCCGTGTGTTGGCTCAGCGACCGCGGAACGAGATCACGCACCGGAAACCGCCGGTGCTTCGCGACCGTCGCGCCCGGCCTATTGCTGCAGAACGTTTGCTCACACGCCCTTCGCGGTTGCGGCTCTGGGGCCTCGATCGGAACTCATCCGACGAGGCTTCCTCTTCGACGATCGTGGCGGGTATGCTCAAGGACGGGTCCTCGGGAAGGAGACGTGTGATCAGCACCGCCCTTGTTGTGCTCGCGGTTGACACCGGCGTCGTGGTGATCGTGGTCGCGCTCGCGGTTGTGCTCGTGGTTCTGTTCGTAACCTTGTCGATGCGAGGCCGTCAAAGGCGTGGCGCCCAGCGGCGTGGCGAGACTCGGCACGACGCGGACGAAGCCGCAGGGCGAGCCGAGCGGCAGCGTGACCGCGACATCGCGCGGGAGAGGCGAGGAAACAGCGGCCGAGAGCAGTAGATGGGGGAGGGGACAGGAGTCGCCGTCGTTCTAGGGACAGGCCGTACGAAGATCTCCCCTCCTGGCTAGTTAGCCGTGTCCGCGATGAGGCGGATCGGGTCGGCTGCGGGGCGCCGACTGTGTAGCGTCGCGTCGATGGGTTACCGCGGTGCGCTGTTCGGAAGCTGCGGTGCCGGTCGCGGGTAGCGAACGGATGGGCATGGAGCCCCGGCCAAAGAGGGCGACTCGGCTGGGCCGAACGGCCGCCGGCCTCCGCGAGTTTGGTCGCCGCCGACGTACTCTGATCACCGTCCTCGGCTCGCTGGCCACGGCGGCGGTCCTCCTGTTCCTGCTGTCCGGGCACCGCCGCGAGTTTGCGGCCGCGCTCTCCTCCGGGGCCGCGGCGTGGGTGCTCGCCCTGACGGTGCTGTTGCAGGTCGTCGCGCTGCTCGCGCGGAGCGAGGCCTGGCACCCGTGTATCCAGGCGGCGGGCGGGACGGTCGACCGCCGGGTCTTCGATCGCGCGTCGAGCATGCCGGTGCTGGGCGGGGTCATCAACGGGCAGCTGGGGGTCGCGGCGCGGATCGCGGCGCTGCGCCGCTCGTCCCCGGCCGTCAGTCCGCAGGTGCCGACGCTGATCGCCGCCGAGTTTCCGATCCTCGCGGTGGACGGCGATGCTCGCTGCGCTGGCTTCGTTCACCTTGGTCGGGCCGCTCGGCCTCCCGTGGTGGCTACCGATCATCGGCCTCGCGGTGATCGCCACCGCCAGCGCCGGCCTGCGGCAGCTCGCCCTAAGCAAGGGCCGCGAGCTGTGGAGGGGGCTCGCCGTGCTTCGCAGCCTTAGAGGCGGAGGTCGGGTGGTCAGCTTCGTGCTGGTCGCCGTGTTCGCCCAGATCTTCCGCAACTGGCTGCTGCTCCATGCGGTTGGCGTCGATGCCTCGTTCTTCGACGCGATCGCGGTCCTGATCGCGGTGGTGACGCTCACTCAGCTTCCGGTCGGTCCCAGCGTCGGCGCCGCGGCCGCGGTGCTCATCCTCGGCAGGGACGGGGTGGCCGCCGCGGCGGCGGGGGTGCTCCTGACGGTAACCGGCACGGTCGGCGGACTGTGCTTCGCGGGATGGGCGGGCGCCGATCGGCCTCTGGGCCGTCAGCCGCCGGGCATGGTTGCGGCGTGCCCAGGCCCGAGCCTCGCGGTTGCGCTGAGGCGCACGGACCTGTCGGCCCCGTCTTACTAAGGAACGCGGAGTATTACCCGGGGCGAGCGGCTACTGGCCGCGCCGACCCGAGCAGCACTTCGAGCAGATCGCCCACCTCTCGCCCCTTGACGAGCGGATGACGCAGGGGAAGATCGGGTACGACCTGGTAGCGGTTCCGCCGTCCCTCTCGCTCCCGCAGCACGTAGCCAGCTTCGA
>JBKPHA010000075.1:0-48080 GCA_046729615.1 Actinomycetota bacterium
GTCCAACGCCGAGCCGCACCCGGTGCCGGCGCGTTACGCGGCGCTCGGCGGCGATTCGCCGGGCGATGCGGTCGGCGAGCCCGGGGGGCGGCAACGGCGCCGAGGCGAGGCGGTCCGGGTCGGCCCGCCGCAGCATGGCGGCCGTCGGCGCCAGTCCCTCCGCCTCTGCGCGGCATGCGGGGCAGCCCTCCAGGTGGGCTTCGGTCGCCGCCCGCTCCTCCGGTTCAAGCTGTCCGAGGACGAGCGCGCCCAGCCGCTCGCGCCATGCGCGGCACTCGTCAGCCGTCATATCCCATCTCCTCCAGCGCGTTGCGAAGGGCGCGCAGGCCGTAGTAGACGCGGCTCTTGATCGTTCCCTCCGGCACCCCCAGCTCGGCGGCAACCTCCGCGTACGGTCGTCCCCGAAGATACGTCTCCGCGAGCACCCTCCGGTGCTGCTCGCCGATCCGCCGGAGCGCCTCCTCGACCTGCCACGTCACGAGCATCTCCTCGAGCGGCTCATGCCCCAGGTCTGGCAGATCGCCCGTCGCGACCGGCCGCGACGCCTGGGCTCGGCCCAGATCGATCACCACGTTCCGCAGGATCGCGAACAGCCACGTCCGCAGCGACCCGATCTCCGGATCGAAGCGATCACCGGCCCGCCAGGCTCGCAGGAACGTGTCCTGAACCGCCTCCTCCGCCATCTGGCGATCCCCGAGCGAACGCACCGCGAAGCCATAGAGCTCGCCGGCGTGGGCGGCGTAGGCCTCGCGGACTTCGGATTCGCGGGTCAGGGCTCCTTCCGCCATCACATATTCGCCGGTCCAAGTGTCCATCCGGAAACTCCCCGTGTGCGGCTGGCGAGTGTCGCGACATGCAGCCGGCGAATAACGCCGGCTGGCACGCGCCAGGCCACCGACGCAGCCGGCGTGGCGTACTTGACCGTACGCGAGCGAGCCGGGACGGCGAGCATGTGAAGAAACCAGCCCCGGCGCCCGCCGGGAGCGGGCGCGGCTGGTCTCGAACCGGCGAGGAGGCCGCCTGGCATCCTCCGGCGCCGCCAGGCGCGCGCGGGGGGTTTTCGGACGGACTCTCGCATCGATCCCGGTGGTAATACTCCTCCGCTGCGCCCCCAGTTCACGCTCGGCGGCCTTCCGCCGAGGACGCCCCGTCGTCCGGATGCTGGCCGAGCCGACAGCGAGCGCGGACCCGGACTTGGTCCAGGCGCGCGCCCGCTCTCTATCCGGCTGCGAGCGGCCGGGCTACCATCTAGGCGGCCGCCCGACAACCACTGCGACGGCCGGGAGCCCAGCCCGGCGCCGACGCAGGCTCAAGGCTTGTCGGTTCCGAAAGGCCCGTCTAGAGCTTGCCGATCTTGAAGATCTTCGTGCCGCAGTCGGGGCAGACGCCCTGGATCGCCGGGCGACCGTTCTTCATGGTCACCTGCTGGGGATCCTTGATCTCCACCTTCTTGCGTTCCTTCACGCAGTAGCCGGTTGGCATCTGAGGTCTCCTTTCAGGAACCGCGTGTGTGCGCGCCGAGGCGGGATCCGCCGCCCAGGCATGAAACGACCGTAGAGGACCCGCCGGACGAGTGCGGGCAGATATCGTGCGTTTTGCAACAAAGATTCCGGAAGCTGCGCTAGCTGCCGGGCTTCGGGGCGGCGACGCGGCCGTCGGGCGGATCGAGTTCGTGCCCGCGCTCCATCCATTCGAAGAGGCCGCCGTCGAGGTTGTACGCCTGCCATCCGGCTTGGCGGAACGCGGCCGCGGCGAGCGCCGAGCGGCTTCCGGAGCGGCAGTAGAAGACGACCGGCCGGTCGCGCGGCACCGCCTCGGCGTTCGCGGCGAGATCGTTGATCTCGATGTGAGTCGCTCCTGGGATGCGGCCCGCCTCCCACTCGTACGGCCTTCGCACGTCCACCAGAATGGCCCCCGACTCGATCAGCTCGGCGGCGCGTTCGGGGGTGATCTCGGTCTCCGTCGGGATGTCCTCGCTCATGCCCGGGAGCTTAGGGTCTCGCGCTTGCCGCTCCCATGCCGGGGCGCGCCGCATATCCTCCGGGGTACCTACTCGACGCAATCATCCAACGAAGGAGACCTCGCAAATGCCGGAAGCCGTGATCGTCGACGCCGTTCGCACACCGATCGGGCGCGCGTTCAAGGGGTCGCTGGCCCAGCTTCGCCCCGACGAGATGGGCGCGTTCATGGTCGACAAGCTGCTCGAGCGCAACCCCGAGGTGAGTCCCGACTCGATCGAGGACGTGTTCTGCGGCTGCGGCATGCCGCAGGGGCTTCAGGCGTTCAACATCGCTCGCATCATCGTCCTGCTCTCGGAGAAGCTTCCGCAGACGGTCAACGGCGTGACGATCTCTCGGTACTGCTCGTCGAGCCTGGACGCCATCCGGCATGCCGGCAATGCGATCAAGGCCGGAGAGGGCGACGCCTACATCGCCGCCGGGGTCGAGTGGGTGAGCCGCTACAACGAGCGCACCGAGCCCGCGGGCGCCGACGACCAGAACCCCAGGCTCCAGGGCAGGGACGGCACCCCCAACGCCTACATCGAGATGGGCAAGACGGCAGTCAACGTCGCCGAGCGCTACGAGGTGAGCCGCGCGGACATGGACAAGTACGCACAGCGCTCGCAGGAACTTGCCGTCGCCTCCCGGGAATCCGGCTTCTTCGACCGCGAGGTCGCTCCGGTGACGCTCGAGGACGGCACCGAGGTGGCGAGGGACGACGGCCCGCGTCCGGATTCCACGCTCGAGAAGCTCGCCGAGCTGCCGGAGGTCTTCGGTGGCGGGGGCGTCACGGCGGGGAACTCGTGCCCCCTGAACGACGGCGCCGCCGCCGTGCTCCTGATGTCCGACACGCAGGCGAACGAGCTCGGGCTAAGGCCGCGGGCACGCATCGTCAGAGCGGCCACGTTCGGAAATGAGCCGGAGTACATGGGTGTCGCTCCGATCGGCGCCATCAAGAAGGTCCTCGAGCGGGCCCGGATGACGATGAACGACATCGACGTCGTCGAGCTGAACGAGGCTTTCGCTGCTCAGGTGATCCCGATCATGAACCAGTGCGACATCCCGCTGGAGAAGCTGAACACACACGGTGGGGCGATCGCGCTGGGTCACCCGTTCGGCATGACCGGGGCGCGCATCATGACGACGCTCTTGAACGTGATGGAGACGGACGACCACGGGGTCGGGCTCGAGACGATGTGCGTCGCCGGCGGCCAAGGCAAGGCGATGGTCGTCGAGCGCGTGAACTGAGCGCCTAGCCGAAGAAGGCCAAGCTGCGCGCGAACGCAGTCGCGAGCCGACCGCGGCTGCTCCGGCTGGAGCGACGGGCCCTGGGGCGGCTCGCCGGATGCCTGGGCTGCTTCCACGCGTCCTTCGTGCGCCGGGCGATCTCGCGGTCCCGTTCCTCCATCACGGCGATCATCAGTGCGGGGTGCATGACGTACCTCCTCTCGCTGCTAACCTCTAAAGCGCATTAGCCGGTTGCAACACTAGCAAACTTCCTTTGATGGTGTCAACCAGTGACTACGATTTGGTGGTGTTAAAGAGACATGGCCGTTGAACCCCGCATTTCCGCGGACATCGATCTGGTCAGCGCGTTCATCAATACGCTCGAGAAGAACACGAGCCGCCCCGACGAGGAGACCTTCGATTCGCCCCAGGCGCTGCGCTCGTGGATGAGCGAGCGGGGCATTTCTCCCGGAAACGACCTGGGCCCCGAGGATGTGAGGCGTGCGATCGAATTCCGCGAGGCGATGCGGCTGCTGCTCCTGGCGAATAACGTCGGGGAGCTGGACCCCGGCGCTCTCCGCCGACTCCGCGACGCCGCCGGCGACGGCCTCATCCGGGTCGAGATCGAGGACGATGGGCAGGCGTTCGCGCGTCCCGCGAAGGAGGGCGTACCGGCACTGTTCGCGAGGCTGTTGGCGGCCGTCGCCGACGCTCAGTGTGCGGGCACCTGGGACCGGCTCAAGGCATGCGCCGCCGACGATTGCCAGTGGGCCTTCTACGACACCTCGCGCAACCGGTCACGGACGTGGTGCTCGATGGAGGTGTGTGGCAACCGGGCCAAGACGCGCGCCTACCGCGCCCGGCTCTCGAACGGGTAGCGGCTAGCCCGCCGCCTCCGCCCTGCGCAGCCCCCGCCAGGCGAAGGCCAGCAGCAACGCGGCCATTCCCCCGGCCGCCGCGAACGCTAGCAGCACGTGGAACGGATCGCCCGCCATCAGGCTTCTCCCGGCCTCGATGATGGCCGTCATCGGATTGACCTTTGCGACCGAGGAGATCCAACCCTCCAGCAGGTTCCGCGGGACGTAGATGGGCGCGGTCATCAGGATCATGAACAGCGGCAGCTGCATCGCCGGCGCGGCCTGCAGCGTGCGAAGGCGCGTCATGACGCCCGCCGCGAAGAGGAACGCCGCGACGTTCACCACGAGCGCCAGCCCCACGAGCCCGCCGAGATCGATGCCATCGCCGCCGACCTGCATCCCGGTGGCGAGGGCGATGCCGAAGACGACCACCCAGACGAACACCGCGCGGATCAGTCCGGCCACGCCGTATCCGGCGATGACGGCCGAACGATCGCGCGCCGCCAGCATGAGCCTGCGGGTGAAACCGGAGTCGAAGTCGGCGCCGATCGAGAAGCCGATGAACACGCCGCCGAACGCGGCCGACTGAAGCAGCACGAACACGAACTGGAACGCGTCGTAGTTGTAGTAGTCGAACCCGGGGAGGCCTCCGACGGTGGACAGCCCGCCCGCGAAGGCCATGTAGAAGAACAGCGGGAACGCAAGCGGGGGGAGCAGCAGCGCGGGCGCGCGGATCACCGAGTGCAGGTTCCGCCAGGCGACCGTGCGCAGAACCGACCAGTAGCGCGAGCGGCGGGTCATGTGCGCACCAACCTGTCACGCAGAGCGAGCGTCGCCGCCCACAGGGCGATTACGAAGATGGCGGCCGCCACCCCGAACCCGAGCGCGAGCGCCTCGGGGTCCCAGCCCGTGATGATGAGGCTTCGCAGGCCCTCGATCAGGTAGCTGACGGGGTTAATGGTCGCGACCGTCCGGAACCAGTCGGAGGAGATGAGATCGCGCGGCAGCGCGGCGGAGCTCAGGAACAGCAGGATGAACATCAGCGGGAAGAGCCCCTGCACCGCCTCGCTGGAGCCCGTTCGCAGGCCGGCGAACAGGCCGATCGCGCCAAAGGCTGCCGCGATCGAAAGCGACAGCGCGAACAGCACGAGCGCGCCGAGCACCCCTGACTCCAAACTCGCCCCGGCCGCGAGCCCCGCGGCGAGGAAAGCCACCGCCTGCAGCGTCCCGATGAGCAGCACGCCCGTTAGCTGGCCGGCGAGCAGCGACGGCCCGCTCATCGGCGTCAACGCCAAGCGGTTGAAGAACCCGTCGCCGATGTCTTGCGCGATGTTCGTCCCGGCGGTGTTCGTCGCGAAGATCGAGCCCTGCATGAAGGGAAATGCCAGCGCGAATGCGAGGTAGGAGCTCGTCGGGAAGCCCGGGATGTTCGTGGCCGCGCTGAGCCCGGACGCGTTGATGGCGAGCAGGAACAGCGGGAAGACGAGCGGCGGCACGATGACGATGGGCTGTCGCATCGTCCTGATCACCGATCGCCAGGCCAGGTAGCGGGCCTGGGTGCGGAGGGCGGGTGTCGCGGCGGAGCTCACGCTTGCGGCTGAGCGCGGTCTTCTGGTGAGGGGGCGTCAGCCCCCGAAACCGGCTCGTGCCGTTCGAGATATTCCTCGCCGGTGTCCGCCTCCTGGCGAGCGCCCTCCAGGGAGCGTCCCGTCTTCGCCAGGAAGACGTCGTCCAGCGTGGGTGCGTGAAGCTGAAGGTCGGCCACCTTGATCCCCTCGCTGTCGAGGCGGCGCACGACGTCGGCGAGCTCCTCCGTGCCGTCGGCCAGGCGCACCGCCGCCGATCCGTTGGTGACGGGGAGCGGATCGCCGAACCGCGACAGCACGGTCTCCAGGCGCTCGACCTGGGCGGAGTCGGCGGGCACGGCCTCGAGCGTGGGACGCCCGATCTGCGCCTTCAGCTCGGCGGGCGTTCCCCCGGCGACGAGCTTGCCCCGATGGATGATCCCGACCCGATCGGCCAGGGCGTCCGCTTCCTCGAGGTACTGAGTGGTGAGGAACACGGTGACGCCATCGCCATGCGCCAGGCCGGCGACCTCGTCCCACAGCGCTGCACGGCTCTGGATGTCGAGCCCGGTTGTGGGCTCATCGAGGAACAGAAGCCGGGGGGAGTGGATCAGGGCGAGCGCCAGGTCCAGGCGCCGCTTCATGCCGCCGGAGTACGTGCCGACGCGCCGGTCGGCGGCCTCGCTGAGACCCACCCGCTCCAGCAGCGCGTCGCCGCGCGCCGCGATCTCCGTCGAGGAGAGGCCATGCAGGCCGCCTTGGAGCTTCATGTGCTCGCGCCCGGTGAGCAGCGCATCGAGCGCGGCATCCTGGAGGGCGGCGCCGATCACGTCGCGCACCTCCGACCCTTGGCGGACGACGTCGTAACCGCCTACCCGTGCCGTCCCCGCCGTGGGCGGGAGCAGGGTGGTCAGCATGTGGACCGTCGTCGACTTCCCGGCACCGTTGGGTCCCAGGAAGCCATAGATCTCTCCGGGGCGGACCTCGAGATCGATCGCGTCGACCGCCCGCACGTTCTTGAACTCGCGGACTAGGCCCTCCGCCTCGATTCCATTGTCGGGCTGCATGGCGCTCGCTCCCGCCGCGCCACTTCGTTCGTTGGCAGTCACATGATTGAATCTATCAAATATCCAGCGAGTGGAGTATCATCGCAGCTGTGACGACTGCAACGAATACCGCCCGTCCCCGCCCCGAGGCGAATCTAGGCAGCGAGACGTGGGCGCTTCTCCAGGAGCTCGTTCTGTCCCAGCGGCCGCGGTGGATGGAGATCATCCGCGAGTACGACCTGATCCCGCCCCACTGGATCGCCCTTCAGGCGCTTGAGGAGCCCAAGCCGATGGGCGAGCTCGCCAAGCAGCTCGCATGCGACAACTCGAATGTCACCTGGATCACCGACCGCCTCGAGGAGCGCGGCCTCGTCACCCGGACCCAGGCCCCGCACGATCGGCGCGTCCGGCTTTTGGTGCTGACGGCGAAAGGGCGGCACCTCCGTGAGGAGATCAGCCGGCGGCTCGCCGAGCCGCCGCCGGCGATCGCGGAGCTTGAGGCCGACGAGCAGCGCAAGCTGCGCGACATCCTGAAGCGGGTCATGGACCGGCTTCAGGGTGAGACGGCCTGATCGTCGTTCGTCGTTCCGAAGGACAAGACGAAAGACCGGCGACGTTCTCTTAGGCCCGCTCCACAGCCGGCTCGGCCGCCTGCGGGACCGCCACCTCGTCATCGCGGATCAGCACCAGCGTGAGCAGCGCCGCAACCACCGCGATCCCGGCGCCGCCGAGGAACGCCCAGTGGAAGCCGTGGACGAGCGCAGCCGGCACCGCGCTCGCCGCGCCGTGCGCCGCCGCGAGGGCGCTGTTGGTCTGCGAGGTCGCGACCGTGCTTAGCGCCGCGAGCCCGACGGCTCCGCCGATCTGCTGCGACGTGTTGATGAGCCCCGACGCGAGGCCGGCCTCCTCCGGCTTCACGCCGGCCTGAGAGCCGATCGTCTGCGGCACGAACGCGAGGCCGAGACCCCATCCGGCCAGCAGTGAGGGGAACAGGATGACGCTCAGATAGCTGCCGCCCACCGAGATCTGCGAGAACCAGACGAGCCCGCCGGCCACGAGCAGGAGGCCGCCGAACAGCACCGGCCGCACGCCCAGCCGGGTCGTGAGCTGGGACGCGATCCCGGCGGCGACGATGATGCTGAGCGCCAGCGGCAGGTACGAGACGCCCGCGTGCAGCGGCGAGTAGCCGAGCACGTTCTGCATATAGAGCGAGACGAAGAAGAACATCGAGAACAGCGCGGCTCCGGTCAGCAGGCCGATGAGGTTGGAAGCGCCGATGGCGCGCGTGCGGAAGATCCCGAAGTCCATGAGCGGATCGGCTGTTCGCCGCTCGATGACCCCGAACGCGGCGAGGAGCGCGGCGGAGACCGCGAGCAGAGTGATCGTCTGCGCCGATCCCCACCCGATGTCGGCCGCCCTCACTACCGCGTACACCAGCACCAGCAGGCCGGCCGTGACGCTCACGGCGCCCGCGACGTCGAACGTCCGCTGCGCGACCTCGCGGCGACTCTCGGTTACGAAGAAGCGGGTGAGTATCGCCGCGACGACGCCGATCGGGACGTTCACGAACAGGACCCACTCCCAGCCGAGAGTCTGGGTGAGGATGCCCCCGAGGATGACCCCTGCGGCGCCGCCGCTTCCGGCCACGGCCCCCCAGATGCCGAGCGCCTTGTTGCGGTCGGCGCCTTCGGCGAACGTGACCGTGATGATCGACAGCGCGGCGGCCGACAGGATTGCGGCGCCGAGGCCCTGCACGCCGCGGGCGGCTATCAGCATCACGTCGCTCGTCGCCAGGCCGCCGACGAGGGATGCGAGCGAGAACAGGCCCAGCCCGGCGATGAAGACGCGGCGGCGGCCGAGCAGGTCCGCGATGCGGCCGCCTAGGAGCAGGAAGCCACCGAACAAGAGGACGTAGGCGTTTACCACCCACTGAAGGTTCTGCTCCGAGAAGTCGAGCGCCCGCTGGATCGAGGGGAGGGCGACGTTCACGATCGAGGCGTCGAGAACGACCATGAACTGCGCGGCGCACAGGATGATCAGCGCGATCCAACGGCGATCGGGGGCGGCGGCTTTGTCCATTGTGACTCCTCGAGAGACTTGCTGATTACCGGTACAATCGGAACCTGAATTCCGGTTCCGATTAGGCAGTATACGGAATCGAGGTTCCGCTTGTCTTCAGCCTCCACGACAACCGCTACGTCCACCGCTAAGCCCCGGCGCGCCGATGCACGCCGCAACCGCGGGCGCGTGCTCGACGCGGCGCGCAAGACGTTTGCGGCGTCGGGGCTCGACGCGCAGATGGAGGAGATCGCGCGCCGCGCCGGCGTCGGTGTTGGCACTGTCTACCGCCACTTCCCCACGAAGGAGGCACTCCTCGAGGCTCTCTGGGCGGACAAGATGGAGAGGATCGTCGAGCTCACGAACAGCGCCCTCGAGAATCCGGACCCTTGGGACGGCCTCGTGGAGATGTTCGACCGGGGGACCGAGATGCAGGCCACCGACCTCGGCTGGTGTGAGGCCGTGGGTGCGCGGCCCGGAGGGCTCAACTCACAGACGGCCCCGCCTCACCTCTTCGAGGCCACCGGCCAGCTGCTCGACCGCGCGAAGCGGGCCGGCGTGCTGCGCGAGGACTTCGACTTCGACGACGTAAGCCGGGTCTTCTGCGCGATGGCCGGCGTGATCCAGGCTCAGGGCCCCGAGGCGCGCGAGCCCTTCCTGCGGGTGATCCTGGACGGTCTACGCCGGCCTCAGTCCTCAAACAAGGCATAGCCGTAGGCGCCGCGCTTATACGCCAGCTTCGCGATCGCCGACATGCGGTCGTCATCGTTGTCGGTGATCTGGCCGAAGCGCGCGCGAACGCGACGCGCGGCGCGGGTGCAGAAGGTCTCGGCGATGTAGCGCTCCTGGCCCGACGGCTCTGTGCCCTGGTCCTCGAAGATCCGCGTGACGCGCGAGAGCACGGCGATCTGCGCATAGATGTCGGCGATCGAATCGGCGAAGCGGATGGCCGAACTGGCGGCGATCCTTGACGTGCGCAATGGCGCGGTCGAGGAGGCCCTTGGTAGCGCCGACTGAGCCCGTGCCAAGCCCGATCCGCCCGTTGTTCAGGACGTGCATGGCGATGTGGAATCCCTCGCCGGGCTCGCCCAGCACGTTCTCGGGCGGGACCCGCAAGTCCTTGAAGTACAGGCGGCGCAGATCGTTTCCCCGCAGGCCCATCGTGTCGAAGCGCTCCCCGACCTCGAAGCCCTTCATCTTGCGCTCAAGGATCAGCGCGATGTGGGAGTCCCTGCCGTCGATCTCACAGCGGGCGAACGTGGTGAATACGGAGCCCGTCCCGCCGTTGCCGATGTAACGCTTCTCGCCGTTCAGCACCCAGGAGCCATCGGGCTGCCGGACCGCGCGGCTTTCGATGTTGTAGGCGTCCGAGCCGGCGTTTGGCTCGGTGAGCGCGAAGCCGGCGAGCTTGCGGCCCGAGGCCAGGTCGGGGAGAAAGCGTTCCTTCTGCTCGTCGTTGCCGAACAAGTGGATGCCCTTGAACCCGATCGACTGGTGCACGCCCATCACGATGGAGAGCGTCGCGTCGATCTGGGCGAAGGTCTCGAACACGCGGGCGTAGCCGGTCTGGGAGAGCCCTTGACCGCCGTAGCGCTCCGGGACGTAGAGGCCGCATAGCCCCGCGTCCCCCAGCTCACGGACGAGGCGCTCGCCAAGCCACCGCTTCTCCTCGATCTCGCGTGGGTCCACGTGCTCGCCGATCGATCTGGCCGCGGCGATCAGCGCGCGGACGCGATCCTGCTCGTCGGCGTCCGGCTCCGGCCACGGGAACACCATCTCCTCGTGGATCGCGCCGCAGAACAGGGACTTCGCAAACGACGAGGCGGGCTGCTCGCGGCGCTCGCTCTCCGGACGGAGTGTGGTCGCGGCCTCCATCGAACTCGAAAGTACTTCCTCGGGCGCCGCGGTGCCACCACGGGACGGCGACCTGGCGCTAGGCCACAATTCGAGTCGTGCCGCCTCCGCCGGATCATCGCGCCGCGCGCCGCCGTCGAAGGTCAGCGGCGCACAGGCGGCGTCGTTTCGCCGTGGTCGCTCTGCTGGCGATCGCCGCGCTGGTTGCAGGGGTCGTGGTCGGAGCGAACGCGGGGAGCGGCGGTCCGCCGCTCACGCCGCGGCAGGCCACGAAGCAGCAGCGCGAGGCGCAGCCGGTTCACTTCACGGTCTCCGCGAGCGGCGACCTGCTCATCCACTCGCCGGTCTGGGAACGGGCCCTGGCGCTGGGCGGCGGCAGCCATTACGACTTCGCGCCCGAGCTCGCAGAGCTGCGGCCGTACGTCGCCGACGCCTCCCTCGGAATCTGCCACGTCGAGACCCCGATGACCCCGGCGCCGCCCACGAGCTACCCGATCTTCAACACGCCCCCCGCGCTTGCGGAAGGGATCAAGAGGACGGGTTGGGACGTCTGCGACACGGCATCCAACCACTCGCTGGACCAGGGGCAAACGGGGATCGACGACACCGGGAAGGCTCTCGATCGCGCTGGCATCGAGCACACGGGCTCCTTCCCTTCGCCGAAGGCGCAGCGCCAGATCACGATGCTGAAGGTCCAGGGGGTCAAGGTCGCGTACCTCGCCTACACGACCGACACGAACGGCATCCCGCTGCCGCATCCGTGGTCGGTCAACCTCGCGAGCGCCGAGCGAATCCTGGATGCCGCCAGGCGTGCCCACAAGCAGGGGGCCGAGGCCGTGATTGTGAACGTCCACTGGGGCGGCGAGATCCTGCCCGAGTACCAGCAGGAGCCCAGCTCGGGCCAGCTGCGCCTCGTGAAGAAGCTGACGGCCTCACCGCTGATCACGGCGGTGATCGGCCAGGGCCCGCACGCAGTGCAGCCGATCGAGCGGATCAACGACAAGTTCGTCGTCTTCAGCGAGGGCAACCTGATCTCCAACCAGAGCCCCGCGGCCGGGCTTCCCGCTGAAAGCCAGGACGGGCTCGTGGCGCTCCTTCGCTGCGTCACCGACGGCCATGGAACCCGAGTGACCGAGGTGCGCTACGTCCCCGTATTCGTGAGCCAGCCGGACTACACCGTGCTCCCGGTCGGGCCGGCGCTGAAGAAGGGCGAGGGCGATCCGACCCTGCTCCGCGCCTCGTACGCGCGGACGGTGGGGGTGGTCGGCCGCAGCAAACACATCGTGCCGATCCCGAAGGAGCTTCCGAAGGGTTAGATCCAGTCTTCCGCCTGGTCGGCGATCAGGCGCGCCAGTGCGAGGGACGACGTCGCGCCTGGGGAGGGAGCGTTCCGCACATGCACCGCGCGCTCGGTGCGGTGGACGACGAAGTCGTCGATCAGCGAGCCGTCGCGGCCGAGCGCCTGCGCGCGGATGCCGGCGGGGCCCGGGAGGACGTCCCCCACCGAAAGCTCCGGCACGAACCGGTGCAGCTCCGCGACGAAGGCGCGCCGGCTCAGCGTGTTTCGGAGCTCCCGAGCGGCGGTCCGGCGGAACCGCGCGGCGAGGCGCCAGGTGCCGGGATAGGTGAGCGTGGTGGCGAGATCGCGCGGACGCACCCGCCAGGGCCGGTAGGCGTCGCGAGCGCCCACCATCAGGGCGGACGGGCCGAGCAGAACCTCGCCATCGATCCGGCGCGTGAGATGCATGCCCAGGAACGGCAGATCCGGGTCCGGCACCCGGTAGACGTTCGCTCGGACCAGATCGCGACGCTCGGGCCGTAGCCGCAGGTAGCCGCCGCGGAACGGGACGATGCGGGGTTCTCGCGGCGCGCCGCAGGCAACGGCGAGCCGGTCGGACCAGGCACCGGCGCAGCTGACGACAGCGCGGGCCTGCGTCGTGCCGCGCCGGTGATGCACCGAAATGGAGCCGTCCTGCGCGACGACCTCGGTCACCCCGCACGCGGTGGCCACAACGCCGCCGCCGGTCGCCAGGTCGCTCGCGAAGCTCGATGCCACCTCTCCGAAGTCGGCGACGCCGGTGGCGGGCGAGTGCAGCGCGGCGATTCCGCTCACGTGCGGCTCGATCTCTCGAATCGCATCGCCGCCGACTCTCGCCAGGCCCGGGACACCGTTTTCCCGGCCGCGCCGCTCGAGCTCCGCCAGCGCGTCGAGCTCGCCCGCGTGCGTGGCGACGATGAGCTTGCCGGAGCGCTCGGCCCGCATGCCGCGCTTCTCGCAGTACGCATAGAGCTCGCGGGCTCCCGTCACGCAGAGTTTGGCCTTGAGCGACCCGGGCCGGTAATAGACACCTGCGTGGATGACGCCGCTCGTCCTGCCCGTTTGATGGGCTGCGACTCTTGGCTCGCGCTCGAGCACCACGACGCGGATGCCGTCGTGGCGCAATGCGAGCTCGCGCGCTGTCGCGAGCCCGACGATGCCGGCTCCCACCACGACGACGTCACACTCCCTCGGCGGCTCCGCCATCGATCGATGGTAGGCGAGCAATACGATCGTCTCGTGGCCCTCCCGCTGAAGCCCCCTCTCAAGCCGCAGCTCGCGCTGTCGCGAACGGAGCTGCCCGATGGAGAAGGATGGGCGTACGAGCCGAAGTACGACGGCTTTCGCGCGATCGTCTTCGCGGACGGCGACGACGTCTTCGTGCAGTCGCGAAACGGCCGCCCGCTCGGGCGCTACTTCCCGGAGCTTCGGTTCGGCGGCGGGCGCTACGTCCTGGACGGCGAGCTCGTCATCACCGGAGGCGACGGTGTGGAGGAATTCGACGCGCTCCAGAACCGGATCCACCCAGCGGAGTCGCGGATCCGGATGCTCGCGGAGCAGACTCCGGCGCGGTTCCGCGTCTTCGACCTCCTCGCCGAGAGCAGGAGAAAGCTGCTCGCGGAGTCGTTCGAGCGCCGGCGGGCCGAGCTCGAGGAGCTGGTGGGAACCCTCGACGATCCCGGATCGATCGAGCTGACGCCGCTGGTGCGCAGCGCGGACGAAGCGCGGCCGCTGCTCGACTCGGGCGAGGGCGTGATCGCCAAGGAGCTCGCCGCGCCCTATCGGCCCGGCGAGCGCAAGGGGATGGTGAAGGTGAAGCGCCTTCGAACCCTCGATTGCGTCGTCGTCGGCTGGCGCCCGGGCAAGGAGGAGGGAACGGTGGGCTCCCTGATCCTCGGCCTGTACGACGATGGCGAACTGCGCGTCGTCGGCCACACCTCGAGCTTCAAAGCCGCCGAGAAGCGCGAGCTGCGGTCGAGGCTGGCGCCCTATGAGACCGGCGAGCGCGGCTCGGGCGACCCCAGCCGCTGGGCGTCGGATCGTGAGCTGGAATGGATCTCCCTGCGACCGGAGCTGGTTGTCGAGGTGAGCTTCGACCACGTGAGCGCGGGCCGCATCCGCCACGGCGCGAAGCTCCTTCGCTGGCGCGACGACAAGAACCCGCGCGAGTGCACGTTCGACCAGCTGAGCTAGGTCAGCCCTCGTTCGCGCGACTCGCTCGCCGCGCTGCTTTCGGAGTTGGGCGCCCACGGGGCGTGGCCGGCGGGAGCGCACGAAACTCATCGTGCTGCGCCGATTAGCATCGTCGCGTTGCAGCTCCAGACCATGATCTACGAACGCGACGGGCGCGCCGCCCGCATCACCCTGAACCGGCCGGAGCGCGGGAATGGGATCACGCTCGAGATGCCGCGCGAGCTCTCCGCCTGCGTGGAGCGTGCCAACCTCGACCCCGAGGTCCACGCGATCGCCCTTGCGGGAAACGGGACCGGCTTCTGCGGCGGCTACGACCTGGAGGCGTCGGCGGAGGGGATCGCCGCGGCGCTGGGTGGCGATGACGTCCCGGCCGGATCGCCGCTCGATCCGGCGGTCGTGGCCGCAAACCACGACCCAAATCAGGTCTGGGACCCGGTCGTCGATTTCCAGATGATGTTGCGGTGTGTCCGTGGATTCATGAGCCTCTTTCACTCGGAGAAGCCGGTGCTCTGCAAGGTCCACGGCTACTGCGTCGCGGGCGGGACGGACATGGCGTTCTGCTCCGATCTACTCGTGGCGGCCGACGATGCCAGGATCGGCTACCCGCCGGCGCGCGTGTGGGGTGTGCCCACGACGGCTCTGTGGGCTTGGCTGATCGGCCCCGCGCGGGCGAAGCGCCTGCTCTTGACGGGTGATTCGATCACGGGCGCGCAGGCGGTCGAGTGGGGGCTGGCGGCCGCGTCGGCTCCGGCTGAGGAGCTCGACGAGCGCTTCGAGGCCCTGCTCGAGCGGGTGGC
Source organism: Actinomycetota bacterium (assembly GCA_046729615.1). GTDB lineage: Bacteria > Actinomycetota > Thermoleophilia > Solirubrobacterales > 70-9 > AC-56. Next base: position 14,916 of record JBKPHA010000075.1, read on the forward strand.
GCGGGTGCCGATCAACCAGCTCGTGATGCACAAGCTCCTGGTGAACCAGGCCGCTTACTCGCACGGGCTCTTTGCGACCCAGGCGCTGGGGACCTTCTTCGACGGAATCGCCCGGCACACGCCCGAGGGCTACGAGTGGGCCAGGCGCGCCGCGGAGGCCGGCTGGCGCGAGGCCGTGCGCGAGCGCGACGAGCCGTTCGGCGATTCGGCGTTCGGGTAGGTGGTCACTCCCGGCCGCTCGGCGCGGCTGGCGGTTCGAGGCACCGAGGGGTGGTCGGGGCCGCTTAGTTCGGCTCGAGCGAGTGATTGAGCCGATATATGCGGTCCAATCACGCACTCGATCGTCGGGGCGCGATTCGCAGAGGTATCCGCGCCGGCTCCAGTTTTGCCGTCGTCGCCACCTTCGATGCCTCATCCGCTGTTTCGCCGGCCCGTATACCCTCCCCGCGCCGATGGCGCCGACCAATCCCGAGATCACGCCTGAGTCGATCCGCGAGCGGATCGAGGGGAGCTTTCCGGCCGACATGGGAGTCGAGCCGTTGGAGTTGACGGATGAGCGCTGCCGCGGGAGGGTCTTGGTCGACGACCGCCACCTTCACCCCGGCCGGCTGGTGCACGGCGGCGCCTGGGTCGCGCTCGCCGACTCGGTCGCCGCCTGGCAGACGTTTCGCCACCTTGCACCCGGCTACGACTTCACGACGATCGAGATGAAGCTGAACGTGTTCGCCGCCGGCCGCCCGGGAGACGAACTGATCGCGACTGCCGAGCACCTGCACGCCGGGCGGATGACGCACGTCGTCGAGGTGCGCGTGAACCGGGACGACCGGATCGTCGCGAACCTGATCGTGACGCAGCTGATCCTCGCGCCGAGGGCGAGCGCCGACGCCGACGCCGACGCGGCGCGTCAGCGGGCGCGGCGGTAGGTGTACCCGAAGTCGAGCTCCCAGTCGCTGCCATCCGAGGACTTCTCCCAGCGGCCAGTGATCGTCCCTCCATCCTCGCTAAGGATCGCCTCCGACCGCTGGTGAAACCCGGCGCGTGGCGCCACTGCTTCCAGATGCGGCCGTCGAAGCTCATCCTGTAGACGCGGCGAACGCCGCGCGCGTCGGAGTAGAGCACCGAGTAGGAGCCGAACGCGTCGTCGAAGCCGATGATCGAGATCGTCGGAAACGGCGAGTTCGCGACGAACTCTGCCGGCGTGCTGGCGGGAAGCTCGGCGTCCGCGCGCTGCACGAGAAAGGCCCCGTCCTCGAGCCATTCGATCGTGACCCAGGCGCCGGTGAGCGTCTGCGCGCCGGTTCGGGCGTCGAGCGCCCAGTCGCCGATCAGCGGCCGAAGCGATGCGAGCGGGTACGTCTCCTCACCGGATGGCAACGGCGGTGAGGCTACTATCGGCGTTTCAGTCGCCGACGGTGCATTCGTCGTCGAGATCCGACAGCCGGGCGAGGAGACGGCTCAGCGACTCGACCTCCTCGGCGCTCAGGCGCTCGCCGATCAGTCGCTCGATTGCCGCGAAGTGATCGGGCGCGCACTCGCGCAGCTTCTTCATCCCAGCGTCGGTGAGCACTGCGTACGTGACTCGCGCGTCGTTGGCGCACGATCCCTTCTCGACGAGCCCGGTCGCTTCCAGGCGATCGAGCATGCGCGTGATGCCCGACGGCGAGAGCCGGACCTCGCGCGAGAGGTCGATGCGCCGCATCGAATGACTGGGCTCGCGGGCGAGCAGGAACAGGACCTCGTACTCGCTCATCGTCAAGCCGTGTCGCTCCACGAGTTGAGCGCTCAGCTCACGGGTAAGCGTTGCGTGAGCGCCGAGCAAGTGGCCGAGGGCAGTCACGGCCTTTACAGATGCTTTAGGAGTCAACTGTTGCACGCGCAAGTTCCTGCTACATTATTTGTTTGACGTGTCAAGCATAGTCGACGGACAGGAGGCTTTCTGATGGATCTGGCACTACTCGTTCTGCGGCTCGTTGTGGGCCTCACCTTCGCGGCCCACGGCGCGCAGAAGCTGTTTGGCGTGTTCGGCGGCCACGGGCTCGAGGGCACCGCCGGCTTCTTCGAGCAGATCGGCCTTCGCCCGGGGAAGCTGCATGCTTCGGCGGCGGCGATCGCCGAGTTCGTCGGCGGCCTGGCGATCGCGCTCGGGATCGTGACGCCGGTTCCCGCCGCGGCCCTGATCGCGGTGATGACGGCAGCCGTGATCACGGTTCACCTGAAGAACGGGTTCTTCGTCACGAACCAGGGCTATGAGTTCAACCTTGCGCTCGCTGCCGCGCTGTTCGCGCTGGCGGGCGTCGGCGCCGGGGGTTGGTCGCTCGACAACGTGCTGAACCTGAACATGACCGGTACGGACTGGGCGCTGGGCGCGCTGGGGGCCGGGGTACTCGGCGGCATCGGTGCCGTCCTCAGCGGGCGCATTGCCTCCCGCCAGCGCGAGCGCCACGGGCGCGGTCACCCCAGGCCGGCCTAAAAGGCGAGCAGGGGCAGGTAGCAGGGAGAGAGTTGCTCCCAACGGCTCTCCCTGCTCCATGCTCCTGCTCCCTCCTCAAGGGACTCTGTGGACCTCGAACATGTTCGTGCCGAGCTCCTGCCGCGGCAGCCCCGCGGTGATGCCGATCAGGTCCCCGCTCTTCGCTATGCTCGCGTCCCTCGCCAGCAGGGCGCAGTCCTCGAGCAGCGCGCGAAGGCTCGTCCAGTCCTCGGCCAGCATGCAGCCGACGCCGAACAGGAGCTGGAGCCGCCTGACCGTTTCGATCCGCGGCGAGACCGCGAGCACCGGGACCCGCGGCCGGTGCGAGGACACGAGGCGTGCCGTTCGACCGCTGCGGGTCGGGACGACGAGCGCCGCCAGTCCCAGGGTGTAGGTCGATCCGACCGCGGCGCGCGCGACCGAGTTCGCGACGTCGGTCGTGTCGCTGGCGGCGCGGTTGAAGACCCAGTCGCCGTATGGCAGGTCCGGCTCTGCCACTCGGGCGATCCGATCCATAACCCGCACCGCCTCGACCGGGTACCGCCCGACTGCGGTCTCCTCGGAGAGCATCACCGCGTCGGTGCCCTGATAGATGGCGGCGGTGACGTCGGATACCTCGGCCCGCGTCGGGCGGGGCGAGGAGACCATCGAGGCAAGCATCTGCGTCGCCGTGATCGAGGGCCGCGAATGCTTTCCGGCAAGCTCGAGGAGGCGCCGCTGGACCATCGGTACGCGCTCGATGGGGAGCTCGATTCCGAGATCCCCCCGCGCGACCATGATCCCGCCGAACGCCGCGCGGATGATCGCCTCGGCGTTCTGGGCCGCCTGCTGCTTTTCGATCTTCGCGATCAGGGGGATGTCGGTGCCGGCGACCCTCACCCGCCGCTCCACCAGCTGCAGGTCCTCGGCGCGTCGCACGAACGAGACGGCGAGCAGATCCACCTTCTGCTTGACGGCGAAGTCGACCCAGTCGAGGTCGGTGCGGCTTGCCGCCGGGAGCGGAACGTCGGTCCCCGGCAGATTGAGCCCCTGATGTGAGGCGACTGGGCCGCCGACCTCCACCTCGCAGACGATCTGGTTGGACTGCGTAGCGAGTACGCGAAGCCTGATCCTCCCGTCGGCGAGGTAGATCTCCTCGTCCTCGTGGACCGCCGACGGGAGCCCCTCCCAAGACACCGGGAGATGGCCCGGCGCGCCCACCTCCTCGCTGTTCGTCAAGGTGACGTGCGAGCCCGTCTCAAGCTCCACCACGCCGTCCTCGACCTCGTCGATCCTCAGCTTCGGCCCGGGCAGATCCCCGAGCAGCCCCACCTCGCGGCCGGCGATCTCGGACGCCTCCCGGGCCATCGCGATGCTGTCGGCGTGCTCCTCCTTGGTCCCGTGCGAGAAGTTCAGCCTGAGGATGTCTGCGCCGGCTCGGATCAGCTCCGTCATCGTCTCGACCGAGCGGGTCGCGGGTCCGATCGTGGCGACGATCTTGGTGCGACGCCCCCAGTGCCAGCCGGCCGTGGGAACCGGTGTCGGGGGCCCGTTCATGTTCCCGGTTCCGGCTGCGGCTCGCCGGCAGCGGGCGCCTCGAGCATCTGGATGTACGGCAGGCGCCAGGCGAGAGCGGCGACCACGAGCCCCGCGGCCACGCACGTGAGGCAGAGGAACCACTGGCCAGCCGACAGCAGCTCCAGGTCGAAGAACGACCGCACGGGCGCAGTGGCGAGGATCAAGGCATACAGCGCCCCCAGGCCGGCAACCATCGCGAGCATGTAGCTCTGGATCGTGATGTGCTCGCGTCCCGGACCGCGCTCGAGCAGGAGGATGAAGCACAGGCCCAGCACGATGAGGGTCGTCGTCGCCGCGGTTCGCGCCTCCTCCAGGGACCCACCAAAGATCTTGTCGACCATGAAGTAGCAGAGCAGCGAACCGACCGCGATGCCCGCCCCGGCAGGAACGGCGAAGGCCGCCAGCGCCCGCAGCAGCCGCCCGCGGTAGAGCGGGCCCTCGCTGGGGGCGAGCGCGAGCACGAACGAGGGGATCCCGATCGTGAACAACGAGGCGACCGTGAGCTGGCGTGGGAGGAACGGAAAGGTGAAGCCGAAGATGGCGGTGATGAGGATGAGGATGCCCGCGTAGATCGTCTTGGTGGCGTAGAGGCGGCCGAGGCGGTGGATGTTCCGCGCGATGCGGCGGCCCTCCGCGACGGCATGGGGGAGCATCGAGAACTGATCGCGCAAGAGAACGATGTCTCCGATCCCCTTGGTGATCTGGCTGCCGGATCCCATCGCGACCGCGAGGCGCGCTTGCTTGAGCGCGGGCACGTCATTCACGCCGTCCCCGATCATCGCGGTGAAGCGTCCGCGCTCCGCGAGCGCCGCCACCAGCGCCTTCTTCTGTTCCGGACTGATGCGGCAGAAGATCGTGTTGCGCACGGCCGCATCGGCCAGTCCCGCCTTGTCCTCCGGAAGCTGCGGACCCTCGACGACGCCCGCGTCCTGAGGCACGCCGACGGCGTGCGCCACGGCGGTGACCGTCTGCCGCGCATCGCCCGAGATCAGCTTCAGGTCAACGTTCTGGCTGCGCATGAACTCGATCGTGTCGGCCGCGTCCGAGCGAAGTTGCTCCTCCAGGACGACGAGCGCGCGCGGCTCGAGCCGCGGCGGGGGCTGGGTCCCGGGATCGCGTGGCAGCGGGCCCAGAGCCTCGCCGAACGCCACCACTCGCCTGCCCGCGGCCGTGTGCTGGTCGAGCGTTCGCTTGAGCACTGGCGGCAGCTCCAACGCCCCGGCCCGGACGAGGACGTCGGGGGCTCCGAGCACGTAGCTCGCGCGCCTGTTGCCGCGGCCGTCCAGGGTCAGGCCGCTCCACTTCCACACCGACGAGAACGGGACCTCGGCGACGACGTGTTCGGCCTTGCCCGGGTAGCGCTCGGCGATCGTCTCGAGCGTCCTGTTGCGCTCACCCGCGGAGTGCGCGAACCGCGCGAGCGCGTCGTGAGCCGCCGCCGGGCGGGTGGTGTCGGCGACCTCCACCGAGACGAGGTCGAGCGTCCCGTCGGTGAGCGTCCCGGTCTTGTCCACACAGACCGTGTCGACGGCCGCGAGCGACTCCGTCGCCGCCATCTGCTGAACCAGCGTGTTCATCCGCGCCAGGCGCACTGCCGCCACCGCAAGCGTCACGCTCATCAGCAGGACGAGGCCCTCTGGGATCAGCGTGACGAGACCGGCGGTTGCGGTCTGGGCGGCGTCGTGGAAGGGAACGCTTCGGATCGCGAACGCCAGGAGCAGGAGCACCGCCAGCGGCGCCATCAGGATCGTGGTCGCGCGCAGCACGCGGTTGACCTCGAGCTGGAGCGGCGACGGCGGATGGCGAAAGGCCCGGGCCTCGCCGGCGATCTTCGCGGCGTGGCTCTGCTCGCGGACGGCGTCGAGCTCGTAGTAGCCGGAGCCGGCGATGCAGAACGACCCCGACAGGAGCCGGTCGCCGTCGCGCTTGCGGACGCCGTCGGACTCGCCGGTGAGGATCGACTCGTCCATCGTCAGGCCGCGCGAGGAGACCACCACGCCGTCGGCGACGAGCTGGTCTCCGGGCTCCACTCGGACCACGTCGCCGGGCACGACCTCGTCGCCGGAGAGCTCGGCGATCGCGCCGTCCCGGATCGCCTTGGCCTTCGGCGCGACGAGCAGCGCCAGCTGGTCGAGGGTCTCCTTGGCATTCAGCTCCTGCCGGATCCCGATGGCGGAGTTGACGATCGCGATGACGCCAAACAGGGCGTCGGCGAACAAGCCGAGCGCCAGCATGATCACGAAGAAGACGGCGAGGATCGCGTTGAACAGCGTGAGCACGTTGCCGGCGACGATGCTGGCGACGGAGCGGCTGCCGGTCTGCTCCGGCAGCCCGAGTCGCGCAAGCCGCTGCTCAGCCTCGGCGCTGCTCAGACCGTGCTGCCGGGGTCCGTCGCTCATCTGACCCATCTATACAGCGTCGGTAGCATCGGCGGGGAGTGGGAGCCGCTCATTCATCGCCGGCCGAGGGAGCCAATGGCGCGGACGTGAGCGCTGGGGCTCCTCCGGTCGAGTTCGGTCGCGTGACGAAGCGTTACGCCGGCTCCGATGCGCCCGCGATCTCCGAGCTCGATCTCGAGGTGCCGGGTGGCGAGATCTGCGTGCTGGTCGGCCCATCCGGGTCCGGTAAGACGACGGCCCTGCGGATGGTCAACCGGATGGTCGAGATCAGCGAGGGCGACATCCTCGTCGGAGGCACGTCGGTTCGCGACCGTTCCGCCGCCCACCTGCGGCGGGAGATCGGCTACGTGATCCAGCAGATCGGCCTCTTCCCGCACCGCACCGTCGCCGACAACATCGCCACCGTGCCGCAGCTTTTGGGCTGGGACCGCGAACGGGTCCGGCGGCGCGTCGACGAGCTCATGGAGCTGGTTCGCATCGACCGCGACCTTGGGAAGCGCTACCCCCCGCAGCTGTCCGGTGGCCAGCAGCAGCGGGTGGGCGTCGCGCGGGCGCTGGCGGCGGATCCCGGCGTGATGCTGATGGACGAGCCGTTCGGGGCGGTCGATCCGATCAACCGCGAGCGCCTTCAGAACGAGTTCCTGCGGCTACAGGCCGAGGTCCACAAGACGATCCTCTTCGTCACCCACGACATCGACGAGGCGATCAAGATGGGCGACCGCGTTGCGGTGCTTCGCGAGGGCGGGCAGCTAGCGCAGTACGCGACGCCGGCCGAGCTGCTGATGGCGCCGGGGGATGATTTCGTCGAGGACTTCGTGGGCGCCGACCGGGCGCTCAAGCGCCTGGCGCTCATGCGCGTCGCCGACATCGACCTGTGGGAGGCGCCCCTGGCGTACATCGGCCAGGCGACGAACGAGGTCCGCGCCAAGCTTCCGGGAGCGGAGGTACCGTACGCGCTCGTGATCGACCCCGAGCGTCGGCCGTTGGGGTGGCTGTCCGACGAGGACCTGGCGCGCGAGACGGTTCCGGCCAAGCCCGACACGAGGCCGGACCCGGTCCTGGAGCTCGACGACGTGATGCGTGACGCGCTCTCCGACCTGCTGCAGGCCGAGACTCGCTACGCGCCGGTGGTCGACGGCGAGGGGCGGCTCGCAGGTGTGCTGTCGGTTGAGATCATCTCGGAGTTCCTGACGTCGCCGGACGCGCTGACCGAGGAGCATCCGGTGGCCGAGCGTCCGACCGCCGAATGATCCCGCTCGCGGTCAAGGCCCCGCTCCTCGCTGAAGCGGGAAATCGCTGTGCTCCCGGGCTTCCGCCTAGCTTCTGTCATGAGCACGCGGAGACCGGCTGCGTGGCCGGCAACGGGTTCTTCTGCCCCGGCTGGGCAGCGGACAACTTCGATCGCTACGTCGATCCGTTCTTCCGCCAGCTCGAGATCGCCGTGGTCTCGGTGGCTGCCGGCTTCGTCATCGCCTTGGCCCTGGCGCTCCTATCCCATCGCCGCCGGTTCCTGATCCCACCGCTCATCGGCATCACCGGGGTGCTCTACACGATCCCCAGCATCGCCTTCTTTTTCCTGCTCCTGCCGATCACCGGGTTCGGCTTCTGGACCGCCGTCATCCCGCTCTCGGCATACACCCTGCAGATCATCTACCGCAATGCAGTCGCGGGCCTTGCGAACGTGCCGGAGGATGCCAAGGACGCCGGGCGTGGCATGGGTATGTCGAATGGCGAGCTCCTGCTCAAGGTCGAGCTCCCGCTCGCCACGCCCGAGATCATCGCCGGCCTTCGGATCGCGATCGTCTCCACGGTGGCCATCGCGACGCTCGCGTTCCTCGCTGGCGCGGGCGGCCTCGGTCAGCTTCTCTCTGAGCAGAACAGCTTCAAGACCAACATCATCATGGTCGGCGTACTCACGGTCGTGATGGCGCTGGTCCTGGACCTCATCGTGGTTCTCGCCCAGCGCTTCCTCACGCCCTGGCTGCGGGTGAGGCCCTCATGATTGCCCTCGCCAGCGTCATCGACTCGTTCGTCGGCGCCTTCGACTTCATCCTGCATCAGCGCGATGCGGTGACCGGCGGGCACGTCCAGGTGGGCGGAATCCCTTACATCTGGCCCTTCGCCCGCACCCAGCTCGAGGTGACCGCCGTGGGGCTGGGCGGCGCCCTGGCGATCGCGATGCCGATCGGTCTCGTCCTGGGCCATATCGGCAGGGGCGAGTACTTCGCGGTGGGCTTCGGCAACGCCGGCCGAGCGGTCCCCGAGATCGCCGTCGTCTTCCTCCTCGCCGCGATCATCGGCATCGGCCTTGGGAACGTCGCGATCGCGCTCGGCATCCTCGGTCTTCCTCCGATCCTCACCAATACGTTCGTGGCGGTCCGGCAGGCGGACCGAACTGCGGTCCAGGCCGGAGAGGCGATGGGGATGCGCCCGTGGGAGGTGATCCTGCGCGTCGAGTTGCCCCTCGCCGCCCCCACGATCATGGCGGGTGTGCGGACCGCCGCGATCAACATCTACGCGACGGCGACCATCGCCTCGTTCGTCGGCCTGTCGACGCTCGGCGACCTGGTCACCGGCCGGAACGTCTACGGCGATGACGGGGTCGTCGCGGGCGCGATCCTGATCGCGTTCTTTGCAATGTTGATCGAGGCCACCCTCGCGGGCGTGCAGTGGCTGGTCACGCCGCACGGCCTGAAGCTGCAGCGGCGCACCAGCTCCGCATAGGATTTCCGCGACCCGATGTGGGGCGGTCCATACGGCCAACCGGAAAGGGGAGTGCCACAGTGACGACAGGACTTCGAGCGCGCAGTGCGTTCTTGCTCGCCGTCGCGGCGATCATGGCGGTGGGGGTCGCGGCGTGCGGCGGCGGTGGGGAGACCACCTCCGGCGGCACTTCGGGCAGCTCCGACAATCTGATCCAGTCCAACCCCCAGAACGGCGACGTCACGATCACCGTCGGGTCGAAGAACTTCACCGAGGAGTACATCCTCGGCGAGATCTACGCCCAGGGGCTCGAGGCTGCTGGCTACAACGTCAAGACGAAGCTGAACCTCGGCTCCGAGACGATCGCCAAGAAGGCGATCGAGGACGGCGAGATCAGCGGCTACCCGGAGTACACCTCCACTGCGCTCGGGACGTTCTTCCAAGTGCCGGCGAACAAGATCCCCTCTGACGCCCAGCAGGCCTACAACCAGGCCAAGGCCGACCTCGCGAAGGAGGGGCTCGTCGCGTACCCGCCGACGCCGTTCGCGGACTCGAACGCCGTCGGGACCCTGACTTCCACCGCGGACAAGCTCGGGTTAAAGACGATCTCGGACCTCAAGGGCAAGTCGCAGAACATGGTGCTCGCGGGGTCGCCGGAGTGCCGCGAGCGGATCGACTGCCTCGTGGGTCTGGAGCAGAACTACGGGCTGCGGTTCAAGCAGTTCACGCCGGTTGACATCGGCCTGCGTTACACGGTGCTCGACAGGGGCGACGCCGAACTGTCGATCCTGTTCACGAGCGACGCGATCCTGGCGAACTCGAACAAGTACACGATCCTCGAGGACAACAAGGGATTGATCCCGGCCGGGAACGTGATCTTTATCGCTTCGAAGAAGGTCGCCAACGAGGCCGGCCCCGACTTGGGTGCGACGATCCAGCAGGTGCAGGGCAACCTAACCCTCCCGGTCATCCAGGAGCTGAACTCGCGGATCGACATCGACAAGCAGGAGCCGTCGAAGGTCGCCCACGACTACTTGGTGCAGAGCGGGTACATCAAGGGATGACGCTCAAGCAGTAATGAGGCTCGGGCTGAACCTCGGCTACTGGGGCATCGGGCCGCGCGGCGACGAGGCGGTCGGGATCGTCCGGGCCGCGGAGGCCGCCGGCTTCGACTCCGTGTGGGCCGCGGAGTCCTACGGCTCGGACGTCGTGAGCGTGCTGGCGTGGCTCGCCGCGCAGACCGAGACGATCAAGCTCGGCGCCGCGATCATGCAGGTGCCGGCGCGGGCGCCTGCCGCGGCCGCAATGGCCGGGTGCTCGATCGACGCCCTATCCGGCGGCCGGTTCATCTTCGGCTTCGGCCCCTCGGGGCCGCAGGTGTCAGAGGGCTGGTACGGCGTGCCATATCCCAAGCCGTGGGGTCGCACGCGCGAGTACGTGGAGATCGTGCGCAAGGTCGTGGCGCGCGAGGATCGGCTGACATACCACGGCAAGCATTACAGGCTCCCGCTCCCGGAAGGCGAGGGCAAGGCGCTCAAGCTGAACTTCCACCCGATCCGCAACCACATCCCGATCTTCCTGGGAGCGATCGGCCGCAAATCCGTCGAGCTCACGGCCGAGATCGCCGACGGCTGGATCCCGATCTTCTCCTCGCCCGACGCCTTTCGCAAGACCTGGGACGAGCACGTGGAGGCCGGTCTCGAGAAGGGTGGGCGGTCGCGGTCGGACCTCGAGATCTCACCCACCGTGCAGGTCGCGATCGACGGCGACCTGGACGCGGCGCGTGGCGTCGTCAAGGCGGGGCTCCTGCTCTACCTGGGCGGCATGGGCAGCCGCAAGACGAACTTCTACGTCGACCTCACCCACCGCTTCGGCTTCGGCGAGGTGGCCGACGAGGTCCAGTTGCTCTACCTCGACGGCAAGCGGGAGGAGGCCTATGCCGCGATCCCCGACGAGTTGGTGGACGCGACCGCGCTCGTCGGCTCAGAGGACGAGGTGTCCGCGCGCCTCGAGCGCTACGAGGCTGCGGGCGTCGATCGCCTCATCATCTCGCCGATCAGCCCGAAGCCCGACCAGCGCCTGCAGACCATGAAGCGCCTGGCCGAGCTCGCGGGCGTCGCGGCAGCGGCGTAACTCCCCCAGCGCCCGAAATGACCGACAAATGGACGTCTGCTTTCGGATAACGAAAGTAGATGTCCATACGAGGGTCAGGAGCGTAATCGGCGCACGGTCGCCGCAACTCGGGCGGGTTGGTGTGTGACCTGCCGGTACGTGAAGCGGAGCACGCGGTAGCCCCGGAGCGCGAGTTCGGCGTCGCGTGCGCGGTCGGCTTCGAACGAGGTCCGAGCGCGGTGGTGCTCGTAGCCATCGACCTCGACGACCAAGCGGCTTTCGGGCCAGAGGAAGTCGACGAGGAAGGGACCGAGCCGCACGTTTACTCTCGGTGCCGGGATGCGATGGCGGCGGCACAGGCGCAGGAACTTCCGCTCGAGTACGCTGCGCGTTGGTGCCTCGTTAACCACGTCGCCGACGCGGTAGCCGCGCGCCCGGGCGCGGTCGACGACGGCCTCCCATTGCTCGCGCGGCAGGATCCGCTTCAGGTCGCGGAGAGTCCTGGACGGGGTTGTGACCGGCATGCGGCCGCGATGAGTGATGTCGCGGCTACGCAGCGTCTTCGAGCGATGAACCGCGATTCCGCGATCAGGCCGGGGTCTCCTGGTGTCAGGGACGGTGACGTGGATGGGACCCGCGCAGCGTCCGATGAGCTCCCACAGCTCCGCGGCGCTCAAATGGCTGAGCACTGCGTCAGGCCCACACGCCTTCACTGCCGCGAGCCAGTGGCCCTCGCGGCTCAGCGAAACGTGCCCGACTGCATATACGCCATGGTGGAGGCGGTGAAGCCAGCCGGCCCGGGCGCGGCGGTGGATGCCCGCATGCGTCAGGCCGCACGCCAGCAGCTCCGCGGTTGCGAGTACGCCATGGTCGCGCACGGCCAACCGAGCGATCCTGGCTTCCGGGCGGTGCATGGACGTCTGCTTTCGCATTGCGAAAGTAAGAGTCCATTCGCACGGAATCTCGCCCCCCAAAGCGTAATTCGACGCCGGCGGCGCGCCGTTGAATAGTCTGCCCCGGCTCAGATGCGGGTCGGTGTCCCAAAGGAATCGCGGGAGGGGGAGCGCCGCGTCGCGCTCATCCCGGATGTCGTGCGCTCGCTCACGGGCGAGGACCTCGATGTGGCCGTGGAGGCCGGTGCTGGCGAGGCGTCCGGCCACGCCGATGGGGAGTACGCGGAGGCGGGAGCCTCGGTCGGCTCCGGCGACGACGCCTGGGGCGCCGACGTGGTCGTCAAGGTGGCGCTCCCGACCCTCGATGAGATCGGGCGCCTTCACTCTGGGCAGGTCCTGATCGGTCACCTCGCACCGCTGACGTCCGGCGAGACGACGAAGGCGCTCGCCGACGCCGGCGTCACCAGCTTCGCCATGGAGTCGATCCCGCGGATCACGCGGGCGCAGGCGATGGACGCGCTGTCGTCGCAGGCGAACGTGGCCGGGTATGCGGCGACGCTGCTCGCGGCGCGCGAGGCCGGGCGCTTCTTCCCGATGATGACCACGGCCGCGGGCACCGTCGCGCCCGCGCGCGTGATGGTCCTGGGCGCCGGAGTCGCGGGCCTGCAGGCGATCGCGACGGCGAAGCGGCTGGGCGCCGTGGTCACCGGATTCGACATCCGCCGCGCCGCATGGGAGCAGATCGCGAGCTTAGGCGGACGCCCGCTCGAGCTCGACTTCATCCCCGACGCCGAGGCCGAGGGCGGCTACGCCCGCCCGCTGACCGACGAGGAGAACGAGCAGGTCCGCGAGGCCCTCGCCGACGCGGCAGCGAAGCAGGATGTGATCATCACGACGGCCCAGGTTCCGGGCCGCCGCGCCCCGATCCTCATCACCGCCGACGCTGTGCACAAGATGCAACCCGGAGCGGTGATCGTGGACGTCGCGGGCGACTCGGGCGGGAACTGCGAGCTGACGCAAGCCGGCCAGGCCGTCGTCGAGGACGGGGTGAGGATCATCGCGCCGCTCAACCTGCCCAGCGAGATGGCAACCCACGCGTCCCAGCTATACGCGAAGAACGTCGAGAACCTCCTGAAGCTGCTGGTGGACGACGATGGGCAGCTCAAGCTGGACTTCGACGACGAGATCGTCGCCGGCGCCTGCCTCACGCACGAAGGTGAGATAAGGAACGAACGAGCACGTGAGGTCGCGGGGGTGGCGGCATGATCAGCATGCGGCATGCAGCATGCAGGTCTCGCTGCCCAGCCTCTGCGTGCTGCGTGCTGCGTGCTGCCTGCTGATGCCCCTGATCACCGAGATCACGATCTTCGTGCTCGCCGCCTTCGTCGGGTTCGAGGTGATCTCGAAGGTCCCGACGACGCTCCACACACCGCTGATGTCGCAGACGAACGCCATTCACGGCATAGTGCTGCTCGGCGGGCTGATCGTGGTCGGGCTCTCCGACTTCTGGCTCGACAACCTGATCGGCACGATCGCGATCTGCTTCGGGACGATCAACATCGTCGGCGGCTTCATGGTCACCGACCGGATGCTGGGCATGTTCGTCCGGAGGCCTAAGAAGGAGGAGCCGCGCGAGAAGCCGGGCGGGGATTCGAGCGGCTCCGGGAGTAGGTGAGCATGCCCGTCGTCGCCGCACTCGACCCGCAGTCGAGCTTCGTGCAGGTCTGCTACATCGTCGCGTTCTCGCTGTTCATCTTCGGGGTCCGCCGCGGGACCCATCCGAGGACCGCGAAGCAGGGGAACCTGATCGCGGCCACCGGGATGGCGATCGCGGTCGCGACGACCCTCGCCCTGAAGGGCATCGGCAACTGGGGCCTGATCGCGATCGGCATCGTCGCGGGCGCTGTCATCGGCGTCGTGGCGTCGAGGCGCGTCCAGATGACTGCGATGCCGCAGATGGTCGCCCTCTACAACGGCGTGGGCGGCGGCGCGGTCGCGCTGATCGCGTGGGCCGAGTTCCGCCACGACCTCGCGATCGGAGCGGCCATCCCCCTCGACGCGTTCGTGCCGACCCTGTTCTCGATGGTGATCGGCTCGATCTCGTTCTGGGGCTCGAACATCGCCTTCGGCAAGCTCCAGGGGCTGATCAGCGGCCAGCCCGTCAAGCTCCCGGGCCAGCAGGTAGTCAACGGCCTGCTCCTGGCGGGGATCCTCGCCGCCTGCATCGTCCTCGGCATCAACCACGACTCCGGGCCCTCGCAAGGCCTCTTCATCGCCGTGCTCGTCGCCGCGGCGATCCTGGGAAACCTGTTCGTGCTGCCGATCGGCGGCGCGGACATGCCCGTGGTGATCTCGCTCCTGAACGCGTTCACCGGCCTTTCGGCGGCAGCCGCCGGGATCGCGCTCGACAACGTCGCTCTGATCGTGGCCGGCACGCTCGTCGGCTCCTCGGGAACGATCCTCACCCTGGCGATGGCCAGCGCCATGAACCGCTCCGTCCCGAACATCCTCTTTGCGGGATTCGGGGCGCTTCCGGCCGGAGCGGCCGAGGCCGAGGAGCGCCCGGTCACCTCGATTGGGCCACAGGATGCTGCGATCAAGCTCGCCTACGCCGATTCGGTCGTGATCGTGCCGGGCTACGGGATGGCCGTCGCCCAGGCCCAGCACGCGGTGAAGGAGATGGCGACCGAGCTAGAGAAGCGGGGGGTGGACGTCTCCTACGCGATCCACCCCGTCGCGGGGCGCATGCCGGGGCACATGAACGTGCTGCTCGCCGAGGCCGACGTGCCCTACGAGGAGCTCAAGGAGATGGACGAGATCAATCCCGAGATGCCGCACACCGACGTCGCGGTCGTTATCGGGGCAAACGACGTCACCAACCCAGCGGCGAACGACGATCCCAACTCGCCGATCGCCGGCATGCCGATCATCGAGGTCGACGAGGCCCGGGAGGTGATCGTCATCAAGCGCTCGCTGAGCCCGGGCTTCGCGGGGATCGACAACGACCTCTTCTACCACCCGACGACCTCCATGCTGTTCGCCGACGCCAAGCAGGCGGCGTCGGATATCGCGGCGGAGATCGAGAACCTTTAACGGCTGGCTCAAAACCCCGGCCCGCACGTCTGGCGGGCACCGGGACTCGTCAGGCGGCCTCGCCAGCTCGCGTACTTTTCGGGTACACCACGCCGGCTGCGTCGGTGGCCTGACGAGCCCCGGCACTCGCCAGCCGCACACTCGTGGGTTCTGAGACAGCCTCTAGTCGGGGCGCTCGCGGCGGTGCCTGCGGACGATCGGCCCGACGTAGCCGATGATGATGCCGAGGACCGTGGTGATGAGGAGCGCGAAGATCAGCGGCATCGAGGCGTCGAAGAACAGGAAGTCGACGGTCACCTTCTGCGAATTGAGCGCAATGAAGATGATCACCAGCACGACGAGGACGGCCAGCCCCCAGGCGCGCCAGTTGGTCTCGGAGCGCTGCGGTTGGACGTCTCGCCCGTCGGCCACGAGGGCGACTCTATCTCCCCGCGGCTCAGCTCACCGCGTCGATGGCGTTCTCGATGTCGTCGAAGCCCGG
Organism: Actinomycetota bacterium; assembly: GCA_046729615.1. Classification (GTDB taxonomy): domain Bacteria; phylum Actinomycetota; class Thermoleophilia; order Solirubrobacterales; family 70-9; genus AC-56. The sequence goes on from JBKPHA010000075.1 coordinate 30,624, forward strand.
CGCGGTCAGCACCTGGCGGCCGGCCGGCCCCTCGACGACAAAGGATGGCGTGCCGCCCAGGCCGAGGCTGTGGGCCTCGACGCTCACGTGGGCGAGTAGTTGATCCCAGCGCCGGTCGCGTCGTTCCCGATTCCACCTCGCGATGTCCTTGACTCCCGCTCCCCGCGCGATCGCGGTCAAGAAAGCGTCGGTTACGTAGCCGGATTCCTCCGTTCCCTGGTTGCGGTAGAAGAGCTCGACGTAGTTCCAATAGCGGTCCTGCTCCGACGCCGCCAGGGCCGCCTTCGCGGCCGCGATCGACTGCTCATGCGGGGGGTTACCGATGACGGCCCACTGCCGCAGCTCGTAGCTCGCCACGTCCCTCCGGACCACCTTCAAGATCAGCTCGGGCACGACGTCGATCGAGAGGTCGCGGCAGATCGGGCATTGGAGGTCGGCGTACTCGATCACCCTCACCTCTGCCTGGGGATCGCCGAGGACCGTGCCGTGCTGTGGGACGCCCTCGAGCTGCTTGCGGACGAGCCCGACGCCCTCGAGGTTCGTGTCCCCGCCGGAGCTGCTTCCCGCCTGGCTCAAGACGACCAGCACCGCAACGACACACAACGCCAGAAAGGCAGCGCCGCTTGCGATCTGGCCGAGCCGCCGCCGGTCCACCGTCATGCGGGGGACCGTAGCGGCAACCTGGCACGGGGCGGTGGCGCACTCGACACGATCTGCGCGCCACTCACGCGGCGCCCGTGCCTACGGTCGCGCCATGAGCACCGAGGCGCTGAGACGCGCCACCCACGAGAAGGGGCAGAGCACGGTGGAGTGGGTCGGCCTACTCCTGGTTGTCACGGCGCTGTTGGTAGGCGTGCTGGCGGCGACCGGATCGCGGATCGGAGGCGTGACGCTCGCGGAGTCCATCGCCATGCGGCTGCTGTGCGCGGCGGGCATGTCCTCGACCTGCGCGGAGAGCGGCGATCTCGTGGCCGCGTACGGTCCGGACCTGGCGGCAGACGTCGAGCGAAACGCTCCGGAGATCGTCTACGAGGACGGCATGGGCGCCCTGCCGGTCGACTTCCGCTCGTGCCGCAACGAGCGTTGCGGAGGCGGGCCCGATTCCGGACCTGTGTGGCGATCGGACACCGGCGAACCGGTGGTCGCGTTCGTCCACGTGGTCGACTGCCGGACGGGCTTGGCGGGAGTCGAGAGTCTGAGCAACGGCTACGACTGCAGCGGCGAGCGGGCCGGCAACCGCTACGTGCAGTACTGGACCTACTACGACAACTCTTCGAGCGCGCCCTTGCTGCGACCGGTGACGGACGGCGTCTTGCACGAGCACACGTACCACTCTGATGACTGGGAGGGCTATCAGGTGCGTATCGGTCCCGACGGCGTCGACGTCCGTGCAACGTCCCACCACGGCTACAACTACACCGCCACTCCCCTCAGCTGGCCCTCGGACCTCGGGATCACCCACCGCTCGGCGTGGGGCCCTTCAACGGGAAGGCTGTACGTCTCCGGCGGCAGCCACGCCGGCCACGTCTACGAGCACCGGCGCATCTCGATCAGGCGCAGTGGCCGGGCGGGCGCAGCCCTTGCCGTCGACGCCGCTGCCGTAATCCAGCATGAGCGCCCGAAGGCCAGGCTGCCACGCCACCTGACGCTCCCACCGGCGAAGACCCGGTGGACGCCGGCGTCGCGTCTGACCCTGATCCCGATCGAGACCCTGGACGACGTCGCGCTGGCAACGCACTTCGCGATCGACCCGCCGTGGGAGAAGCCGGTCTACCACGATCCCGAGGACCAGGGTGGCTGAGACCCGGGTTTGCTCCCGCACGCCCGCGGGAATCGTGCGAGCATGACCGACGACGGTCACGTCCCGAACGCGAAACGGTGAGGCAAGGCGACAGAACCCGCATCACGACGGGGCACGTCGCCGAATGGCTCGCGAGCACGGCGCGGTCTGAGGGGCACAGCCGGCGGGTCTAGACGACCTCGCGCAGCTCGCCCGCCTTGACGTCGTAGATGAAGCCCGGATGCTGTCCTTGTTCGGGAGGTAGGGGCTCTGCTTCAGGCGGGCGATCGATTCGCGAACGTCCTGCTCGAGGTCCGGAGAACGCCTGCGCGGACCATTCAGGTCGCTCGCCGGCCTCGGCCTCCATCCGGTCGGCGTACTCCGCGGCCGTGAAGGTGAGCATCCCGCAGCCGGTGTGATGGAGGAGGATGATCTCCTCCGTCGCCAGCAGGTTCTGCGAGATCGAGAGCGACCGGATCGCGTCGTCGGTTACGACCCCGCCGGCGTTCCGCAGGATGTGTGCCTCCCCCTCGTTCAGTCCCAGGATCCGGGACGGAATCAGCTGGGTATCCATAAGGCGAGAACCGCCACGCGCGTCGAGGGCATCGACGAGAGGTCCAGCCTGTCGAAGCGCTCGGCGTAGGCCCGCGCGTTCTCAAGCAACCGGTCGGTCTCGCCTCCCCTCCCATGGCTCGCTCGGTCATCGAGGCGGCATCCTAAGGGCACCGTCGAGCCGGATCGTCTCCCCGTTAATCATCGGATTCTCGACCACATGGCAGGCGAGCGCCGCGAACTCCTCCGGACTGCCGAGGCGGTTGGGGAATGGGATCTGGGCGCCGAGCTGCGCCCGCGCCTCCTCGGGGAGCGCGGCGAGGAGGGGCGTGTCGAACGTGCCGGGAGCGATCGTGATCACCCGGACGCCGCGGCTCGCAAGGTCCCGCGCAGCCGGCAGCGTCAGCCCGACGATGCCGCCCTTCGAGGCGGAGTAGGCCACCTGGCCGATCTGGCCGTCGAACGCCGCGATCGAGGCGGTGTTGACGCAGACCCCGCGCTCGCCACCGTCGTCGGGCTCGTTTTCGATCATCGCCGCGGCCGCCAGGCGCAGCACGTTGAAGGTGCCGATCAGATTTACCTTGATGACGTTGTGGAAGACCTCCAGGTCGTGCGCGCCCTGCTTGCCCGCCGTCCGCTGGGCCCATCCGATCCCGGCGCAGCAGACCGAGATCCGAAGCCCGCCCTCGGCTTGAGCCGCGGCGTCCACCGCGGCCTGGATCGGCTCGGGCTCGGTGACGTTGCCCTCGAGGAAGCTCGCGCGCTCGCCGAGCTCGCTCGCCAGGGCCTCTCCCTTCTCCCGGTTCAGATCGCAGATGACGACCGAGGCGCCGGCGGCGTACAGGGCGCGCGCGGTCGCCGCCCCCAATCCGGAGGCCCCGCCGGCGACCAGCGCGCTCGCACCCTCGATGCGCACGGCGCGGCAGCATATGTCCATCGCGGTGAACACGAAACGGCGGCGCCGGCGGGGCTCCGCGACGTTGTAGCCTGACCTCATCTCGGCGCCCGTTCAGCTCAGCACAAGGGACGAGATCGCCCAGCGGCTGGAGGAGGCGCGGCGGCGAACGCTCCAGCTCGTAGCGCCGCTGAGCGACGAGGAGCTCAACGGCGTCTACTCGCCGCTCCTCTCACCGCTGGCCTGGGACCTCGGCCACATCGCAAACTTCGAGGAGCTGTGGCTCGTACAGACGATCGGCGGCCGGGAGCCGCTCCACGGGCAACTCGGGCGCCGCTACGACGCAATCGAGAACCCGCGCCCCGTCCGTGGTGAGCTGCCGATCCTGCGCGGGCATGAGCTTCGCTCCTACCTCGAGGACGTGAGGGCGCGCACGCTCGACGTGCTCGATGAGGTCGACCTCGAATCGGAAGACCCGCTGCTGGCCGGGGGCTTCGTCTACGAGCTCCTGATCGCTCACGAGCACCAGCACACGGAGACGATGCTCCAGCTCATTCAGATGATCGATGGTTATGAGCCGCTGGAGTCGGTGAGCTGGCCGGAGCCCGACGCGGGCGCCCCCGACAGGCAAGAGATGGCCCTAGTGGAGGGCGGCGAGGTGGATATCGGGGCGGGGTCCGATGGCTTCGCCTACGACAACGAGCGCCCGCGCCACGCGGTTCGGCTCGACCCGTTCTGGATCGACACGGCGCCGGTGACGAACGCTGCGTACGCGGAGTTCGTGCGCGAGACCGGCGCGGAATCACCGATGTATTGGGAGCCTGACGGCGAGGGCTGGTGGGTGCGGACGGCGATGGGGCGGCGCGAGCCGCTCGACCCGGCCCAGCCCGTGGTCCACGTCTCGTGGCGCGAGGCCGGTGCCTTCGCGCGCTGGGCGGGCAAGCGTCTGCCGACCGAGTTCGAGTGGGAAGCGGCTGCGCGCGGATCCGATCGCGACCGGGCGAACCTCGACCAGCTCGCGTTCGGCTGCACGCCCGTGGGCGCCTATGCCGACGCCCCGTCGGAATGCGGCGCGATCCACATGCTGGGCGACGTGTGGGAGTGGACGTCCTCCGACTTCCTCCCATATCCCGGCTTTCGCGCCTTCCCCTACAGGGAGTACTCGGAGGTCTTCTTCGGGGAGACCTACAAGGTGCTTCGCGGCGGCGCGTGGGCGACGCGGCGCAACGTCATCAGGCCGACGTTTCGCAACTGGGACCTGCCCCAGCGCCGCCAGATCTTCGCCGGGCTGCGGTGCGCGAAGGACGCCCGATGATCCCGACACGAACCACTGCGCATCCCGAAACGTATGGAGTTGCGAGGGGTCCGGTAGACCAGTGACCGCCGCCCCGCAGCAGATCACGATCGACGTTCACCTTCCGCCCGGCGGGCCGTTGTCGGGCATGGCTGCGGACGTTCGCGCCGGCCTCACGAAGCCGTTTAAGGAGCTCTCTCCGCGCTACTTCTACGACGATCGGGGCTCGGAGCTGTTCGAGCGCATCACCGAGCTGCCCGAGTACTACCCGACACGCTGCGAGCGCCAGATCCTCGAACTTCACTCGCGCGAGATCTGCGCGGCGGCCGGGGGTCCGGCGACGCTGATCGAGCTGGGTTCCGGTTCCGCGGCCAAAACGCGCGTCCTGCTGGACGCGATGCGCGACGTCGGCAGCCTGGAGTCGTATGCACCGGTCGACATCTCCGAGCAGATCACGCGCGACACCGCGGATGCGATCGCGTCCGAGTACGGGATCACGGTTCACGGCCTGGTCTGCGATTTCGAGCGCGATCTCGAGCGGATCCCGCTCGGGGGCCCGCGCGTGATCGCGCTGCTGGGCGGCACGGTCGGCAACTTCGAGCCGGCGCAGCGCGCGAGCTTCCTGGCCCGGGTCGCGAACCTGCTCGGTGACGAGGATCACTTCCTGCTCGGCACCGACCTGGTCAAGGACCGCGAGACGCTCGAGGCCGCCTACAACGACGCGGCGGGCGTGACGGCGGAATTCAACAAGAACGTGCTGGCCGTGCTGAACGAGCGGCTCGGATGCGACTTCGATCTCGATGCATTCGAGCACGTCGCGTTCTGGGACGAGGAGAACCTTTGGATGGACGTCCGCCTGCGCTCGCTGCGCCGCCAGGTCGTGAACGTCTCGGCGCTCGAGATGCAGGTCGCTTTCGACCGGGGCGAGGAGATGCGGACCGAGATCTCCACCAAGTTCGCGCGGGAGGGTCTCGCGGGCATCTACGCGGAGTCGAGCCTCCAGATGGTCGGCTGGTGGACGGACCCGGAGGGCCTGTTCGCGCTGTCCCTCGCCCGCCCGGCTCTCTAGCTCTCCTGGAGCACGGAGAGCACGTTCCCAGAGGGGTCCTTGAACCAGGCGATGTCCGGCCCCCGCCCGCTCGAGATGCCACGAGCTATGCCTTTCTCATCCTGCTCGAAGCCTTCGTAGCGCTCGAACCGCACGCCATGCGAGGCAAGCTCATCGACGGCCTCGTCGATGTCGTCGACCGGGAAGTTGAGGATCGTGTAGCTCGCTGGCGTGCAATCCGGCGACCGGTAGACCAGGGTCGGCCGGTCGCCGGCAAGCCCGAGCTCCATCAGGCCGTTCTCCTCGTCCAGGATCGAGACCTTCAGTCCAAGCGTCTCACCGTAGAACTCCCGGGCGTCGTCCAGGTCCTTCACAGCGAAGCCGCTGTAAGCGTTGCTGTTCTCGAGCATGGTCAGCTCCTCTCCTTCTGATTGATCGTTGGTGCGGTCATCCGATTCGCGTCGCTACGGGTAATAGACCGCGCGGCGGCCGGAAATCCATCGCTCACACACCGATGGATCCGCAGTCATCGCGGCGCGAGCCGGTCGATCAGCTCGCTCATACGGTCGGGCGTCGTGATCGGCATCAGGATCGGGAGGGTGATGCCACCCGCGACGAAGGCGTCCAAACGGGCCCGCATCTCCTCGGGCGATCCGAAGACGAACGTGTCCTCGATGACGTCCCAAGGGGCCGCGGCCACGGCCGCCTCGCGCTCCTTGGCGCGCCAAGCGCGGACCATCTCCTCGACCCGCTCGCCGTAGCCGAGCCACCGAAAGAACGCCTCGTACACGGGAACCGTGACGTAGGAGGCGAACATGAACCGAGCCAGCGGCTCCGCCTGCTCGCGCTTGCCCGGGATGCAGAAGAACCGGCACAGGAGCTCGAACCCCTGCGGCGCGCCCTCGAGCTGCTTGGTGACCCTGGGCAGCGCGGACAACGGCAGGAAGTTGGTGAACGCGCCGGCTGTCCGCTCGACCGCGAGGCGCAGCATCTTGCCGCGCAGCGCAGCGAGGACGATCGGCGGGGTATGGGTGGGCGGCTGCTCGAGCCGAAAGCCGGTCGCTGTGCGCTCGCCGGCGAAGGCGGCGTCGAGGAAGTCGACCGTCTCGGCGACGCGGCTCAACGGCCGCTCGAACGCCATCCGGTTCCATCCCTCGACGATCCGGTCCGACGACGCCCCGATCCCGAGGGCGAAACGCCCGCCAGAGAGATCCGCGAGCGCCGCCGCCTGCTGGGCGAGCAGCGCCGGACCGCGGGTGAAGACGCCGACGACGCCGGTGCCGAGGCGTACGCTCTCCGTCCAGGTAGCGGCCGCGGCGAGTGGAGTGAACCCGTCGGGGCCGTTGGTCTCGCCACTCCACAGGTCTGTGTAGCCCGCTGCCTCCGCGCGCTGGACGAGATCGGCGTGCTCGCGCAGCGCCAGGCTCGGCAGCGGAAGCGTCAGGCCCCAGCGGTTCAAGGGGCGCCGACCCTACCGACGGGGGCCGCCGCGCGCCTGGTGAACCTGGTTTAAGCTCGCGGCGATGGACTTCTCGCGGCTCGACCGCAACCGCACGGTACTGGGAGGGACCGCGGCGATCCTCTTCCTGATCAGCCTCTTTCTGCTGCCGTGGTTTTCGATCCACGTCACGCCACAGCAGAGGGAGCAGGGCTCGTGGATCTGCGGTACAGGCGATTCGTCATGCAGCGGCTTCGAAACGTTCCCGATCCTCCGCTGGCTGCTTCTAGCAGGTGCGCTGTCGCCGCTCATCCTCGCCTGGATCATCGTCCGCGGCCACAAGCTCTCGTGGCCTCCGGGCGAGATGACGATGGTGGTTGGCTTCGCGATGATGGTCCTGATCGGCTACAACGGCATCATCGATCGTCCGGGATCCGGCGTTACCGAGAACTTCGTTGGCCTCGACTACGGCTACTGGATCGCGTTCGTGTGCTCGATCGCCATCGCGGCGACCGGATTCCTGCGTTCCCAGGCAGGCCAGCGCCGCGAGCGAAAAGCCCCGGGCACCGTGTGAGCTGGGATCAGCATGCAGGAAGCCAGCGTCATCTCCCACGACGTCCGCGAATCGACGAAGCCCGACCGCAACCTGGCGCTCGAGCTGGTGCGCGTGACCGAGGCCGCGGCGCTGGCCGCCGCGCGCTGGGTGGGCCGCGGCGACAAGGAGGCCGCCGACCAGGCGGCGGTCGACGCGATGCGCCTGCTGCTCGACACCGTGCCGATGGACGGCGTCGTGGTGATCGGCGAGGGCGAGAAGGACGAGGCGCCGATGCTCTACAACGGCGAGCGGATCGGGGACGGCAGCCCGCCGGAGGTGGACATCGCCGTCGATCCGCTCGAGGGCACCCGCCTCACAGCGCAGGGCCAGCCGGCGGCGCTCGCGGTGATCGCCCTGTCCGAGCGCGGGACGATGTTCGACCCGGGGCCGTGCGTCTACATGGAGAAGATCGCGGGCGGCCCGGAGATCGCGGACTCCCTGAGCCTGGACGATCGGCTGTCCGACGTGGTCCGACGGGTGGCCGAGCGAAAGCGGATCGACGTCGGCGACGTCACGGTGATCATGCTCGACCGGCCGCGTCACGAGGAAGCGGTCAAGGAGCTCCGCGAGGTCGGGGCCAGGATCCGCTTCATCACCGACGGTGACGTCTCGGCTGCCCTGCTCGCGGTGAGCCAGGGCACCGGGGTCGACCTCCTGTGGGGCATCGGCGGGACGCCCGAGGGAGTTCTATCGGCGGCGGCGATCAAGTGCCTCGGCGGGCAGCTGCTTGGCCGACTGTGGCCGCGGAATGACGAGGAGCGCCAGGCCGCGATCGACGCCGGTTACGACCTGGAGGAAGCCCTCGACGTCGATCGTCTCGTCGGCGGCGGCAACGTCTTCTTCGCGGCGACCGGCGTTACCGACGGCGATCTCCTGCAGGGCGTCCGCTACCACGGCGACGGCCACGCCACGACCGATTCCCTCGTGATGCGCTCGCGCTCGGGCACGATCCGCGAGGTGAAGGCCCGCCACGACCGTCCGAAGCTGCGCGAGGTGACCGGCGGCCGCTACGGCTAGCTGGGCGAACCACTTTTCGAACGGTGCAAAATCCGCGCTGGGCGCGGGAAATGCACCTTTCGACTGCTGTTCACCCCGACGGCATGCGCATCGTCCCGGTGTCGTAGAGCTCGTACCGGAGCGCGTTGATTACCCCACCGGCCATCAGCGAGAGGCTCACGAGGTAGAACCACACCAGAGCGATCAGGACGAAGCCGATCGTGCCACCGACCTCGCCGATGCTCGAGACGTTCGCCAGGTAGAAGGGGTAGACGGCGTTCGCGACGCCAGTCGTCAGCGTCACGAATAGCGCGCCCGGCCACACGCCCCGCCACGGCACGTGGCCCTTCGGGACGAAGTAGTAGATGACACAGCACACGCCGAACACGCCCAGCACCGCCACCGCGAGCAGGACCGCGTTGGCGAGCCCGCTGATGTCGGACAGCCCGAACGGGAGGTTCTCGGTGCTTGCGATCAGGAAGGCCTCGAGCGTCGGCACGACTACGCTGCCGGCGAGGAACAGCGTCACGACGAGCAGCATCACGAGCGCGAATCGCTTCTGCTCCAGCCACCCGCGGCACGGCACGTGGTAGATCCGACAGAAGGCGGTGTCCATCGCACCCCAGAAGGACGTCCCGATCCAAAGCGCACCGATCGCTGCCGCGACCCCGATCGTGGTCGAGCTGTCGCGGATCCGGGTCAGCGCGTTGTCGAGAGTGTTCGTCTCGACGGTGGGGAAGAGGCGCTGGAGGTCGTTGAGCACGCTGGCCTCGACGCTCTGGCTCTGCAGGATCCGCCCGAAGATGAACAGGACGAGGAGCGCGAAGGGGAACAGGGCGAGGACGAGGTTGTAGGCGACCATGCCCGCGAGTCCGGTGATGTTCTCCTTGTACGCCCGATGCCAGAACGCGCGCAGAAAGCGCGTCGGTCGCCGCGGACTGTGATCTTGCTGTCGGGTCTTGGAGCGGCCGAGCCCCAGAGTCGTCAACGTCGCTCCCGCACCGCCTCCAGAGCACGGCTGAAGAGGCGGACGCCGAGAGTCGCCGCCTCGGCCGCCACGGTGACGCCCGCCCAGGCGACGTCCTCGATGCCCTTGCGAGCTGCACCGCCCTCATCCTGCGCCACCGAGGAGCCGGCGTGGGCCGCCTCTGCGGCCCCGGTTCGCTCGCGCCGCGGCGGGCTGGGCGGGGGCTGCGGCCGTCCCCGCGGCGAGGTCGCTCGAGCGGCGCCGGATCGCGCGGACGGCTTTGCAGCGGCGGCTTTCGTTCGACCGGCGCTGGTGGCCGATCCACGCTTCTCGCCGTCCCGCCGCGGGCTTCGCACACCCGGCCGGGCCGAAGGCAGGTTGCCGAAGACGCCGCGCTCGCCGGAGCTTCTGTCAGGGCTTTCGGGCTCGGGAGGCATCAATACATATTCCACCCTTCGCGACGGACGGGTGCTCGGAAGCGAGCCTCCGTAACTCCGCCGCGGCCTGCGTGTTGTAGCCGCAGTGGATGGCGATCCCGCGGACGCGCCGCCCGATGCACCCGGATTTCCGCAGCAAATGGCGAGAAACCTGAGACTTCAAAAGGTGCAGCGGATATCATGGCGGCCGAGCGTTTGAGTGTCCCTATGCTGGGAAGGACCCTGGCGACGGGAGGGCACTACTCCCATCGACCGCATTCTTGCCGCAGGATCGGACTTCGGGGCTCCCGGCGACGGGGAACCAGACTGGGGAACAGGCGAGCGCCCGATATACACAGTAGGCATGAAGTTCAACCAATCCCCCGTAGAACGTGAAGGAAGACGAGAGCGAGCGAATGCTAGTTGCGGAGATTCAAGAGCTTGACGAAGTGAAGACCCTCGTCGTCAAGGGTCAGCAGGACGGCGTCATCTCCTACGGCGAGATCGCGAGCGCGGTCGCCGAAGTCGATCTCGACGAGTCGGACATCGAGGAGCTCTACGCCTACATCGAGCGGCAGGGCGTCGAGCTGGTCGAGGACGTCGATCCGGCCCAAACCGCGGCCCCGGAGACGGAGCCGGACAAGCGGGGCAAGCGCCGCAAGGCCACGGCGCTGGACCTGAAGCCGGACATGACAACCGACTCGCTCCAGCTCTTCCTGAAGGACATCGGCAAGGTCCGGCTGCTCACGGCACAGGAGGAGGTTGAGCTCGCGAAGAGAATCGAGCGCGGCGACCTCGACGCCAAGCAGAAGATGGTCGAGTCGAACCTCCGCCTCGTCGTCTCGATCGCCAAGAACTACCGCAACCAGGGCCTGCCGTTCCTCGATCTGATCCAGGAGGGGACCCTCGGGCTGGTCCGGGCCGCCGAGAAGTTCGACTACCGCAAGGGCTTCAAGTTCTCGACCTACGCGACGTGGTGGATCCGCCAGGCGATCGCCCGGGCCCTCGCCGACAAGGCGCGCACGATCCGGATCCCGGTCCACGTCGTCGAGAAGCTGAATAAGATCGGCCGGGCGGAGCGAAAGCTCGTGACCGAGCTGGGCCGCGAGCCCACCCCGGACGAGATCGCCGAGGTCACGGGCATCGATCCGGAGGAGGTCGACCAGATCAAGCGCTCCGCGCAGGCGCCGGTCTCGCTGGAGAAGCCGGTGGGCGACGAGGAGGAGTCGGAATTCGGCCAGTTCATCGCCGACGAGAAGGCCGAGTCGCCCTTCGACCGCGCCGCCGATCTCCTCACGAAGGAGGCGCTGCGCGAGGCCCTCGAGAACCTCTCTTACCGCGAGCGCCGCGTGCTGGAGCTCCGCTACGGCCTGGGCGGCGAGCACCCGCGCACGCTCGACGAGGTGGGGCGGACGTTCAACGTCACCCGCGAGCGCATCCGCCAGATCGAGAACCAGTCGCTGAAGAAGCTCCAATCGCTGGCCGAGGCCCAGAAGCTGCGCGAGGTAGCGTAGCTTCGTTGAGACCTTCCGCGTCGGGCGGGCCTCGCCGACGCCGAGGCCTGTGGATGCGCGAAACCTGGGGACGCGGCCTGCTCCAGGAACTCGCCGCGAAACACTTACTTCACTTCGTAAAGCGTTAGCTATACTCGGCGATGCGGAGAGGGGAGACCGCGGAAACGAAATCTCCCTGCACTGCGTCGCACATGAGTGAGAATCCCTGTCCAGTCGGATGCTGTGCGGAGATCATCTCCGGCAAGTGGACGCTCCTTCTGATCCGCGACCTCGCCGAGGGCAGCCGGCGCTTCTGTGAGCTCGAGCGCTCGCTCGAGGGAATCAGCCCCCGCACGCTCTCCCTTCGGCTTCGGGCGCTCGAGGACAACGGCATCGTCGAGCGGCGGACCTATCCCGAGGTCCCCCCGCGCGTCGAGTACGCCCTCACCGAGAAGGGCCAGGCGCTGATGCCGCTGATCGAGGACATGCGCGACTACGGCCGCCGCTGGCTCCTCAACGGCGGTCGCCAGAGGTCCGCTGTCGCCGCCTGAGCCGCCGCGCCTCGCCGCGTGATTGACCGGCGTATCGAGGTCTGGCTGCACACGTTCTCGTTTCCCGGTCGCGTGGCCGAGCTCGCGCGGCGGGCTGAGGCCTGGGGCTTCGACGGACTCCTCGTTGCCGACAGCCAGAACCTGAACGCCGACATCTGGGTCGAGCTCGCGCTGGCCGGCGCTGCAACCGAGCGCATTCGCCTCGGCCCGGGCGTGACGAACCCGGTGACGCGGCATCCCGCGGTCACGGCATCCGCGGCGGCCACGCTCCAGGCCGAAACCGGCGGACGCGCCGTGCTCGGCCTCGGTCGCGGCGATTCGGCGCTGACTCAGCTCGGCATGCGGCCGGTACCCGCGGCGGAGCTCGAGCGCGCGGTCGTTGCGATCCAGGGATACCTTCGCGGGGAGCAGGTTGAGTTGCGCGGAACCAGCAGCGACATCAGGTGGCTCGCCGACTCGGGGATACCGAAGGTTCCGGTCGCGGTGGCGGCCACGGGGCCGCGGGTGATCGCACTCGCTGCCCGACACGCCGACCAGGTCGACTTCACCGTCGGCGCCGAGCCGGAACGCCTGCGGTGGGCGGTCGAGACGGCGCGCGCCGCGCGCGAAGGCGGCACGGCGCTCGGAGCGTTCATCAACGTGGCGGTGGATCAAGATCGGGCCGTGGCCAGGAATCTGGTCCGCGGAAGCGCGGCGATCTTCGCCCGGTTCGCGACCGAGGGTGCGCCCCCGGACGGGCTCTCGGACGTAACCCGCCGCGGCATCGAGGAGCTTGGCTCCGAGTACGACAAGGAGCGGCACGGGGAGGCGCGGGCGGAGTATGCCCGCCGACTCGAGGACGACTTCATCGACCGGTTCACGGTCGCCGGGCCGCCGGAGTACGTCGCTGGGCGGCTCCGGACCCTGTCTGCGCTCGGCCTCAAGCGAATTGTTGTCGTCCCAGGATCGCTCGACGCCGACCCCGCGCTGATGGACCGGTCTCACGTGCTCTTCGCCGAGGAGGTGCTCCCGAGGCTTTAACGGCCCCCGAAGCGCCGGCACACTGCAACCGCGGTTGCACTCGCAGGAGCGCCCCGTGCCTGGGCGAAGCGTCCGGGCATGCGCGACCTGGTTGTTCGAGAGGCCCTGAAGGCGATGGCTCGCGACGGGTCGAAGCGCCTTCGCGAGCTCGTTGCGCAGGGTGAGGATCTCCCGTACGACGTGCGCGAGGCCGAGAGCGGGTCGGCCCTTCCGCAGTACATTCCGCTCACGGAGCGCTTTATCCGCGATCACGCGCAGGCGCTCTGCGCCATCGACTCCTTCGGGGCCGCCTGCGCCGCGATCGAGTCGGCCGATCTCGCGGCGCCGTACCTGGAGAGCTTCGGCATCGCGGTTCCCTCGGATCCGCGCAACCGCGGCGAGCTGGCCGGCATCGTCTTCCTGTGCCGGCTGTGGGCGAGCTCGACCGACTTCTCGATCGACGACAGGCGGGTGGCGGATGCCATCGCCGAGCTGGAGGCGGGGGGCGACATCGCCCCCGATGAGATCGAGGTGATCGTTCCCCTTCGCGCCTTCCAGATGACGGCGGTGAGGCTGGAGTTGGCGACCGCGACGATCGTGCGCTCCGACACGGTGGACGTGCCACAGGAAGCGAGAGCATCGGAGGGGAGCGGCGCCGCGGGTTGGGAGCCCACGTTCCTCGCGGCGACCCGCGTAAGCGAGTCGGAATCTGAGAACGGCCGCAGCATCGACTCCGGCGCTCGCGCCGTCGAGGCGTTCCGCCAGCTCATCGCCACGCTTCGGCTGTTCAAGCCGGGCGGCGTGGGTCTCGGGCCCTACGCATGGACCAGGGCCGGCGAGCGTCGCTGGCGCCGGATCGCGACCGGTGCGGGGAGGCCCCGGCCTGGCGGGTACCGCCTCGCCGCCGAGGAGCTCACCGATTTGGCGATCTTCTCCCGCACCCTCGCGTACCGCTCCACGGCATTCGGGCGGCCCGCTCAGAACGCTGGTTGGTCCAGCCCGCTTGCGCGCGCAATCGCCCGCTTCGAGGCTGGGCTCGAGCGCGGTACCGTGATCGACGCGCTCAACGACCACCTGCTGGCCCTGCGATTCGTGCTCGAGGGCGGCGGCCCGGCGCACCTCGGCCTCGCGATCCGGGTCGCCGCGCTCTGTGCTGAGCCCGAGGAGCGGGGACAGACGAAGGCGATCATCGACCGCGCTGTCGGTCTAGAGCGCGAGCTGTGGAGCGGCGAGCCGGCGCCTACGCCGTCCGGCGGTCTCACCCCGGCGCAGGCGGCGGCAGCGGTCGAGGACCTCGCCCGCGCAATCTTGAGGGATGCCGCATGCGGCCATCTGGGCGCGGATCTGCGTTCGACGGCCGACGAGATCCTGCTGGCGGACGGCCTGGCCGTCGGCGAGGGCGACGCGGAGCAGCGGGGCGATTCCACGGAGTGGGAGGCGACCCAGGCTGAAGTCGCCTCCGAGGACACTCGCGAGATGTCCGTCGCGGAGCTCGAGGCGGCACTCAACGCTTCGGATGACGACGAGGTCGAGGCTGCCGAGCCAGGGCTTGCGGCGGAGCGAGAGGAGCCGGACCCGCCGATCCACGAGCAAGACACGCTCTGGATGGATGTGCCGGCAGAGTGGGTGTCGCCCCCCCGCAAGAAGCGGCCAGAGCCGATGCAGGTGCCCGAGCCTGGAGAGCGAATCACGGTCTCATCGAGCCCGCACCAGGAGGAGGACGAAGCGATGGAAGACCACGCCCAATCTCGCAGGCCCAGGACGATCGGCGAGGCCGCCGACGCGGCAGACGCGCGCATCGCAAAGCTCCTCGAGGACCGGCCCGTCCAGCGCGATGATCCCGCCGAGCGCGTCGCGTACCTCTTCCCCCGCCCCGAGACGACGGAGTGGGACGTGCGCGAGCTCAGCTACGACCGGCGCCGGCGCGCGCAGATCCGCGCCTCATGAGGTTCGGGGCCGCGACCCTGTCGCGGCAGCAGCATGTGTGGTTAGGCGGCGAAGCCGCCGTAAGTGTTTGAGGCTTCCTCCTCCGATCACCCAGGAAGAGCGGCTTGGGTACCCGGCGGGCCTTCGCGCCCGCCGGGCTCAGGCCTCCGCCGCGATGACGCTGCGCTCCCTCGCGCCGGCCGCGAACAGGTACTCGTTCATTCGCATCAGCCCCGCGAAGTCGTGCACGTCGGAATCGAGGTACGGCACCTGGATCACGAGCCGCGCGCGCATCTCTGCCATCAGCCGTTGGATGTTCCGCTGATCGCGCGCCGCGAGCGCCCTGTAGTCGTCGAAGTTCTCGATCACTCGGCGCGCAAGGCCCTCGTCGCCGAGCGCGTCGGCGACCTCGCGCTCAAGACCCTCGTCGTAGGGCGGAAGCTCGGTCTCGTAGTGGACCTTGTTGACGATGACGCCGCCGAACGGAAGCTCGGCCTCGACCAGCTTGCGATGGAAGTACACCGCCTCGGTGATCGGCTCGCCCTGCGGCGCGCAGACGACCAGGAAGCACGTCTGCGGGTTCGCGAGGAGCTCGTTGACCCGCTTCGCCCGCTCCCGGAAGCCCCCGACCATCCCACTGAAGGCCTGGAAGAATTCCGACAGGTCCTCCAGCACCTCAACGCCGGTGACCCGGCGGAGCACGGAGAACATCATCGAGGTGCCGCGACCGAAGACCTTCATCCCCAGCCCCGTGGGCCGCATGAAGACCTGCAGCGCCCGGCCCTCGATGAACTGCATGAGCCGCCGGGGCGCCTCCAGGAAATCGAGCGCGTTCCGGCTCGGCGGGGTGTCCAAGACCAGCAGGTCGTAGCGGTCTTCGGCGTAGAGCTCGAAGAGCTTCTCCATCGCCATGTACTCCTGCGAGCCGGCGAGAGCGGCGGACAGCTGCTGGTAGATGCGGTTGGAGAGGATCCGCTCGCGGGTCTCGGCGTCGGGGGCGTGGCGCCGCACGAGCTCGTCGAACGTCGCCTTGGCG
Organism: Actinomycetota bacterium; assembly: GCA_046729615.1. Lineage (GTDB taxonomy): Bacteria > Actinomycetota > Thermoleophilia > Solirubrobacterales > 70-9 > AC-56. Next base: position 46,610 of record JBKPHA010000075.1, read on the forward strand.
TCGAGCATCATCGCCCACAGCTCGCCCCCTTGGGTGTCGACGCCGGCCTCGGCGAACAGGTCGGGATCGACCCGCCTCTCTTCGTTGCCAAGCTCCGGGAGCCCGAGCGAGTCCGCGAGGCGCTTTGCCGGGTCGATCGTCAGAACCGCGACCTTCTCTCCGCGCGCGGCCATACCGGCCGCAATCGCCGCCGAGCTCGTCGTCTTTCCCACGCCCCCCGACCCCGCGCAGATGCAGACGCGCTTGCCTTCGAGCAGCTCGGCGACGCCAGCCATTAGCCCAGCACCCCCGCGAGCTCGCGGATCTCCTCGACGCCCAGCTCCGGCTTGAACATGAACGGGAGCGTCCTGACCGGCGCGTTCACGAGCTCGGCCAGGCGGGCGAGCTGCTCGCGCTGGGCGACGGCCCGCCGCCGCTCGCTGATCGCGGCGCGGCACGCGGCGCGAAGCGCGCCATTGCCGGTCTCGGCCACGGATTCGAGCCGCTCGGTTTCGTCCTTCGAGAAGCGCTCTGGATACAACGCGTTCATGTACATGCGGTCCACGGCGACGCCCACATCCTCCGCGAGCGTCTGCTCGAGCGCGGCGCTCTCATTCACGGGCATCTCCTCCGGCAGGGCTACGATGGCGACGCCGGTCTTGCGGTGATTGACGAGGAAGGTCTCGAGCGCCTGGGCCTGGGCCTTGATCGGCCCGACCCTCGCGACGTCCGCGAAGGTCCGCGGCGTCTGCAGGAACGCGATGCCGTGTCCGGTCGCCGGCGCGTCGACGATCACGAGGTCGTACTTGCGACCCTTCTTCACCTTGCGGTCCGGCAGCGCGACCTCCCAGATCTTCCCGATCGTGACGAGCTCCCGGAGCCCCGGCGTGGCGGCCGCGAGGTAGCCGAAGATCCGCGAGCGGTACAGCAGGTCGCGCATCGCGCGCACCTTGAGCTGCAGCAGCAAGTACTCGCGCAGCGCCTGGTCCGGATCGATCGAGATCGCCCACAGGTTCTCGGTCATCTCGACTTCGTGGAAGCCGACCTCGGCGCGGTTGAAGACGTGGGAGGTGTGCTCCTGCGCCGAGACCTCACAGACGATCGTCCGCCGCCCCTCGGCGGCAGCGGCCAGCCCCATTGCGAGCGCGACCGTCGACTTGCCGACGCCACCCTTGCCGGTGACGATCACGAGGCGCTTATCCAGGAGCTCGGGCATCGTCGGACATATTGACGGTCAGGCGGTATCCAAACCGCGGTGTGTAAACGGGCAACTAGGGGTGGCGCCCACGAATCGGCGGCCGAGTGAGTGATTGAGCCGATATACGCGGCCGAATCCCTCACTCGGCGATCGAGTGAGCGATTCGGGGGAAGTGTTCCCCCAAACCCACAATCGACCGTGGGCGCTGACTCCTTGGATGCCCTGTCTCGGGGTCGGCGCACGGTCCGGGGCACGCTGTCTCACGGTGAATGACTCTCACGGGGAGGAAAGCTG
>JBKPHA010000076.1:0-8959 GCA_046729615.1 Actinomycetota bacterium
TAGGTGGCGATCCCGGTGCCGAGGTCAAGCCGGTGAACGAGCCCGAGCTCGTCGAGCTGTTCGAGCGTGCGATAGATGCTCGCCCGGCCAACCCCGCTTCCCGCCGCCCGCAACTCCTCCTCGATCTGTTGTGCGCTCAGCGCGCAGTTCTGGCGCCCGAGGCAGTCGATCACGGCCCGCCTGGCCGCACCCTTCTGATAGCCCGCTTCGGCAAGGCCCGCGAGGGCGTGCTCGATCCAATCGGCTCGCAGCCCGCGGCTGGATTTCTTGGCGCGTTCAGCCATCGGTGCTCCCGGTGGTGGCTGCGGTTGGCCTCCCGGCTACGCGGACGCGAACGCCGCGGCGCTCGCTGAGGCTGCGAGCAATCACGGCGAGAAGGTAGACGGCCGTGGCGACGCCGATAACCGCGGTGCTCGGCGGAAGCGAGGAAAAGCCATAGCTGAGCGTGAGTCCAGCCCACATCGCCCCGACCGCGAGTCCCCCCGAAATGGCCAGCCCCCGCCATGGGCGGCTCGTCATGAGCCTGGCGGCCCCCGCCGGCGCCGCGACCAGGCCGAGTAGGAGCAGCGCCCCGATCGCCTGCGTTGCCTCGGCGGCGACGATCGCGAGCAGAACCAGGAAGGCGATCCCCAGCACCCGTACCGGGATCCCAGCTCCACGCGCCACGGCGGGGTCGATCGACGAGAACAGGAGCGGGCGCGCGATCGCGAGCAGGCCGAGAATGCTCGCCGCGGCGATCGCGGCGGCAATACGTGCATCGGCGACGCTCAGGCCGAAGATGGAGCCGAACAGGACCCTTACCGCCGCGGTCCCGTTCGAGGCGCTGGCGGTGGCGGTGAAGATGGACAGAAACAGAACGCCGAGGCCGAGCACCCAGGCGAACATCGACCCGATGACGACGTCGTCGGCCCGCGAGCGCTCCCCGAGCAGACCCAGCCCCGCCGCGACGACGATCGTCGCTGCGAACAGGCCGAGTCGGATGTCGATGCCGGCGGCCGCGGCGGCAAGGGCGCCGGTGAAGGCGACGTGGCTGAAGGCGTCGCCGGCGAATACCTGACTTCGCAGGACAACGAAATAGCCGACCAGACCGCAGGCGAGGGCGATCGGCGTGCCGGCGAGGAGCGCGTTTCGCATGAACTCGTGAGCGAGCATCAGGCGACCCTCCTGGAGAAGTGCCCGCGTCCCGCGACCGCGACGCGAACGATCACGTAAAGCCCGAAGGCCAGCGAGGTGACCCAAAAGCCGACCGGATAGGGAGAGAAGTACGCGATGCTCAAGCCGAGCCAAGTAACCAGCAGCGCGATCAGGATCGAGAGTGCGACCCCCAAGCCCGGTCGCGCGGTCAGCTGTTGCGCCGTGGCGGCGGGAGTGACCAGGAGAGCGAAAACGAGCAGGGCTCCCGTGATCTGGGCGGTTGCGGCGACCGCGAGTCCGAGGAGGACGAGGAAGCCGAGGTCGATCGCGCTCGTCGGAAGGCCGCGTGCCCGGGCGACCGGAGCGTCGACTGATGAAAACAGGAGCGGGCGGGCGGCAAGCGCCAAGATCGCGACCGCGGCCACGCCGATCCAGAGCAGGGCCCGGACCTGAGCCGCGGTGATCCCGAGGAAGGTGCCAAACAGGAGCGTCTGGAGCTCGCTGAGCTGCCCGTGATACAGGCTGACGAAGAGGAAGCCGAGCCCCAACCCGAAGGCTTGGATGGTGCCGATTGCCGCCGACTCGCTGCTCTGCCCGCGCGTCTGCGGCCCCGTGGCGGCGGCGAGCGCGAGTGCACCGAGGCCGCAGAACCCGTAGTAGCCGAGCGCGACAGAGAGCCCAGCGAGGCTCGCCGCGGCGGCGCCCGGAAACGCGACCACCGCGAGCGTGTGGCCGGCGAAGGTCTGGCGGCGAAGGACCATGAACCAGCCGATCGCCCCCGCCATCACGGCGACGATCGTCCCGGCCTCGAGCGCCTGGACCATGAAGGGATAGGTCGTCAGCTGGTTCCAGTCGGAGATCGGGTCGACCGACAGTGCGGCCATCTCAATGCGGGTGACGGGAGCTGTGGATCGCCGGCGGCTCGGGCGTTCCGACGACGACCAGGCGGCCGTCCGAGGTCTCGAGGACCTCGATCGGGGTGCCGTAGAGACGGCTCAGGGTCTGGCTCGTGATCACCTCGCGTGGCCGGCCCTCCACGCCGCGCTCGCCGGCGAGGTAGACGACCCGGTCCAGGTAGGGAAGTATCGGGTTGACGTCGTGGGCGACGAGGAGGACCGTCACCCCCTCGCTGCGGCAGATTCGCTCCACGAGCGCCGCCACTACCCGCTGGTGGGGAAGGTCGAGGCTGTCGAGCGGCTCGTCGAGCAGCAGCATCTCCGGCCTGCGGGCGAGGGCCTGGGCGATCAGCAGCCGCTGTTGCTCGCCACCTGAGAGCTCGCCGATCGGGCGCTCGGCGTGAGGCGCGGCGCCCACGAGCCCAAGCACCTCATCGACCCGTCGACGGGCCGCCGCGGCCGAGGAGCTCAGCCAGCGTGGGACCGGGAGCCCCCAACGGTCGCCGTCGAGGCCGAGGCCCACGACGTCACGACTGCGAATCCGGGTGGAGGAATCGAAGCTCCTTCGCTGAGGCAAATAGCCGATCGCCGAGCGGAGTCGACCCGCGGGCTGGCCGAGGACGCTCGCCGATCCGGCGCTGAGCGGCTGAAGCCCGAGGACGACGTCGAGAAGGGTCGACTTGCCGGCGCCGTTTGGCCCCAGAACGGCGATGAACTCCCCCCGCCCGACCCGAAGGTCGACCTCGCTCCACACGACTCGCCCGCCCCGCCTGGCCTCGGCGCCGGCGAGAACCAAAGCCTCGCGCGGTCGTCCCTCGATCGGCTTCTCGATCTGGGGGGCCGCGCCGGTTGCGGGCTTTCCGGTCATCGGCCGGTCGCCTTGGCCAGCGCCGTCCGCAGGCTCTCGAGCTCGCGCGACTGCCAGGCCTCGAAGCTGGCGCCGGCGGGCGCCAGCGTCTCGGTGACGGTGGTGATCGGGATCCCGGCGGCCTTCGCCGCCTCGTTTAGCCGCTGGACATCGGGGGTTGCGTTCTGGCTGTTGTAGACCCAGACCTTGACCTCGCGCTCGGCGAGCTGCCGGTCGACCTCCGCCTTATCGGCCGGGGTCGGCTCGCTGCCCTCGGAGATCGCGTTCATGAACCCCGCCGGAGTGATCAGCTTTAGGTCCAGCGCCGGGGCCAGCGGCGCGAAGATGCTCTCCGAGGCACCGACGGGGGTCCCAGAGTAGCGGCTTTTGATCTGATCGATCAGCTGGTTGTAATGGGCCAGCGAGTTGTTCTCGAACGCCGCCTGGCGGCGCTCGAAGTACGCTCGATCCTTGGGGTCGGCGCGCTCGTAATCGGTGGTGACCTGGGCGACCACCCGCCTGACCGAGCGCGGCGAGTACCACTGGTGGGGGTTATCACCGGTCTTCAGGCCCAAGAGGTCGCCGACGTTGAGGACGACGCGGCCGGGCGTAGGGTTGGCGTCGAGGAGCTTTTGGGCCCAGCTGTCGTAGCCGATCCCGTTCACGATCGCGAGCTGCGCGCTGGCCATGGTCCGGGCGTCGTCGCTGGTGGGCTCGTAGTCGTGGGGGTCAGTCGCAGGGCTCGTGATGACGCTGGTCACCTCGACCCGGCCGCCGCCGAGCTGCTCGGCGATGCTCCCCCAGAAGTTCTCGGCCGCCACGACCTGGAGGCGACCCGAACCGTCGGCCGTCGACCCTTGCCCGCAACCGGCGAGGACGGCGGCGATCGCCGCTGACGCGGCGAAGAGCGGTAAGCGCGGACCTGGCATGGCTGGCTGGTTTCGCTTGCCCTGCGCACCGGTCGCGGCAGGGCGGGGCGATCTACAGCCTAACACGATAATGAGACTCGTTCTCGTCTTGCCGGTACGATCAACAGCGTGGCGAGGCCGCCCCGCGTCCGAAATGCTGTGGCCGCGCTCCTCGGCGAGAGCGCGCGTCACGACTGGTCGCTCGAGCAGATCACCGCCGAGCTGGGAGCGCGAGGGGCCAAGGTCGACTTTTCGTCGGTCTACCGGGCGGTGCAGGGGCTCGTCGACGATGGCTTGCTGCGCCGGCTGGAGCTCGGCGCCTCAGGATCACGGTTTGAAGCTGCGGGCGAGCATCACGAGCACATTCAGTGCGAACGGTGCGGGGCGATCGCCACGGTCCCTGGCTGCACCGTCTCCGAATCTGTCCCCGAGGTCGAGCAGGTGACCGGCTACCAGATCACCGGCCACGAGGTCCTGTTTCGCGGGGTTTGTCCGGCCTGCGCCGACCGACGCGCCGGGCAGAGCAGATGAGTTGACGAACCACCATCGGCCCACGATGGAAAGGGGCCCGGTGATTTCGTGCACTATTGCAACGAGCGAACGGAGCAGTGGAACTGGTTGCCGCGAGAGCGGTAGCGGCCACATCGTCGGCAAGTTCAGGCCGCAACGCGCATCGTCATAGCGAGTAAAGGATCACGCTTTTGGCAGCGAGCACGGGCCGCTGATGCGCCGTGCAGCCGTTCGACGCGTGCCGGCGGTGTGGGCGGGTCCGCCCAATTTGCTCAACTCGGCGCCGCCCGCCGAGCGCATCTGCCGAAGACGTTGTCGCAATCAACGTTGCAGTTCCGCGCGTAGCTTCGCCGCGCCGTGAGCCGCGGCGATAGCCTGGACACACATCATCGCCTAATCCGCCCAGGCTCTAGGCGGAGCGGGGGACCCGAGAAGTTGGGGCGAACGGCCCGCGTCGCAGGCCAAGCGCCAAGTCGCAGGCGCGAGCCCGTCAGCTAACCCCGTCGGCGAAAACGGATGATCGGCCATACAAGCTCATTTGCTCGTTCCTCTGCGATCGTGGTCGCGATCACGATCTTGTGCGCCGCGGCTGGGGCGAGTCCCGCCACTGCCGCGACCTTGCATCGGCAGCTCTCGGGCCAAGCGAGGCGAACTCCAGGCAGCACAGGCCGAGCAGTCGAGCCTCAGCAGCGCGCTCGAGCGCTACGCAAACCGCGTCGATGAGCTCACGGGGCAGCTCGCGGCGCTTCGCAGCCGGGAGGCCACCGTCCATCGCCAGCTCGAGGGCAAGCAGGTCGAGCTTCGCCGCGCGAGGGCCAAACTGCTGCGGGTCCGCGCCCGCCTTCACCGCGCCGCAAGGGTGTTAAAGGAGCGGCTCGTCGCCATCTATGAGTCAAATCGGCCGGGAGTCGTGGACGTGATCCTGAGCTCGCACGGCTTCAACCAGCTCAGCACCCGCTATGCCTACCTGCAGTCGATCCAAGATCAAGACGACGCGATCATTTCCCGCGTTCGCGTCCTTCGAAACGGGGTCCGCGACGCCGTCGATCGGATTCACGCAGAGCGCGACGATCTGGCCGCCAAGCGAGCGGAGATCGTGCAGACGGAGGGGCAGCTGGAGCAGCGTCAGAGCACGCTCGCTGCGGCCCGTGATCGAAAGCAGGCGGCGCTATCGCAGGTTCAGGCCAACACCCGAGCGCTCCAGGCAGCCATCAGCGATATCGAGAACCAGATGGCGGCCCAGGCGGCCGCGCGGCAGGCGGCTGCCCGGGAGGCTGCCGAAGCGCAAGCAGCCCAGCAGGCTGCGTCGGCGCCCGCACCCACCGGAACCTCGCTCTCGCAGGGTTCCGCCGGAACAGCGCTCTCCACGCAGCTCGGCCCAGTGCCCGCCGGGGAGGCGATTTCGCCGTTCCCCGCGTCCTCGCCGGTGACCTGGGGACGAACGGATCAAGGAGTCGACGGCACCACGACTCCGGGCTCGCCGCTCCTCGCCATGGGCTCAGGCATGGTCACGATCGGTCACGACCCCGCGGGCTTTGGCGACTCCTACCCAATCCTCCACACCTCGTTCGGCGACTACTACTACGGTCACTGCGTCCCCACGGTCGGCGACGGGGCAAGCGTTCAGATCGGCCAGCCGATCGCTAGCGCACACACCGGTACCTGGGGCAATTCGACGACCCCAGGAGGCTTTGAGATTGGCGCCTGGCCGCCCGGCGATATGGGTGCTGGAGCCGCAATCCGCAGCTGGCTGATCGGACTCCCCCGCCGCTAGATCGCAGCCCTCATCGGCCTGGCTGGCGCCGCATCTGCGAGGAAGCGGCATCTGCCTAGCCGTTGGCCATGCGGTCAGAGCGGGCGGCGGAAACCGGTACGGGACCCTGCCGTACGCGAACGGCACGGCGTTAGGCGTCTGAACGCCTCGTTGCAGGACACATAAGAGCGCCAGGCGGCAGGGGTGCCACGCGCGGCGGTGAAGATGCGTCGACCCACCAGGAAAGGAGCTCGAGGTGCGTCGCCCGAGCGTGGTCAACCTGCTGATCGGCGCCACCGCCGTTGTGCCGCTATTCGCGTCGCCGGCGCACGCCGCCGTCCCCCACACCGTCCAGCCGGGTGAGACCCTCTGGTCAATCGCCGCCGCGAGCAACTTCACGACCCGCACGGTCGCCGCCTACAACGGGCTTTCCGAGGACGCCCAGGTACAGGCAGGCGAAACGATCCAGATCCCAACCGAGGCGGAGGGCGCCGCAGCGCTGGCCTCGGTAGCGGACACTGCGAGCTCTGCCGCCGGCGTGTCGGCCTCATCCACCGGCGGCCCGGCCGTCACTCACACCGTCGCCCCCGGGGAAAGCCTGTGGTCGATCGCGCTGGCCAACGGGGTCCCCGAAACGGCGCTCGCCAGCTTCAACGGCCTCTCTCCGAATGCCGCGCTTATCATCGGCGACAGGCTCCGGATCCCGAGCTCGTCCGCGACGAGCACGGTATCGGCCACCGGGATTCCGCTCGGCGCGATCCCATCGCCCTTCGGCACGATGTACCTGCGAAGCGACGCGGCGGCGGCCTGGAACTCGATGCGGCAGGAGTCGCTGAACGTCTACGGCGTCGATCTCTACCCGGAGGGCCCGCTCGGCGCCTACCGCACCTACGGACAGCAGGCTGAGCTTTACCGCGAGTACCGGAACGGCACCGGCGCCCGCGCCGACCCGCCGGGGACCTCCGAGCACAACCTGGGGATCGCGCTCGACCTGGCGACGCCGGAGATGCGGTCGATCGTGGATTCGATCGGCCCAGCCTTCGGCTGGGCGAAGGTCACGGCGCCGAAGGAGTGGTGGCACATCACGTACGTGGGCCGTTGAGGGCGTGGACGTCGACTTTCCTAGCGTCAATCGCGAGCGCCGCGGCAACCAAGAAACCTCGCCAAACATCCCCATTTCTGCTTTCACGCAATAAGGAGCAGTCCGTCGGGTTGCCGTTGCATTATTTGTTTGGCGCGATTCCGGTCGGCGGCAGTGACTAAGTTCGACTCGCGCTTCCGCTTTACGCGTCCAAAGCGCTCGGCCCCGTTGCGGATCTCAGGGGCCCGTGCGGAAGCGGCGGCCAACCACCCGTACGAGCTCGAGGACCGCGAAGAGGACTCGTGCTGCGGATGCTGTCCAAGCGGGCCCAGGCCCCAAGAGGGTGCCTTTGGCTCCGCTCACCGCTCCTTCGGCGTGCCTCAACTCCAGGGTTGCCCGCAGTGCCACGAGCTTCCCGCTCTTGTGGACGGCTACGGTCTTCAACGTCCACCTTCCGTTGTCATCGCCGTGCCGCAGGCGTCGCGTTTCAATCGCATTGTGAAAGCCGCGCCAGTGCCTCTCTCGAAGCGCAGGCGGAACGATCAGATCGACCTTCCGCCCCTGAGCATCTTCTGGGGTGTAGCCCAACGTGTCCTGCCAGCCGCGACCCCAGTGACGGATGACCCCGGCGCGATCTGTCACGACCGTTTCTTCCTCAGGCTCGGCGGCCACAGCGCAAGCCTATGCCGCAGATCAGCTCCAACGCAAGAAGGCCGGCGGGCTCGCACACTGCAACTGGAGCGTATGTCGCCAGCGCGAACGTGCACTTTGCATGCGGAGGGGAAGTGCCCCGAGCGCGATGCCGTGATGTTCCCTTGCGCGACGAGGAGTAGTGGCCCGCCTTGCCGACGCATTATTTGTTTGGCGCGATTCCAGTGAGCGGCAACCCCTGACTTCAGCTGGCGCTGCCGGTTCCACGCGGAAGCGACGCTGCGGTCTGCGATCCCGAGTGTCTCGCTGCGCAGTGGAGACCAGCACCCTCAAGTGCGCGAGATACTGGCGGGGCGGTGCCGGCAGGACATGCCAGTCGAGAGGAACTCGTCACGGGTCTGGTCCGCGTTGGCGAGCTAGAGCTGACGGGTGAAGACGAAGCGGAAGTCGACTCCTATTTCGCTCCCGACTTCGTCTTCCACGGCCCGGACGGCGTCGAGATGGACTACCAAGGCCTCAAGGCCTACTTCGCATCAATGCGAAGGGCATTCGATGACCTGACCATCACCCGCGGGATCATCGTGGTCGAGGGCGACTATGTCGCGTGCCAGACGACGATGACAGGAACCTTCGTGCGTGAATTCACGCACTCACCGGTCGGTCCCACTCCCCCGAATGGCAGCCGGGTCGTGTTCGAGCTCATCAACATCTTCCGATACGACGACCAGGGACGACTTGCGGAGGAATGGGTGCAGACGGACAATCGAAGCCGGCTGCGTCAGCTGGGTGTTGGCGACCGCTGAACGACAGCGCTACGAACCTGCGCTCCGCTCAATGCGGCACTTCTGGTCCGCGGGATATGGGCACTTAGCCGGCTTGCCGTTGCATTATTTGTTTGGCGCGATCCCGGTCGGCGGCAACAACTAGGTTCACGGGCCGCTGCCGCCTTCACGCGATTGCGACAGCAGATCAACCCTCTGTCGAGAAGCTCTGACGGGCTCCGCTCACCAGGTAAAGGGCCGCGACAGACACGGCCCACGACGCCAGGAGGACAACATGATTCAGCGAATGGACAACGTGCTCATCGTCGTCGAGGACCTCGAGGCTGCCAAAGCGTTCTTCGCCGAGCTCGGTATGGAGCTGGAAGGCGAGACGACGGTCGAGGGGCCTTGGGTGGAC
>JBKPHA010000077.1:0-22019 GCA_046729615.1 Actinomycetota bacterium
CTGGTGCGCCACCGGCCGCAGAACCGTATACACCGGAGCCCGCGGGCGCCCGCGGCTCCGGCCCCGCGCGGTGCAAACCCCGCGCTGGCCGCGGTTTTTGCACCTTTCGACGGGACGGGAACCGTCGATCCGGGTTGCTCGGGCGGTAGACTGCGTTCTGGTTGACTGACCAGTCAATCGGACATAGCGATCGCGGTGGCCGCGCCCATCCGACCCGGCGAGCTGCCCGATCACGGAGGTTTGGATGGACTTCGGACTGACCGACGAGCAACGCGAGTTCAGGGCGCTCTGCCGCAAGTTCGCCGCCGAGGTGATCCGCCCGGTGGCCGCGAAGCACGACGCCGAGGAATCGACTCCCTGGGAGGTCATCAAGGAGGCGCGGGAATGGGGCCTTCACGGCATCGACCACCTCCAGCAGTTGGCGAGCGATCCCGACGGCCAGTTCACGGTGATCTATGCCGAGGAGCTCCACTGGGGGTGTGCCGGAATCGCCCTCGCGCTCTCGGGCTCGAGCCTCGCCGCGGCGGGCATTGCCTCCTCGGGAACGTCCGAGCAGATCGCGCGGTGGGTGCCGGAGTGCTTCGGCTCCGGTGACGAGATCAAGCTCGGCGCATACGCGGTAACCGAGCCACAGGCGGGCTCTGACGTAAAGAGCCTCCGCACCACCGCCACGCGCGACGGCGACGAGTGGGTCCTGAACGGAACCAAGGTCTTCATCACGAACGGCGGGATCGCGGACGTGCACGTGATCGTTGCGACCGTCGAGCCGGCGCTGGGCCACCGCGGCCAGGCGTCGTTCGTCGTGCCTAAGGGAACGCCGGGCCTGAAGCAGGGCAAGAAGGAGTCCAAGCTCGGAATCCGCGCGTCGCACACCGCTGAGGTGGTCCTCGAGGACTGCCGGATCCCCCTCGAGAACCTCCTCGGCGGCACGGACAAGCTCGAACGCAAGCTGGAGCGGGCACGCTCGGGCGAGTCGACCGGTCGGGCCTCGAACGCGCTCGCGACCTTCGAGCTGACGCGACCGGTCGTGGGGGCATCCGCCATCGGCATCGCGCAGGCGGCCTACGAGTGGACGCTTGGCTACCTCGGCAACGGCGCCGTCAACGAACCCCTGGAGGAGCTCCTCGATCAGAGCTCAACCGCTGGGAGGCCTCAGCTCGAGCGGCAGGGCATCCAGCAGCGCCTCGCGGATGTCGCGACCGAGATCGAGGCGGCCCGGCTCCTCGTGCAGCGCGCCGCGTGGATGGGGCGAAACGGGGTGCCAATGACCGGTGGCCAGGGCTCGATGTCCAAGCTGAAGGGCGGCGACGTCGCGATGTGGGCAACCCGCACGTGCATCGACTTGGTCGGCCCGCTGGCGCAGACGACGGAGACCCCGCTCGAGAAGTGGTTCCGCGACGCGAAGATCTACCAGCTGTTCGAGGGCACGGCCGAGATCCAGCGACTGGTCATCTCGCGGATGCAGGCGGCCGAGTACCGCGAGCGGCTGAAGGACGGAGTCAACGAGGCAGCCCGAGCGGTGGCCCATACCTCGACGACGAACGGAGGCCCCGAAGCGGCGGCTCCGGCGGCCAAGGTGGGCAGAGATGAGGGCTCGTCGCGCGAGGACGCCGCCACCCTCGCCTGACCCCTTTCGACTGGGCACAGCATCGGTCCGACCACACCGGCGCGCGGCGAGCCGCCGCCACGTCGGACTCTAAGCTCAGATCGATGGCGCATGTTCATGCGCATGGCCCGTCAGCGGTGGGACGCGAGTCGGCTCGCGGAGGGCTGGCGGCGCTAGCGGCGCGGCGCTCGGGGAACCGCCAGCGGATGCTACTGGCGGCGGCGATCAACGCCGCCATGTTCGCGCTCGGGGTCGTGGGAGGGATCCTCACTGGCTCACTCGCGCTCCTGGCGGATGCGGGTCACGTCCTCTCGGACGTCGCGGCAATCGCCCTCGCGATACTCGCGGCGCACATCGCCACCCGCGCGGCTGGGCCGCGGCGGACATTCGGTTACCAGCGCACCGAGGTCATCGCGGCTCTCGTCAACGGGCTGGCCTTGGTGGCCATCGCGATCGCGATCGTCGTCGGCGCAGTCGGTCGGCTGAGCGATCCGCCGGGCGTTGAGGGCTTGGGCGTCGTGGTCTTGGGCGTCGTCTCGCTGGCGGGCAACACGGCCGCAACCTGGGTGCTGGCGCGGGGCGAGCGCGAGGACCTCAACCTCGAGGCGGTCCTCAGGCATACGGCCGCGGACGCGCTGGGAGCGTTGGGCGTGGTCGTCTCCGGCGCGGTCATCCTCGTAGCCGACTGGCGCCCGATCGACCCCGTGGTCGCGATCGCGATCGCGGCGTTGATCCTGGTCACATCGATGCGCGTCGTGCGCGAGCCGTTCGATGTGCTCATGGAGGCGGCGCCCGCGGGCCTCGACGCCGACGCCGTAGCGCGCGCCATGGCATCCGTGGGCAGTGTCGCCGGAGTTCACGACCTGCATGTGTGGTCGGTCACGCCCGGCTTCGACGCGCTCGCCGCACACATCGTCGTCGCGCGGGGCGAGGACCGCGACCGGGTCCGGCGAGAGCTCGAGTTCCTGCTTCGCGACCGCTACGCGATCGAGCACACCACGCTGCAGATGGAGGAGCCGGGAGACGACGACGCGCTGCTTCAGGTCGAGACGCGAGCGGCCGAGCGCCCCGACCCGGAGTAGTCGAACGATGATCCGTAGCCGCAGACGCCGCGATAGGTGAATCCAAGCGAGCCGTCGTCGACGACGAGCTCGTCGGCGACCAGCTCCTCACCGGCGCGGTCATGGCCGGGGACCACGCAGGTAACGCTCTGGTCCGTCTCGTAGCGGTCGCGGATGCGGACGCTGACCCGGTCACGGATCCGCAGCCACTGGCGCCGGCGCGCGTGGTCGATGTCGATCGTGACCGGCCGGACGGCCAGCAGATCGCTCGGCTTCCACGCCCAGGGAAAGTGAGACTCGGCGTCGCCGTCGAGCCGGCCCGTGAAGATCGCCTCCAGCGCCTCCCGCTGCTCACCGCTCGCTCGGGCATCGAGATAGAGGATCCAGCTCCATGGCGAGCCGGGCTCATCATCGCTGTAGCGGAGCGCGATCGCCACGGGCAGGCCCGACAGGTCGATGTCGCCGGCGGTGCCCTCCTCGATCAGCCACGAGAGAACGCCCATGCACACCCCATGCGTCGAGCGGCCGCCGGCTTCGCCGTCCACGCGACGGCAGGGACAGATCGGATCGCAGTTGCACGCCTCGAAGTAGCTGCCGCGGATCCGCCAGCTCATTCGCTCGACGGGGCCATATCGCCAGGATCCGACAGTCCCATAGCCGCATTATTCCCCGCGCTCGATCCCGCTCTCACGGAGCGACGCGGTATTCGCGGCCGCGCGATCAGGGGCCGACCTCGCCGCATGTCCCCCGGGGGCGGGCTGAAATAACCGTTGCAGCAGGGATAAGCGGTGTTAAGAACCGCTTGCAAATGCTCCCGCGGCTGCTAGGGTGCCGCGCACATTTCGTGCCGAGTCCATCCGGCTCTGGGCTGGATGGAACGGGGGAACCAAACCCAGGGGCGAATGGCCTGAGAGCCCACAGGCTCAGCTGGTCAGGCGCGTCTCCTCCGCGCTAGCCCGTCAGCTAACCCCGTAGGCACCAGAGCGAGACATGGGAAAGCCGAACAACCGACCGGGAGCTAATCGCCGATCGACCCTGCTCGCGCTCGCCGCAGCCGGGGCAGTCACCGGGGCCCTGGCCGTCGCCGGCGGCGCGCCCGCGCAGAATATCCAGGCGATCCAGAACCGGATCGATTCCTCGCGCGCGCAGCTCGGCGAGAAGCAGGCGCAGCTGCAGCACGCGAAGGAGCGCTCCGGCTTGCTCTCGACAACGATCCAGAAGTACGGGGAGCGGCTCGACCAGCTCCGTGGCGAGGTCGCCACCCTCCAGAACCGCATCGCGATCGTCCAGACGCAGCTGCGAAAGAAGGAGGCCGAGCTCGAGGAGGCCAAGGCCAAGCTCGCGAGGCTTCGCGCCCACCTGGAGCGCTCGCTGCGGATCCTGCGCCAGCGCCTCGTGGAGATCTACGAGTCCAATCGGCCCGACGCGGTGACCGTGATCCTGAGCGCCCACGGCTTCAACGACCTCTTGAGCCGCTACGACTATCTCCAGCGGATCCAGTCGCAGGACACCTCGATCGCCGTGCGCGTCAAGCGGCTGCGGAGCGCCGAACGGCAGACCGTCGACCGCGTCCGCGCGGCGCGTGACGCGATCGCAGCCAAGCAGGCGGAGCTCGAGCGGACGCAGGCCGAGCTCGAAGCTCGCCAGGCGGACCTGGTCGACGCGCGTCAGAAGGATCAGCAGATCCTGAGCCGGGTCCAGCGGACCAAGGACCAGCTCGAGGGCGACATCAGCGACATCTCGGCGCAGATCGCCTCCCAGCTCCAGGCCAAGCAGCAGGCCGAGGCGGCTGCGGCCGCGGCAGCCGCAGCCGCAGCCGCAGCCGAGCAGCAACAGTCCTCGTCGTCGGGCGCAACCACGACCACGACGGCGCCGGCAGGCCCGGTCCAAGGCGAGAGCTCCTCCGGGATGATCTGGCCCGTCAACGGCCCGGTGACATCGCCGTTTTGCGAGCAACGTGCGTGGGAGAGCTGCCATCCGGGCATCGACATCTCCGTCCCAAGCGGCACGCCGATCCACGCCGCCGCCGACGGGACGGTCTCGATCGCCGGACCCGAATCCGGATACGGCAACTACACCTGCATCGACCACGGCGGCGGGGTCTCGACCTGCTACGCGCACCAGCAGTCGATCTCGGTGTCCGTGGGCCAGCACGTGAGCCAGGGCCAGGTCATCGGCTACAGCGACTGCACGGGCCTCTGCTCCGGGCCCCATCTGCACTTCGAGGTGCGCCTGAACGGCAATCCCGTCGACCCAATCGGCTATCTGCCTTAGTGGCGCTAAAGCTCTCGCGCGGGACTGCCGATCGATTGGTCGCCCATAGGCTGGGCGACGCGTGGCATCTTGGGACTAGATGACGACGCTCTCCGAGACCCAGGCTCATGCGCCGCGGGCCACGTAACTGACGGCCTGCCCTCGCGGGCACCGGCGCGACGGGCGCGCTGGTCGCCGGCGCGGTCATCGTCTTCCTGTCGCTGGCGGCCTACCTCGCCTTCAACGGCGTCCCGTTCGGTGGTAACGGCGACAACTCCAGCACCGTCGGCCACCCGCGCCTCGGCAACGACGTCAACAACACCGTGAACGACACGGTGAGCGGCGTGAACGACACGGTGAGCGGCGTCGGCGACACGGTGAGCGGCGTGGGCGACAACGTCACCGGCGTCGGCAAGTAGCTAGCCGAGCTTCCGCTCCATCCAGCGCAGGGCGATTCCGTAGAGCTCTCCGTCGTGCTGCGCAGAGCGGTGATGGCCTCCGGGAAGCAGGATCAGCTTGCGCGGCTCTCTCGCTCGCGCGCAGAGCTCCTCGGACCAGTCGGCCGGGATCTGGTCGTCGCCCTGGGCGTGGATCAGGAGCAGCGGCTTCGATCCCATGAGCTCGACCGCTTGGCGCAGGTCGTGCTCGGCAAGCCACGCGGCGAGGGTGCTCGACCCCGCCGCGTCGATTCGCATCTGAAGCTCCCGGCTCTCGAGGCCGCGCGTCAGATGGTGAGCGCCGGCGGGGCAGATCGCGATCGCCCCCGCGATCGCGTCCGAGGTGGCGGCCGCCTGGATCGCCATGAACCCGCCCATGCTCGAGCCGCGAACGCAGACGCGGGTCCCGTCCACCCCATCGATCGAGGCGAGGAACCGGGCCATCCTGCCGACGTCGGTGAGGGCCTCCGGGTTCATCGAGTCGTCCGAGGCGCCGTGGCCTCGCTGGTCGTAGGCGATGGCGGCCCAGCCGCTTGCCGCGCAGGCGCGGCCGAAGTCGCCGTGGTTTTCCTTTCGGGAGCCGGCTCCGTGCAGGATCAGCATCCCGTGCCACGGCGGCGTGGACTCTGGGAGCCAGAGCATGTAGGGGCGTCCGGCGTGGACTCCCATCTGGCTCGGGCGGGATACCTCTCTGTTCATCGCGTTGCTGAAGTTATTCAAGGCGGCGACTTTGTCGCCCCACAGGCAGGTGACGTCAGGCGGCGAAGCCGCCGCAATGTAGGTGCCGTCCGCGGGAATCGCGGCTGCACCGTCACAATGAGCGCCCTTATGAGCACGACGAGCGAGAGCCCCGCGGTCGAGGCCTCGCCGGTCTACCCGGCCGGCAGCCGCGTGAACGAGCGCGGTCACCTGGAGATCGGCGCCTGCGACGTGGTGGACCTCGCCGCCGAGTTCGGCACGCCCGCATACATCTACGCAGAGGACGATGTCAGGGGCCGCGCGCGCGCCTATCTGCAGGCATTTCGCTCGCGGACGGACGACTTCGAGGTGCTCTACGCGAGCAAGGCGGCGCCTGTGACGGCCATCTACCGGTTGTGCCGCGATGAGGGACTGGCCGTCGACGTCGCCTCGGGCGGCGAGCTTCATATGGCGATGCGGGCGGGATTCGACCCCTCCCGCATCTACCTGCACGGCAACAACAAGACCGAGGCCGAGCTTCGCTACGCGATCGAGGCGGGCGTCGGGCATGTGATCGTTGACTCCTTCGGCGAGATCGAGCGCTTCGACGCGATGCTCGACCGCCCGCAGGAGGTCCTGATCCGCGTCACGCCGGGCGTCCTGCCCACTACGCACTCCTACGTCCAGACCGGCGGCCTCGATTCCAAGTTCGGCTTCGGCCTGGAGGACGGCCTCGCCGAGCGGGCGATTGCCGCAGTGCGGCGGTCGCGGAACCTCCGCCTGGTGGGCCTGCACGCCCACATCGGATCGCAGATCTTCGAGCTGGAGCCGTATGTCTCCGCGATCGAGGCGCTCGCGGGCCTCACGGGGCCGGACTGGGAGTGCCGGATCCTGAACGTCGGCGGCGGCCTCGGGATCGCTTACACGTCGGCGGACGAGCCACCGTCGATCGATCGCTACGTCGACGTCAAGCTGCAGGGGATCCGGCAGGTCTTCGACCCGGTGCCAAGGATCCTGATCGAGCCGGGGCGGTCCCTGGTCGGCAACGCGGGCGTTACTGCGTACGAGATCGGCACCGTCAAAGAGATCCCGAACGTCCGGACCTACCTCGCCGTCAACGGCGGGATGTCAGACAACCTGCGCCCGATGCTCTACGGCTCGCGCTACGAGGCGATCGTCGCGAACCGGGCGGCCGAGGTTCCCGACACGCTCGCCACCGTGGCGGGCATGCACTGCGAGTCAGGCGACATCCTCATCACCGAAGCAATGCTGGCATCCCCTGCGGTCGGCGACATCCTCGTCACCCCGGCTACCGGGGCCTACGGGCACGCGATGGCCAACAACTACAACGGCGCACCGCGGCCCGCGGTCGTGTTGTGTAAGGACGGTGATGCCCGCCTGGTAATCCGGCGCGAAACATGGGACGACCTGCTCGCGAGGGACGTGGAATGAGCAGGGAGCACGGAGCAGGGAGAGATCGGGGTCGATGGCTGCTGCTCTCCCTGCTCCCTGCACCATGCTCGCCATGAGCGACCCGGTTCGCATAGGGCTGCTGGGACGGGGGACCGTCGGCGGCGCCTTCTACGACCTGGTGCAGGAGCGGGCGGGCGCCGTGGAGGTGGCTGCCGGGCGGCGGCCGGAGATCGTGGGCGTGCTGCGGCGCGCCGACGGCGACTTCCGGCAGATCCTGCAGGCCTCTGAGATCGTGGTCGAGCTGATCGGCGGCACCGACCCGGCTCGCGACTACGTCATGCGGGCCCTGCGGGCGGGCCGCCACGTCGTCACTGCCAACAAGCAGCTAGTCGCCCAATTCGGCGACGAGCTCTTCCAGGTCGCGCGGGAGGCGGACGTCCAGCTTCGCTTTGAGGCCGCGGTGGCGGGCGTCGTCCCCGTGATCAGGGTGATCCAGGAGAGCCTGGCCGCGACCGAGATCACCAAGGTCTTCGGGATCGTCAACGGGACGACCAACTTCATCCTCACCGAGATGGCTAACACCGGCGCCGAGTACGCCGACGCCCTGCGACGCGCGCAGGAGCTGGGGTACGCGGAGGCGGACCCGAGCGATGACGTCGAGGGGGCCGACGCCGCGGCGAAGATGGCGATCCTCGCGCGGCTCGCGTTCGGCACGCCGGTGCGCCTCGGCGACGTGGCGTATGACGGGATCACGGAGATCCAGCCTGAGGACATCTCCTATGCCAGGGAGCTCGGTCTCTCACTGAAGCTCCTCGGCGTCGCCGAGCGCCGCGACGGAGGGATCAGCGTCCGCGTCTTTCCGTGCTTCCTCTACTCGGGCCATCCCCTGGCGCCGGTCGAGGGGCCGTTCAACGCCGTCATGGTCGAGGCCCCGGCGATCACTGAGATCACCATGTCTGGTCCCGGCGCGGGCGGGGTCGAGACCGCTTCAGCGGTCCTGGGCGACGTCGTCTCGATCATCTCCGGGAAGGCGCCCGTGCACGCGGCGCGCGAGCGACTCGAGATCGTCCGCGACATCCGGTCCGCGTTCTACCTACATCTGGAGGTCGCAGACCGGCCGGGCGTGCTGGCGCGCATCGCGGACGTGCTGGGCCGCAACGAGGTGTCGGTGCGAAGCGTCGTGCAGCGGGGACTCGGCGATGAGGCGCGCCTGGTGATGGTGATGCACGAGGGACCGGAATCGCGGTTCTTCGCCGCACTCGAGGAGATTGCGGCGCTCGAGTTCCTGCGCGCGCAGCCGCGCGCGATCAGGGTCATAGAAGAAGAGTTCGTATGAATTCCGAGCAGGTAGCAGGCGGCAGGTAGAAGGAGCGGACGATCTCTCCCTGCTCGCTGCTCCCTGCTCGTTGTCGCGCATGAGCCCCGTTCCGCTGATCGAGCGCTACCGGGAGCACTTGCCGCTGGAGCCCGGCGACCCGGTTGTCACCCTGCACGAGGGCTCGACGCCGCTCATCGAGGCGCCGTTGATCTCGGAGCGCGTCGGCGCCCACGTCTACCTGAAGCTCGAGGGCGCAAACCCCACCGGGAGCTTCAAGGACCGAGGTATGACCGTGGCCGTGTCGCGTGCGAAGGGCGCGGGGGCCGAGGCCGTCATCTGCGCGTCCACCGGCAACACCGCCGCCAGTTCGGCCGCGTACGCCGTGCGCGCCGGCCTCCGCGGCGCCGTGATCGTCCCCGAGGGCAAGATCGCGATCGGCAAGCTGGCCCAGGCGCTCATGCATGGGGCGAGGGTGATCGCCTTGCGCGGCAACTTCGACCAGGCGCTCGAGATCGTGCGCGAGCTGGCACGAAGCCATCCGATCGAGCTGGTGAACTCGGTCAACGAGTACCGCATCGAGGGTCAGAAGACCGGCGCCTTCGAGGTGTGCGACGAGCTGGGGGAGCCGCCGGATGCGCTCGCGATCCCGGTCGGTAACGCCGGCAACGTCACCTCGTGGTGGCGGGGCTTTCGGGAGTCCGGCGCGGCGCGGCTGCTCTCCGGCTTCCAGGCCGCGGGCGCCGCGCCGCTCGTGGCCGGGCATCCGATCGCCGAGCCGGAGACGATCGCGTCAGCGATCCGGATCGGCAACCCGGCGCGGTGGGAGGAGGCGATGGACGCGATCACCGCGTCCCGCGGTCGGATCGCGGCGGTCTCAGACGAGACGATCCTCGATGCTTACCGGCTGCTCGCGACCGGGGAGGGCGTCTTCTGCGAGCCGGCCTCGGCGGCCTCGGTCGCCGGACTCCTGGTCCACGGCCTACCGGTCCCGGAGGATCGCGATCCGCCGCGCGCGGTCGTCTGCGTGCTCACAGGACACGGGCTGAAGGACCCCGACACGGCGCTCGGGAAGGCACCTGCCGTGATCGGCTGCGAGGCCGACGCCGCCGCGGTGGAGCGGCTGGTGTTCGAGTAACCCGCGCCCGAGACAGCTGCTCGAAAGGCAAGCTCGTCAGTTAACGCCTGACAAACCTGCCTTTCGCCACCGAAAGAGCCTGGCTAGCGCCTAGCGGCGTCCGCGTTCACGATGCCCAGCCGTAGATCGGATCGTAGGAGCCGTGGTTGGACGAGGTCGTCTGCAGCCGGTCGACGATCTGCTGGTTCGTGAGCCCCTGGCCTGCGAGCAGCGCGGCCACGCCGGAGACGAAGGGCGTCGCCATCGACGTGCCGGCGAGGTGTCGTAGCCCGCGATGTCGCGGCGGTAGTAGTCCGAGCCGGGCCACATCGTCGACCAGATGTCCTCGTCGTCCTCGCAGAAGACGCTTCCCAGCCCGCCGGGCGCCCGCACGGTCACGAAATCGGGCCCGCTCGGAAGTTCGAGTAATGGACGGCAGTCCCCGGCTGTCGGTCGCGCCGACGCATACGTGTGGTCCTCGAAGGGCGGGCGAATCGCAGAGCGGGAACGTCTCGTTGCCGGCGGCGGCCACCTCCAGCGATCCCTGCGCCCACGCGTGGTCGATGGCGTCGGTGATCTCGGCGTTCAGCGGCGCGATCTGACTCAAGACCGGAAGCTCCCCGAGGCTGAGGTTGATCACATCGGCGCTGTGATCGGCCCCGCCCGCCGAGCGGCGCGTTTTCCGCGGTATGCACGGGTTTTGCACCGTTCGAGGGGTTGGCGGCCTGGCTACAGATGCCGGCCGGCGCCAAGCCAGCGAATCGTCGCGGTGCGGTGCGTGACTCGACACCTTCTGCGCGCCACGGGTGACGGGTCGCCGGTGACGATCGTGGGATGCTGGAGGAGGTCGTCGCCTTCGTCGCGCCGCCCGCCTGCGCTGTGTGCGGGGCCGGCTGCGAGCTGCGGCGAAGGGTGTGCGGGCGCTGCGAGGCCGCGCTGCGCGAGCTGTCGCCGGTGCGCTCCGCGGTTCCCGGGATCGACGAGGCGTGGTCCGCGGCTCCGTATGAGGGAGTCGCTCGTCGTCTGATCGGGGCGCTCAAGTTCGGCGCGCGCATCGCTCTCGCCGAGGAGGCCGCAGAGCTCATCGCAAAGCGAGCGCCACCCGGTCTGCTCACCGGCGCGATTGTGCCCGTTCCTCCGGCCCCGCTTCGCCACCGCCGACGCGGATTCGACCCGGCGGAAGCGCTGGCGGCTGCACTCGCGAGACGAACGGAGCGGCCGCTCGTGCCCTGCCTGGCGCGCCCCCAGAGCCCGCGTCAGGTCGGGCGGCGCCGGACCGAGCGGCTCGCCGATCCGCCACGGGTGCGCGTGGTCGCAGCCGCTCCGCCGGAGGCGCTCCTCGTGGATGACGTGACCACGACCGGCGCCACGCTGGGCGCCTGCGCCGAGGCGCTGCGGAGCGCAGCCGCGGCGCGGGTCGTCGCGGTCACGCTCGCCGCGTCGCGGCCGGGGGCTTAGTGCTGTTCGTCAGAAGTTCCGTCTGGAATCGGCGAGCGGCTGGCCGCAAGGCGCGCCCAGACGCCGCCCCAAACGGGCGGAACTTCTGGCGGGCATCACTCAGCTTGGCGAGACGTCACGGTCGGCGTAGGATGGGCGTTCATCCTGCCACCCAACGAGAGGAGGGGAGCGTGCGGATCGAGGTCAGGGGACGAAACCGGGAGGTCACCGACGAGCTTCGCCGCCACGTGGAGAAGCGCTTTAACCGCATCGGGCGGCAGGTGTCCGAGCACGCGGTGCTCGAGGTCGAGCTCAGTGAGGAGCGCAATCCGCGCATCGCCGACCGCGAGGTCGTCGAGGCGACGCTCCACCTCAAGCGGGCGACGCTGCGCGCGCGTGAGGCGTCTCCCGAGGTCCTGCACTCGATCCATGAGGTCGCCGAGGAGCTTCGCCGCCAGGTCAAGCGCCACCGCGAGAAGCGCCGCAAGCGCAACCAGACGCGCCGGCTGATGGATGGCCTTCGCCGCCGCACCGCCTAGCGCGTCCGGCATCGGCCAGGCCGACCGGGCGCTGACGATGCGCGACGATCAGCACTAATCTCCTCTTCCCGTGGCACTGAGGCGCAGAAGCAAGGACGCGAAGGTGGAGCTGCTGCTCGGCGTTCCGCTCTTCTCGGCCTGCTCCAAGCGGGAGCTTTCGCGCATTGCTTCTTTGGCGGATGAGATCGACGTCAAGAAGGGGAAGGTCCTCACCCGCGAAGGCGAGCCGGGACAGGAAGCCTTCGTAGTCGTCGATGGCCGAGCGAGGGTTACGATCGGCGATCGAGGCAGGGTGGCCGCGCTTGGACCGGGAGCGTGCTTCGGCGAGATGTCGCTGCTCGATCAGGGGCCCAGATCCGCGACCGTCGAGGCTGAAACGGACATGCACCTGCTCGTGCTGGACTCGCGCAGCTTCTCATCCCTGCTGGAGGAGGTTCCCTCCGTCGCCCGCAAGGTGCTGACCGCGATGGCCGGACGCCTTCGGACTGTGGAGAGGGAGGCCACTCACTGACGACCGGTCGCTACTGCGTTGAGCGTCCGGCGGGCGGTACCCTCACAGGCAGTGGCGAAGGGTCTCATAGATCGCGCCCTCCGGCTCGGGGAAGGGCGCCAGTTCAAGGAGTACGAGCGCAGGGTCTCCTCCATCAACCGCTTCGAGCCGGAGATGGAGCTGCTCGACGATGCCGAGATCCGGGCCGAGGCGGACAAGCTGCGCGATCGTGCCCGTAACGGCGAGCCGCTCGACGACCTCCTTCCGGAGGCCTTCGCGCTGTGCCGTGAGGCGGCACGGCGCACGATCGGCGAACGCCACTTCGACGTTCAGCTGATCGGTGGCATGGTCCTCCACGACGGGTCGATCGCCGAGATGAAGACGGGCGAGGGGAAGACGCTCACCGCGACGCTGGCGGTATTCCTGAACTCGCTGGCGGGCAAGCCGGTTCACGTCGTCACCGTCAACGACTACCTCGCTCGCCGCGACGCCGAGTGGATGGGGCCGATCTATGACGCGGTGGGCGTGAGCGTCGGCGTGATTCAGGCCGGGCACGAGCCGGCCACCCGCAAGCTCCAGTACTCCTGCGACGTCGTCTACGGCACGAACTCGGAGTTCGGGTTCGATTACCTGCGCGACAACATGGCTCCCTCGCTCGAGCACTGCGTGCAGCGCGAGCATGCGTACGCGATCGTCGACGAGGTCGACAACATCCTCATCGACGAGGCGCGGACGCCGCTCATCATCTCCGGCGCTCCGGAGGCCGCGGCCGATCTCTACTACACGTTCGCCCGCCTGGCGAAGCAGATGGGCGGTGTTCCGGCGAAGGAGAAGCTGAAGTCGCTGGGCGAGGAGCGCGGTACCGAGAACGTCGACTACGAGTACGAGTACGACGAGAAGCACAAGACCGTTGCACCGACCGAGCGCGGCGTCGAGAAGGCGGAGAAGTTCCTCGGCGTCGACAACCTCTACGTCTCCGAGTACGGCACGCTCGTCAACCACCTGATCCAGGCGCTCAAGGCCGAATCGCTGTTCCACCGCGACAAGGACTACGCGGTGATCGACGGCGAGGTGAAGATCGTCGACGAGTTCACCGGCCGCATCCTCGAGGGCCGCCGCTGGTCCGAGGGTCTCCACCAGGCCATCGAGGCCAAGGAGGGCGTCCCGATCCGCGAGGAGAACCAGACTCTCGCGACGATCACGCTCCAGAACTATTTCCGCCTCTACGACAAGCTCGCCGGCATGACCGGAACCGCGCTCACCGAGGCGCAGGAGTTCATGAAGATCTACGAGATGCCGGTCGTCGAGATCCCCACGAACGAGCCGATGATCCGCAGCGATCACAACGACCAGATCTACAAGACCAAGAACGGCAAGTGGAAGGCGGTCATCCGGGAGATCGCCGAGCGCCACGAAAAGGGCCAGCCGATCCTCGTGGGGACGATCTCGGTGGAGGTCTCGGAGATGCTGTCGGGCGAACTTCGGCGCCAGGGCATCGACCACGTCGTCCTCAACGCGAAGCCCGAGCACGCCCAGCGCGAGGGCGAGACGATCGCCCAGGCGGGACGCGTCGGCGCCGCAACGATCGCGACCAACATGGCGGGTCGCGGCGTCGACATCAGGCTCGGCGGTGACCCCGAGCAGCTCGCCAAGGCCGAGCTGCGCAAGCTGGGGGTCAAGCCGGAGGATAAGAGCTACGGGGAGGAGTTCGCTGAGCATCTGGAGCGTTTCGAAAACCAATGCGGCGCCGCGCGCGAGCAGGTGCTCGAGGCGGGTGGTCTCTTCATCTGCGGCACGGAGCGCCACGAGTCGCGGCGGATCGACAACCAGCTCCGCGGGCGTTCGGGCCGGCAGGGCGATCCCGGCGAGTCGCGCTTCTACCTGTCCGCTGAGGACGACCTCATCCGGCTGTTCGCCGGCGACCGCATCTACAAGATCCTGGACCGGCTCGGCCCGGTCGACGAGCACGGCGAGGAGTACCCACTCGAGGCGAAGATGCTCTCCCGCACGGTCGAGAACGCCCAGAAGAAGGTCGAGCAGCAGAACTTCCTGATCAGAAAGCGCGTGCTCGAGTACGACGACGTGATGAACGAGCAGCGCCGGGTTATCTACAAGTACCGGCGCGAGATCCTCGAGGGGCGCGACATGTCGGAGGTCGCGCGGCAGGAGATCGGCGAGGTCGTCTCGAGGATGGTTCAGGAGTACACCGCGAGCGAGGTCTTCGAGGACTGGGACCTCGCCGGTCTTGCGACGCAGGCCGCTCAGCTCTGGCCGCTGACCGTCGACCTGCGGGAGCTAGACCCGTCGACGTCGGACCGCGAGGAGATCGCGCGCCTGCTTGCGGAAGATGCCCTGAAGCACTACGACCAGCGTGACGAGGAGCTGGGCGACGAGCTCATGCGCTACCTGGAGCGCCAGATCCTGCTCCAGATCATCGACAACCGCTGGCGTGAGCACCTCTACGAGATGGACTATCTGCGGGAGGGCATCCACCTGCGCGGCTTCGCCCAGATCGATCCGCTGGTCGCCTACAAGAACGAGGGCTTCACGATGTTCCGGGAGCTCATGAACTCCATCTGGGAGGAGTTCACGCGCGTGATCTTCCACGTGGAGGTCACGATCGAGCCCGCCGAGCTAGAGCCCGAGCCGGCGCAGCCGACCGAGCTGACGTATGCCGGAGGCGGCCCGGAGCAGCCCTCGGCGTTGGACGAGGCCTCGCAGGCCGCCCAAGTAGCCGCTCCGGCTGCGGGCGCGGCCGCCGTGGGAACTGCCGCCGCCGCAGGCGGCAACGGCGCCTCCAGCGAGAACCCCGCCACCGTGGTCAAGTCGGAGCGCGAGAAGATCGGCCGCAACGATCCGTGCTGGTGCGGCTCCGGCAAGAAGTACAAGAAGTGCCACGGCGCGTGACGCGCCGCGCTGCCAGCGCTAGACGGAGGGTGTTTCCGGCACCGGAGGGTGCCGGGTGATCCCCGGTGTGCGGCCGACGTTTGCGGTGACCCATCGCGACCGGCGCGTGAAGATTGGGCCCTGCGTCACACGGTCGGTTCGGCGCACGAGCAGGAAGCATGCGAGCGCGCCTGCGACCGCGATGCCGGCGCTCACGAAGAACATGAGCTGGAACGCGTCGACGTGTGCGGCGGTCGCGTAGCCGATGGTCTCGCGGACCAGGTGCGACTGCCTGACGTGGCTCAGTCCGTGCTGCTCGGCCTTCTGGATGAACTCGGTGAAGTGCTCGACCTGCTCGGAGCTCGGGTGGATTCCGCGGTCCGCTAGCCGGCTGAACAGGAGGTCCTTGTAGTGACCGACCTCGATCGCGGTGAGGACCGCGATCCCGATCGCGCCGCCCAGCTGCTCTGACGTGTTGATCATCCCCGCGGCTTGGCCGGCGTCGCGCTCTGGAACGGAGTTCAGACCCGTGGGGTCGTTGACGGTGAGGACGATTCCGAGCCCGAGCCCCTGCAGCACCAGGCCGGGGATGAGCCACGGGATCGTTTGCTCCGGTGCCGCCAGCCCGAGCGCCACGCCCGATCCGGCGAGAATCAGGAAGCCGATCGCGAGCGGTGCCCTGCCTCCTATGCGGTCGAATGCGCGGCCGGCGAGTGGCCCGGCCAGCATGATCGGCACGGTCGCAGGGATGAGCGCGATGCCCGCCACGATCGGGCTGACGCCGACCACGAGGAGTAGGAAGAAGGGCAGCAGGAAGCCAAGCCCCAGCTCAATGGCCCCCGAGAGGACCTGGCTGATATTGGACGCGAGGAAGTTGAGGTGGCGAAACAGGCGGAACTCGAGCATCGGCGAGGGCACCCGCAGCTCGATCCACGCGAACGCCGCCAGCGCGACCGCCCCCAGCACGATCGGGATCCACGACTGCGGTTCGGCGATGCTGGTGTCCTCGATCTGGGAGAGTCCGAAGAGGAGCGCTGCCGTGCCCAGCGCGAACGTCAGGACGCCCGGGAGATCGAGGTGCGGACGGCTGCCGTCGCCGCCGGCGGTGAGCGGCGGCGTGAACCTGGCGGTCAGGGCGATCGTGATCCCCGCGAGCGGGACGTTCACCCAGAAGACGGTGCGCCAGTCGATGCTCGTCAGGAGGCCGCCGAAGACCGGACCCAGCGCGGCGAAGAAGGCCGATCCCCCCGCCAGCACGCCCAGTGCCATCCCGCGGCGCTCCCGCGGGAAGACGTTGCTGACGATCGCAACCGCCGTCGGCATCATCAGCGCCGCCCCGCAGCCCTGCGCCGCCCGGACCCGAGATCATCCACGGCAGGTCCTGAGCCGATCCGGCGAGAGCCGTCGAGGTGAGAAAGACGAAGCCGCCGGCGAGGAAGACGCGCTTGAGGCCGAGAAGGTCGCCCACACGGCCGCCGAGGACCATGAACGCCGCGAGCGGCAGGATGTTCGCCGTCAGCAGCCATTGGCTGTCGGAGAGGCTGCCATTAAGGTCGTGGATCGCGTCGGGAGTCGCCAGCGGCACCGCCGTCTGGTCGACCAGGATCATGCTGTTGGCGAGCGTCATCGCGGCGAGCGTCATCCACATCGCCGCGAGAGAGATCTCGGGCGCAGCCCCCTTCCTCGTCCCTTCCACCGCTCGGCAGGGTATGAAGTTCCACCGTGAGCGACGCAGCGCGGCGCGCCGAACTCGTCGCCGGCCGCGACGGCAGGCGCCGTTGTCGCTGGGCGACGTCGGCGCCGGAGTATCTCGCCTACCACGACCAGGAGTGGGGTCGGCCGGTCCGCGACGATCGCGGACTGTATGAGCGCCTTTGCCTGGAGGCGTTCCAGTCGGGCCTGTCGTGGGTGACCATCCTCCGGAAGCGAGATGCGTTTCGCCGGGCCTTCGTGGGCTTCGACATCGAGCGGGTGGCGCGGTTTGGACCGCGCGACATCGAGCGGCTGCTGGACGATGCGGCAATCGTCCGGAACCGCGCCAAGGTCCACGCGGCAATCGACAATGCCCGGGCAGCCGCCGAGCTGCGTGCCGGTGGCGAGTCCCTCGCTGAGCTGATCTGGTCGTTTGCGCCGCGCCGTCGACGGCGGGCGCCGCGCTCGCTGGCGGAGGTTCCGGCGCAAACGGAGGAGTCGCGTGCGCTGGCCCGCGAGCTCAAGCGCCGGGGGTTTGGCTTCGTCGGCCCCACCACCGCATACGCGCTCATGCAGGCCTGCGGCATCGTCAACGACCATCTCGTTGGGTGCGTGGTGCGAACCGCCGTGGAGCGAGAGCGCCGCGACGCGCCCGGCACCTCCTAAGATCACCTCGTGGCTCAGGCCGTATCCCGAGAGAGCGTGTCCGCGCGGCTCGCGGAGGTCCGCGAGGGCCTGACGCTGCTCGCGGACTACCTTTGACCCGCCGAAGCTCGCAGCGGAGGTAGAGCGGCTCGAGGCCGAGATGCAGCGTCCCGCCTTCTGGGACGACTCCGAGAACGCGGCGCGGGTGTCGGCGCAGCACGCCGCCGCCCAGCGTCGTCTGGAGACGTTTCGATCGCTTGACGCCAACGTTGCGGACCTCGAGGAGCTCGCGGAGCTCGCCGCGGACGATCCCGACCTGGCGGGAGAGGTGGACTCACAGCTCGGTTCCGTCGAGCGACGCCTCGCCCAGCTCGAGGAGGCTCGCCTGTTCAGAGGCCGCTACGACGCAGGCGACGCGGTGGTCACCGTGCGCTCCGGCGCCGGCGGCACGGACTCCCAGGACTGGGCCGAGATGTTGCTGCGCATGTACCTGCGGTGGGCCGAGCGGCGTGGGTTCCGGGTCGAGATGAAGGAGGCATCGCCGGGGGAGGAGGCCGGTCTGAAGTCGGCGACCTTCATCGCCGGCGGCGAGAACGCATACGGGCTCTTCGCAGCCGAGCGAGGGGTTCATCGCCTGGTGCGGATCTCTCCGTTCGACGCGCAGAAGCGCCGCCACACGGCGTTCGCCCAGGTCGACGTCGCGCCACTCGTTGACGACAACGTGGAGGTCGACATCGATGAGGAGGACGTTCGCGTCGATACATACCGCGCGTCGGGCGCCGGCGGACAGCACGTCAACAAGACGGATTCCGCCGTACGGATCACCCACATCCCGACCGGGATCGTCGCCCAGTCCCAGAACGAGCGCTCGCAGGCGCAGAACAAGGCCACGGCGATGAAGATCCTCCGCGCTCGCCTCCTCGAGGAGGAGGAGCGAAAGAAGGCTGAGGAGCTCGCGGCGGAGCGGGGAGAGCACAAGGCTACCGAGTGGGGCTCGCAGATTCGCAGCTACACGCTCCATCCGTCGACCCGCGTGAAGGACCACCGGACAGGGTTCGAGGTGGGGGACGCGCAGCGCGTCCTGGACGGCGATCTCGACGGGTTCGTCCGCGAGTATCTGCTCCGAAACGCCGCCAACGGATAGCGATGCCAGTCAAGGTCGCAGTGGGCATGTCCGAGAGCTTCGACGCGGTCGAGGCGTTCGCAGTCGCCGCCCGGGACGCCGCGCGCGGCCTCGGCGGCGCGCCGTGCGATCTCTGCCTGGTCTTCGCCGGGGCGCCGCATCTCGGGCGCGGCAAGTGGATCCTCTCGGCGGTCCACGACCATCTCGGCCCTGACTGCCTCATCGGCTGCGGCGCCGGCGGGGTGGTCGGGGCCGGGCGGGAGATCGAGGAGGGCCCGGCGGCCGTGGTCTGGGCGGCATCGATGCCCGGAGCCCGAATCGCGACGCATCACTTCGAAACGGAGCGAACGGTGGACGGATTCGACCTCGGCGGGGTGCCCGCCCCGAACTCGTTGGGGGAGGCGATGGTGGTGCTCGCCGATCCGTACAGCTTCGCCACCGAGGCGCTGCTAGCGCGGCTCGAGGAGGTGCGCCCCGGAATGCCCGTGCTGGGCGGCCTTGCGAGCGCCGCGGCCGCGGGATCCGCCTCGCTGTTTCGCGACGGCGACGTCCTCGACGGCGGGGCCGTCGCCTGCTCGATCTCCGGCGTGCCGGTGCTGCCGTGCGTCTCGCAGGGGGCGGCTCCAGTCGGTCCCGAGATGACGATCACCGCGGCCGACGGCAACGTGATCGCCGAGTTCGCATCGAAGCCGGCGGTCGAGCGCCTGCGGGAGGCGCTCGCGGAGCTCGATCCGCGCGAGCAGCAGCTCGCGGCGTCCGGGCTGATGCTGGGGCTCGTGATCGACGAGAACAAACCCGAGTACGAACGCGGCGACTTCCTGGTTCGACCGATCCTGGGCGCGGACCCGGAATCGGGAAGCCTTGCGATCGGCGAGCGCGTACGCGTCGGACAGGCGGTCCGGATGCACGTTCGCGATGGCGCCTCCGCGGATGAGGACCTCCGCGAGGCTCTTCGCGCCCAGGCCATCGCCCTCGGCGTCGGCACGGCCGCGGGCGCCCTGCTGTTCACGTGCAACGGCCGCGGCATGCACATGTTCGACATCCCCGACCACGACGCGTCCGCGATCGAGGACGGGCTTGGAGCGCCCGCGGGCGGCTTCTTCTGCGCCGGGGAGATCGGGCCGGTGGGAGGACGCAACTTTCTGCACGGCTTCACCGCGACGATGGCGGTGTTCCCGGCGGAGTGACGGGTGGGCTCACCTCCTCCCGGCAGACCAGGCCCCCTCCCCAACCGATCGAGCGGTGCAAAATCCGCGCCGAGCGCGGAAAATGCACCGCTCGGCGGATTTGGCGGGATCAGCCGCGAATCGGGGCGCCGGCGCCCCGGATCCGCGCCTGGGTTCGCTCGGGTTCAAACACGACCTGGTTCCAGGTAACCCGGAGAACGCGCTCGCCGTGGGCTTCGAGCAGCGACTGCCGTTCGGTGTCGTCCTCGCGGGCGAGCTTGTGGTCATGCCAGGCTGCGCTGTCCGCCTCCACCACGAGCTGCTGCTCGGGCCACCGAAAGTCCGGCACGACCCTCCGGCCGTCGAGGATCATCGGTCGGTTGACATCGGGCCGAGCGAATCCGCTGGAGAGGAGGAGCTCGAGGACCAGGTCCTCGAGTTCGGTGCGGGTCGGTGCTGGACCGCCGGCAAGGATTCGCCTGAGCTTGCTGATGCCCCGCCGTCCCCGGCCGAGCCGGTGAAGGGCCTCGACCAGTTGTCCCAGGCTCAGCAGGCGGAGGGAGAGGGCACGGTTCGTCGCGCGACGCAGCCCGACCTCAGGGAGCACCGAGGAGAGATCGATCAGGGTTCGAGCGGGAGACGTCACCGGTATCCCCCGGTGACGCACGACATCTCTCGGGTCGAGGACCTTCGTTCGATGCATGCGCAGCCCCGGTTGGGACCGCACGCCGGCCCTCGGAACGACGACCTCGATTCGCCGGCCGTCCCAGTCGACCATCTCCCAGAGCGCGGCACCAGAGAAGTGGCTCAGCGCGGCATCAGTTCCGGAGGCTTTGACCGCGGCGAGAAATCGTCCCTCCAGGGGCGGGTTCGGATGGCCGACCGCATACACGCCCTGGTGCATCCTGTGGAGCCTCCCGCTCGCGGCCCGTCGCTCGACGGCGTCATCCGTGAGGCCACACCGCGTGAGCTCCGCCACGGAGAGCACGCTCCATTCGCGAGCCGCGGCGAGCGCGACGAGCTCGTCGGGCCGCAGTGAGTTCCGCGGCTGTGGTGGCCGGCGATCGATCAGGCGACTCAGGGCCATGACGCCGACCCTCGCACCGGCCCTGTGAACACTCAAGACCACTTCGCATCAATCCGCTGCCAAATCTCGCAACGAATCGGGCGGTGCAAAATCGAGCGGTGCAAAATCCGCGCCGAGCGCGGGAAATGCACCTTTCGGCGTTGCGGGGCGGAGGGTTAGCCTCACCGGCCGTGGACCCTGCGCTTCGCGATCTCATCGCTCGGGCGCTCGCCGAGGACGTTGGCCCCGGCGACATCACCGCGCAGGCGGTCGTTCCCGGGGACGCCGTTGCCACCGCACGTATCGTCCAGAAGGAGGCGGGCATCGTCTACGGGCTCGATGCCGCGGCGGAGGCCTTCCGGCAGACCGGCGCCCGTGAGCTCGAGCGGCTCGCGCCCGAGGGCGAATGGCGCGATGAGGTGCCGGCCGACGTCGGGTCGGTCTCGGGTCCCGCCCGCGCCCTGCTCGCTGCCGAGCGAACCGCGCTCAATTTCCTGTGCCACCTGTCCGGAATCGCGACGCTCACAGCCCGCTTCGTCCGCGCCGCCGAGGGGACTGGGGTGGCGATTCTCGACACCCGAAAGACGACGCCTGGGCTACGAGCGCTCGACAAGGCGGCCGTCGTGGCCGGCGGCGGGCGAAACCACAGGATGGGCCTCTACGACGCCTACCTCATAAAGGAGAATCACATCGCGCTGGCCGGGGGCTTCGGGCCGGCGGTGCGGCTGGCCCGGCAAGCCGATCCCGAGCGTGAGATCGAGGTCGAGTGCCGCGACGCGGCGGAGGTCGCCGAAGCGCTGCGGGCGGGTGCGGACCGCCTCCTGCTCGACAACATGGACGCCGCCGACCTGCGAGCAGCGGTCGCGGCGAGCGATGCTCACGGTGGCTCCGGCGATCGGCCCACTCTCGAGGCGTCCGGCGGCATCACGTTGGACAACGTGGCCGAGGTGGCCGCGACCGGGGTGGACTTCATCTCGGTTGGGGCGGTGACGCACTCGGCACGCGCGATCGACCTCAGCATGCTGGTCGTGCCGGGCGCCGGATAGGTAGCACCCACGCCCAAGAATCAAAGGCGGCCGGCCGCGACAGCGGCCC
>JBKPHA010000078.1:0-41451 GCA_046729615.1 Actinomycetota bacterium
GCTCTCGCGCACGCGAAATCGAAAACGAAATTCAGATTGAGATTGAAAATCCGCGCGCGCACGGGGGCGGAGGCGGGGCGCCACGGCTGCGCTGCGTGCGTACATATGTACCCCGCCCATCTAGATTTTCCCCAGCAAAGGCCCGCACGGGTCCCGGTCACGCTCCCCGCGGAGAGCTCTTTGCACGGATGCGCGGTCGCGCCGACTCCGCCCGCGAGCACCGGCGAGCGGCGAGGGCGACGATTCCGCGGGTTCCCACTTCGTTGCCAGGTGCCCGCCTTGTGCCGCTTGAACAAGCGGCGACACCTAGCCCTTGGCCTGGGCCTTCCCGGTGCTGTTCACGGCCTCTTCGAGCGCCTCCAGCGACTGCTCCATCCAGCGCCGGAAATAGAGCCTGCCGAAGGTCGCGTCGAAGATCCTCATGCGTGTGCCGATCGGGTCCATGCCCAATTCGACATCGACGAACGTTCCACCCTGCGCCTCGGTCATCAGCCAGTGCGCATACGTGCCTGTCTTGGTGCAGCGCATATGGATCTGGCGCATGTCTTTGAGCCGCTCGATGATCATGGTGGTCTCGATCCGTCCGGCGGGCGCGCGTGTTACCTGTGCGTAGTTGTCGCCCTCGTCGAAGCGCTCACCGCGCACCTCCACGACTCGCGGCCACCAGGCGGGGTGCCGGGCGGGGTCACCGACCAGCTCCCAGACCCTCGCCAAGGGAGCATCGATTAGAACCTGCTGGCGGACCTCGGACATGGCAGCGATTCTCCCACCGGGGGCCTTAAGGGGCCAGTAGAGGCCCGTTCATTAGGGGCCCGGTGAGCTCAAGAGGGCCGACTGGCGCGGAGCCTGCGTGGTCCCGGCAAACGCCCGGGGGCTTCGGCCCGCGGGCGCTGCCGCGTCAACTTCGGCGCAACTCCTCGACCACGAGCTATCCGGTCTCCATCCCCTATGCGAGCAGCTCCTCGCTCCACGACGTGCAGGGCTCAAACGGAAGCTGCGGCACGATCATGTGTCGCGCCGCCGTCGGCCATGACGGCCCGACCGGCATGGGCACTCCCAATACGCCCGCCGGCTTCTAGCCTTGCCCAGCCCAGCTCAGCCGCCGGCCGCGGGCTCCAGGTCCCAGCCGAAGTAGACCTCGACCTGGCGGATCTCGTCGCCGGCGAAGGTGAGGATCTCGGTGTTGCGGAAGCGGCGACCATCGGTCTTGGTGAGCTCGTAGGTGACGATCAGCTCGTCGCCAGACTCGATCAGGCGCACGAAGTCGACGGACTCGGTCGTCTCCGCGTTGGGCCAGCAGCGCTCGAAGTACCGCTTCCGGTCGATTCCGGGGTCCGGCGGGCTGTAGAAGATGAAGTCATCGGCCAGCAGATTCTCGATCACCCGGCGGTCGCCGGTCTCGTAGGCGCCGTAGGCGTCGCGTGCCACCTGCAGACGGTCCTTTGAAGCCAATTCGCCCCTCCTTTCGCTTGCATCGGAAGGTAAGACCTGGAAAGTTGGGCAAACTCATCCGGTGACCAACGCGCCGCCAGCCCGCGAATACAGAATCGTCGAGCCATCGCAGGCCGACCTTCCCCGCGAGTTCCAGGCGCGGTCGATTCGCCGGCGCGCCCTGCAGGCGATCGCGGCGCTCGCGGTGTTGGTACTGATCTTCGTGCTCGCTCCCGGGCTCGGCGACGTTCGCGACAAGCTCGAGGGCGCGAGCCCGGGCTGGCTCGCGCTGGCGGTGGCGCTCGAGGGCCTGTCGTTCGGGTCCTATGTGGTCATGTTCGGCCCCATCTTCTGCACCGGGCTCGGCAGGCGGCGAAGCTGGCAGATCGGCGGATCGGAGCTCGCTATGGGATCGCTCGTTCCGGCGAGCGGCGCCGGCGGGCTGGCGCTCGGCGCCTGGGTGCTCCACCGCGGTGGCATGGGCGGCGAGCGGATCGCCCGCCGCTCGGTTGCCTTCTTCCTGATCAAGAGCGGCGTCAACTTCCTCGCGGTCGCCGTGCTCGGCACGCTGATGGCGCTCGGCCTCGGGCCGAACCAGCCGCTGTGGCTGACGGCACTGCCGGCGGCATTGGCCGCCCTCGCGTTAGCGGCAGTGGTGGGGCTTCCGCGGCTCGGTCCCGGTGCTGACCCGGGCGGGGAAGCCTCCCGCGCGCGCCGCGCCGCCTACGCCACCCGGCGCGCGGTCATCGACGGCACGGCGGAGGCGGTTCAGATAGTGCGCTCCGGGGACCGACGCGTCCTCACCGGCTCGATCGGCTACTGGGCCTTCGACAACGCCGTCCTGTGGGCGACGTTCCACGCGTTCGGCGCCTCCCCCGCCCTCACCGTGGTCCTGATGGGGTACCTGATCGGGCAGCTCGGCGGGCTGCTGCCGATCCCCGGAGGCATCGGCGGGATCGATCTGGGGCTCATCGGGACCCTCGTCGTCTACGGAGCGCCCGCGGCGACCACGGCCGCCGCCGTCCTCGCTTACCGCGTGATCCTCTTCTGGCTGCCGCTGATCCTCGGCGCCATCGCGTTCGCCGCGCTGCGCCGCAACATGCCGGGAAGCTACGAGTTTGCTTCCTGCAGGACAGCGATCGCCGCCCAGTCCGCCTGATGGCGACCGCCCAGGCCCGAAACTCGTTGGCGAGGTCCGATCCGGGGCCGTCCTAAACGGCGGCCGTGGCCTTCTCGAGACGCTCGGCGAGGCGGTTCATCCCGCGCTCGCGTGCTGCTCTCGCGCCGCCGGCGTAGTCGGTTTCGCGGCCGCGCGGGCGCTTGACCTTCACGGGCCGCAGCGTCGCCAGGTCCTTGAAGGTCCGCAGCTCCTCGGCGCCGTTCAAAAGCGCACCCGACAGCCGGGGCGGGCGCTCGCGAACCGCATTCGCGATCGCCGCCTCCAGCGAGCCGCGGCGCCGTAGCAGATCGGCGGCGGTTTTCTCCCCTACCCCCTTGGCGCCGGGGATGCCGTCCGAGGGATCGCCGCGCAGCGCGATGAAGTCCGGCACGAGGTCCGGCGGGATGCCGTAGCGCCGCTTCACCTCCGCGGCGTCCACAAGCTCCCCGCCGCGGACGCCTGTCCTGACGTAGAGCACCTTGACCTTGTCCGTCACGCACTGGAAGAGGTCGCGGTCGCCGGTCATGAGCAGCGCCTCTCCGCCCGCCTTCTCCTCCGCCTTCGCGAGCGAGCCCATGACGTCGTCCGCCTCGAGCTCGTCGTCGATGACCGAAGTCCAGCCGAACGCGGCGAAGAACCCCGGCGCATCCGCGAACTGAGGTGCGAGCTCGTCCGGCACGGGTGGGCGATCGGCGTGGTATGGCTCATAGAGCTCCGTCCGGTAGCGCGCCGCGTCCGGGCCGAAGCAGAGGACCACGGCGCGCGGCCTGTGCTCCTCCGCCTCTCGCAGGAGCAGGTTCGTGGTGCCCAGGAGGGCGTTCACCGGCTTGCCGTCGCGGTCGGTGATCGACTTCGGCAGGGCGAAGAACGCGCGATAGAGCAGCGACGGGGCGTCGACGATCAGGAGCGGGCGAGCCATCGGTCGCAGCTTATGGGGTTGCGGCGGGGACGCCGAACCGGCGAACGACGTGTCGAGCGACGTGCGGATGAGGCCGGCTCTAGCCGCCGGATGTAGGCTCGCGTGGCGAGCGACCCGGCCAGCCAGCGATGCCACTGACGCACGTCCCCGTCGCGCCCCTTCCGCCAGAGCGGTTCCGCGAGCTGCTCGGCCCGCGCTACGGCGAGATCGAGGAGCTGATCGCGCGCGGCCAGGAGCTGTTCGCGGGGCGCGCCGTGTGGCACGTGAACTCCACCGCCCGCGGAGGCGGCGTGGCCGAGCTGCTGCAGTCGCTGCTCGCCTACGCGCGGGGTGGCGGCGTGGACACGCGCTGGGCCGTCATCGAAGGGAGCGCCGACTTCTTCCGGATAACGAAGCGAATCCACAACCGCCTTCACGGCTCGGCGGGCGATGGCGGGCCGCTCGGCGACGCCGAGCACGCCGTCTACGACGAGACGCTTCGGCGCAACGCCGAGGAGCTCGCCGAGGTGGTAGCGGGGGCCGACATCGTCTTCCTCCACGACCCGCAGACGGCGGGTCTGGTCGATCCGATCCGGGCGACCGGAGCGACGGTGGTGTGGCGCTGCCACGTGGGGCTTGACCTGCCAAACGACTTGGCGCGGGAGGCGTGGGGCTTCCTGCGCGGCTATGTCGAGAACGCCCACGCCTACGTGTTCTCCCGGCGGGAGTTCGTCTGGGAGGGGCTCGAAAGCGAGAAGGTCTGGGTCGTTCCGCCGACCATCGACGCGTTCTCGCCCAAGAACCAGGAGCTCAGCGCCGAGGCGGTGACGGCGATCCTCGGCCTCGCCGGAGTAGGGGCGGACAGCGACCCGACGTGTGCAACGTTCGTGCGCGAGGACGGGACGCCGGCGCGCGTCGATCGCGCCGCGGAGATGTTCCAGGATGAGCCCGTCCCCGACGAGGCCATCCTCATCACGCAGGTATCCCGGTGGGACCGGCTGAAGGATCCGATGGGCGTCCTGCGGGGCTTCGCCGAGCATCTGGCGGATACCGAGGCTCATCTTCTGCTGGCCGGGCCGTCGGTGGCAGCGGTCGCGGACGACCCGGAGGGGGCCGAGGTGCTCGCAGAGGTCGACGCCTACCGGCGGGAGCTCGATCCGGCTGTCCGGCACCGCGTGCATATGGCGGCGCTGCCGATGGACGATGTCCAGGAGAACGCGGCGATCGTCAACGCGGTCCAGCGACGCTCGGACATCGTCGTCCAGAAGAGCCTCGCGGAGGGCTTCGGGCTGACGGTGGCGGAGGCGATGTGGAAGTCGCGGCCGGTGGTGGCAACGAGGGCCGGCGGCATCCAGGACCAGATCGTCCGCGGCGAGAGCGGGATCCTGCTGGACGACCCGCACGACCTCGCCGCGATGGCCGATGCCCTTCGCCGGCTGCTGGCCGATCCCGGCTACAGGAGGCGGCTGGGCGAGGCGGCCCGGCGGCGGGTCGAGGAGCAATTCCTCGGCACGCGGAGCCTGATCCAGTACGAGAAGCTGCTCGCCGATCTTTTGCGCCGCATCGGCGCAGCCGCATAGCGCGCCCGAGCGCCGGGCGGCTTTAGCCGCGAGCTCGCCGTTAGTCTCGGCGGCTTGAGCCGCTCCGAGCGATTGACGTCCATGAGCCTCGTGATCGGGGCGGTCGCGTCGGTGCAGCTCGGGGCGGCGGTCGCGACGACGCTCTTCGACGAGCTCGGCCCGGCGGGCACGGTGCTGCTGCGGACCGGATTCGCCGCCGTCGCGCTGCTCTTGCTCTGGCGGCCACAGCATCGGGGCAGGACGCGCGCTGCCCTTCGGGACGCCGTGCTCTACGGGCTGGCGCTCGCCGGCATGAACCTCAGCTTCTACGGAGCCCTCGACCGCATCCCGCTTGGGATCGCCGTGACGTTCGAGTTCACGGGGCCCTTCGCGGTCGCCGTAGCCGCCTCGAGGCGGGCCAGCGATCTGCTGTGGGTTGCGCTGGCAGCGGCCGGGATCGTGCTGCTGTCGCCCGGGATCCACGGCTCACTCGATGCCACCGGGGTTCTCCTCGCGCTCCTGGCCGGAATCTTCTGGGCGACGTACATCGTGCTTGCCGCACGGGTCGGGCGCGCGTTCAGCGGCGCGCAGGGGCTGACAATCGCCATGATGGTCGCCACGATCGTGCTGCTGCCGATCGGGATCGTCGTCGGCGGCGCCGACCTGGGAGACCCGCGGCTGCTCGCGTCGGGGCTGGCCGTGGCGATGCTGAGCTCCGCGATCCCGTACTCGCTCGAGCTCGAGGCGCTTCGGCGGCTGCCGAAGGGAACGTTCGGGGTGCTGATGAGCCTCGAGCCCGCGGTGGCGGCGCTGGTGGGGCTCGTCGCGCTTGGACAGGACCTGAGCGCGAACGAGGTGGTCGCGATCGGGCTGGTGGTCGCGGCGAGCGCCGGCGCGCTCAGCGCGGCGCGCACGCCGTCGCCGGTCGAGGCGTGACGCGCGGTTTGGCCCCAACGCACCACGGGTGTGGCGAGAGGCGAGTTCGTCAGGCCACGCCTGACGAAGCCCTCCCTCGGTGACTCACCGAGCCGCGGGCGTGCGCGGCTCGTAGCCGCGGCAGCTCGTCACCGGCAGGCGCGGGTATCGCGGGAAGCTCGGGTCGGTGCGCGAGCGCTCGCATAGCGAGAAGGCAGATCCGCGGGTGTTCTTGATGATCCGCTGGTGGACGCACGAGTCGCAGAGGCCGGCGGGCGGTCGAGGCATACGCCAAGTATCGCCGCTAACGGCAATTACTTCACTTTGTATAGTCGAGCGTCGTGACGACCTTCCGGCGGCTACTCGGTTTCCTGCGGCCATATCGCCGCTCGGTCGCCGGCTCGCTCGTCTTCGCGTGGCTCGCGATGGGAATGACGGTGCTGATCCCGTGGCTGGTCGGGCAGACGGTGAACGCGATCGAACGGGGCGACCGGACTGCGATCCTCCCCCTCGTTCTGGCCATCGGAGGCGCGGGCCTGCTGCGCCTGGGTCTCACCGTGATCCGACGGCTGATCGCGGGGAAGGTGTCGGTGGCGGTCGAGTTCGACCTGCGCGAGCTGATGTACCGGCACCTGCAGTCGCTCGAGCTCGGGTTCTTCGACTCACAGCAGACCGGACAGCTCATGTCGCGGGCGACGGTGGACCTGCAGTCGATTCGGTTCTTTCTCGGCTACGGACTGATCTTCTTGACGCAGAACGCACTGACCCTCGGACTCGCGAGCGCGGTGATGTTCACGATCAAGCCGGACCTCGCGGCGCTCGCGCTCGCCCCAGTGCCGTTCGTGGTGCTCTCCGCGATGCGCTACAACCGCCGGTCCCGCCCGGCCGTGCAGGAGATTCAGCAGCGGCTGGCCGAGCTCACGGCGGAGGTCGAGGAGTCGATCTCGGGGATCCGGATCGTCAAGGCGTTCGCTCGCGAGGAGCACATGCTGGGCCGGTTCCGCCGCTCGGTGCGGCGCGTGTTCGACCAGAACATCTACTCGACGCGCCTGCAGGCCTTCTACTCGCCGCTCCTCGGCTTCCTGCCGAGCCTCGGGCTGGCCGTCGTGCTCCTGGTGGGCGGTCGGGAGGTGGTGAACGGCGGGCTATCGCTCGGCGACTTCGCCGCGTTCTACACCTACCTGATCATGCTCACCGCCCCGATGCGGATGCTCGGGATCTCGCTCGGGATGGCCCAGCGGGCGGTCGCCTCGGGGAATCGCGTGTTCGAGATCCTGGATAGGGAGCCTCGGATCGAGAGCCCTCCCGACGCGCCGCCGCTTCCCGAGGGTCCTGGGGTGGTGGAGATGCGCAACGTCTCGCTCGCGTACGACGGGGGGGCTCCCGCGCTCGAGGACATCGACCTGGAGGCTGAGGCCGGCCGGACCGTGGCTCTGGTGGGTCCGTCGGGATCGGGCAAGACGAGCCTCGTCGCGCTCCTGGCGCGCCTTTATGACCCGAGCCGCGGCAGCGTGGCGGTCGACGGCGCGGACCTGCGGACCGTGGACGTGCGCTCGCTGCGCTCCCAGATCGCATTCGTCGCCGACGACAGCTTCCTGTTCTCGACTCCCGTGGCGGAGAACATCGCGTACGCGCGGCCCGACGCGACGCTCGAGGAGATCGAGATCGCGGCGCGACGGGCGCAGGCGCACGCGTTCATCGAGCGGCTGCCGGAGGGATACGCGACGCTCGTGGGCGAGCGGGGGCTGACCCTGTCGGGTGGGCAGCGGCAGCGGATCGCGATCGCGCGGGCGCTCCTCGCGGATCCGCGGATCCTGATCCTCGACGACGCGACATCCTCGGTGGACGCGCGGACGGAGGCCGCCATCAAGCGCGGGCTGCGCGAGGTGATGGCGGGCCGGACGACGTTCATCGTCGCGCACCGGATGTCGACGATCTCGTTGGCGGATGAGATCGTGGTGATGGACGGCGGGAGGATCGTGGACCGCGGGACCCACGCCGAGCTTCTAGAGCGGTGTCCCCTGTACGCCGAGATCGCTGAGCATGGCCTCGAGGACTCGGTGTTCCTGCAGCGCGATCTCGAGCAGCGGGAGGAGGTCGCTCGGCTGTGAGCACGAATGGGCGCCGGCTCGCCGAGGATCCTGTGACCGAGCGCGATCCCGAGACTCAGGGGTCGGAGGTCGCCGAGGCGACGGAGGACGAGGCGAACCAGCCGGGTCGGCTGATGGGGACGTTCTTGCTGTTCCGCGACCTTTGGCGGCTGCTGCGCGGGGAGCAACAGCGGACGCGCAAGCTGCGGTGGCTGTTCGGCCTGCTGCGCCCGTATCGGGGGCGGGTGGCGGTGATGGGCGTCGCGCTGGTCGTCGCGACGGCGGCAGGCCTCGCGCCGCCGTATCTAGCCGGGCTGGCGATCGACAGGGGCATCAACACCGGCGATCTGAGCACGCTCGATTGGATCGTCGGCGTCTACGTGGTCACCGCGGTCCTCTACTGGGCGGCGACGTACGCGCAGACCTATCTGGTGGGTTGGGTGGGCCAACGGGCGCTGCAGGACCTGCGCGAGCAGATCTATGTGCACCTGCAGACGATGTCGATCGGGTTCTTCACGCGCCGCAGGCCGGGAGTGCTGATCTCGCGGATGACCAACGACGTGGAGGCCCTGGACACGCTCGTCACTGACGGCGTGATCACGCTCGTGTCCAGCACTCTGACGCTGCTTGGCGTCGTGGTCATCCTGCTCGTGCTGGACCTCCCGCTCGCGCTGGTCACGTTCGCGACGTTTCCGATCCTGGGGGTTGGGAGCGTCGTGTTTCGGATCGCATCGGCTGGCGCGTACCGGCGGACGCGGGAGAAGATCGCGAACATCACCGCCTACCTCCAGGAGACGCTGTCGGGGGTGCGGGTTGTCCGGAGCTTCGCGCAGGAGCGGCGACACCTTCGGCGGATGTCGGACCTGAACGAGGAGAACCGGCGCGCCAACATGGCCACGGTCTACCTGAACGCGGCGTACTTCCCCGCGGTAGAGCTCCTCTCGGCGATCGGCACTGGGGTGATCCTGCTCTACGGCGGCTACCGGGCGCTGAACGGCGACGTCCAGATCGGCGTTCTGGTGGCGTTCGTCGGGTATCTGAACGCGTTCTTCGACCCGATCCAGCAGATCTCGCAGCTCTACACGACCTATCAGCAGGGGATGGCGGCGTTGGACAAGATCTTCGACCTGCTGGAGACGAAGCCCGACATGGTGGACAAGCCGGGGGCGCTGGATCCGGGGAGGATCCGCGGGGCGGTCGAGCTCCAAGGGGTCCGGTTCTCCTACGGCGGGGACTCGGGATGGGCGCTCGACGGGATCGACCTGCACATCCCGGCCGGACAGACCGTCGCGCTCGTCGGGGAGACGGGCGCGGGTAAGTCGACGCTCGCGAAGCTCGTGGCGCGCTTCTACGACCCGCAGGAGGGGCGGGTGCTGGTGGACGGCGATGACGTGCGAGACCTGAGCTCGAGCGCGCTGCGCCGGCAGCTCGGGATCGTGCCGCAGGAGGGGTTCCTGTTCTCCGGAACTGTGCGGGAGAACATCGCCTTCGGGCGTCCGGATGCATCGGATGAGGAGATCCGGCAGGCCGCTGCGGCGGTGGGAGCGGACCGCTTCATCGCACAGCTTCGGGACGGATACGAGACCGAGATCGGTGAGCGCGGCGTGCAGCTCTCCGCCGGGCAGCGGCAGCTCGTAGCGTTCGCGCGGGCGCTCCTCGCGGAGCCGCGGATCCTGATCCTCGACGAGGCGACGTCAAACGTGGACGTACGGACGGAGCGGATCATCGAGCGGGGGCTCGAGCGGCTGCTGCTCGGGCGGACCGCAATCGTGATCGCGCACCGGCTGTCGACCATCCGGCGCGCAGGGCGCATCGTGGTCCTGGAGCACGGGCGGGTCGCCGAGTCAGGGGCACACGAGGAGCTCATCGCCGCGGGTGGCGCGTACTCGCGCCTTTACGGCGCGTGGGCCGAGTCGGCCGCGGCCTGATCGGTGGCGATGGTCGAGAAACGGCGATGTGGGTGCCGTTTGTCGACCATCGTTAGGACCCGAGCGAGCTAAGGCGAGACGCCCCCCGAGCCGCCGGTGCCGCCGCTTCCAATCCCGCCGCCGGTGCCACCGGCCGTGCCGCTACCCGTGCCACCCCCGGTTCCGCCGGTGGGCGCCGGGGCCGGCACGGCGGTCGTCGTCGGCGTGGTGGTCGTTGGGAGGGCGCTGGTAGTGGTGGGCACCGTTGTCGTGGGGACCGCGGTGGTCGTGGTGGGCGCTGTCGGGGCTGTGGTGGTCGTTCCCGCCTGGGTGGGGCGGGCCTTGGCATTGCCGCACCCCTTCATGCCGTACTCGGTCGCGGCGGCCTCGGCATTCGCCCGCGCGCTCGCGAGCTCGGACTCGGCGGCGGTGGTGTCGGCGCCGGCGGCGAGCGCGCTGTTCTCGCGCTCGAGGGCATCGACCTCGTTCTTCAGCGCGGCGACGAAGTCGTCGAGGGTCGAGCGATCCCCGCTGGGCGGCTTGAGCGCCTGCAGCGACTGAAGCTCGCTGCGCACGATCTC
Source organism: Actinomycetota bacterium (assembly GCA_046729615.1). Taxonomy (GTDB): domain Bacteria; phylum Actinomycetota; class Thermoleophilia; order Solirubrobacterales; family 70-9; genus AC-56. The sequence goes on from JBKPHA010000078.1 coordinate 10,541, forward strand.
GAGCTCCTGCGAGACCTGCGTGGACCTGTCAGCCGTGGTCGCTCCGCTGGTCAGGTCGGAGATCGCGGTGTTGGCCTCGGCGCAAACGGCATCGGCCTGCTTGATGAACTCGGGCTTGCTAAGCGCTGCGGACCCGCTCGGCCCGCTGGCGCCGCTGGCGCCGCCGACGTTGGTGACCGGCGCGGAGCTGGAGCCCCCGCAGCCCGCGAGAAGAACCGCGCCGACGGCTGCACCCGCCGAGAGATATGCGCACCTGGCCCACATTGAGCGGATCAAGGTAGCAACGCGACGGCCGCAACCCACCCCTGCGACCGCGAATTGCACCCGTCAGGCAGCGTCCGCCTCGTCGCCGCGGCGCCTGCGCCGGTGGCCATTTCGCCCCCCGTAATTGGGCGTCTGCGAGTGGCAGTTCGGGCACAGGTACTCGAGGTTCTCGATCCGGTTGTCGTTGCCGTCCCTGTTCCGGTGGTGCAGCGCCATGCTGAGGGGGCTTGCCTCGCCACTCCATGATCCCGCACTCCTCGCAGCGGTTCGCCTTGAGGCCGGCGCGCAACAGCCGCGCCTTGATGTGCCCCCGCTTTCGCCGCGGGCCAGCCACGAGCAAGCGCTCCAAGGGAATAACCCATTCGTTGGGGACGATGTCGCCCCGCTTGACCGCCTTTCCCCATGCATCCCGGGAAGCCGAAGTGCTTCTTGCAGTCCCGCATCGAAGCGCCAGCATCGATCGCCTCCTGAACCACGCTCCAGTCGTAGCGCCGCGAGAACCGGTCGTCGGCCGGGATGCCTAGCCGGCGGGCGGATACGCGACCGTTGATTTGGCCAGGCCGAGTTCCTTAACAATTTCGACGTAGGTCTTTCCCTGCGCGCGAAGCCCCGCAACCTGCTCGCGCTTCTCGCTCGTGCGGAGCCCGCTGGACCGGGCCCGCGGAACGATGTCTCCGCGCTCGACTGCGCGCGCCCAGGCACCGTTGGAGAACCCGAAGCGTCGCTTGCACTCCTCGCGTGTGCGCCCGACGTCGTAGTACGCGCAAACCTTGTTCCAGTCGATCTCGTCGTTGCCAGGCGCGAACGCATGTTCCCATGCGCACCGGACGGAAAACGCGCCTCCCAGGACCCGCGGCTATGCTCGTGGGACGCCGATCCGGGGTCGGATAATTTGGCAAATCCGCGCGGCTCTGGACCGCGAAATCGAGGTTCGAGTCCTCGCCCCGGAGTTCGCGTCGAGGCCCGCACAAAACGCGAGGTGCGACTTAGGCGACCTGCTCGAGGTCGGTGTCCACGTCGGCGAGTGCGACCTTCTGGGCCGACACATCCGCGCCCGATTCGAGGAGCCGTCGGGCGTGCTCCAGGTCCTCCGAGCGGTTCACGCTCAGCGCCGCTGCCACCTTGCCGCCGTCCAGGTACCAGACGAGGAACTCGCCGGAGTCGGGTGTTCCGCGCCACACCAGCTCGTCCCACCGCTCCGCCGGGCCGACGTACTCGAGGCTCGCCCAGTCGGCGAGGTCGCTGAAGAAGTACGGGACCACGCGATAGGGCTCCTCGTCCCCTATCAGTGCCTTCGCGGCGTGCTGGCCCTGCTGCAGCGAGACGTCCCAGTGCTCGATGCGAAGCCGCCGCCCGTGGACGACGCTGTCGTACGAGCACACATCCCCCGCTGCGAAGATCCCCTCCACCGACGTCTCGAGCTTCGCATCGCACCTGATCCCGTTCTCGACCGCGATCCCGGCCCGCTCAGCAAGCATGGTCTCGGGATGGACGCCGGCGCCGATCACCACCGCCCCGCACTCGATCTCGCGCCCGCTCTTGGTCCGGATCGCCCCCACCCGCCCTTCGCCGACGAACGACTCCAGCTCCTCGCCGCCGAAGATCTCGATGCCGTGGGATTCGAGGATCTCGTGGAAGTACCGCCCCGGCTCCTCCCCGAACGTCCGCGACAGCGCCACCGGCTCCAGCATCACCATCGTGCACTTGACGCCGATCGCCGTCAACGACGCCGCCACCTCGCTGCCGATGTAGCTGCCGCCGATGAGCACAACGTGCCCCGCCTCCTTGGCGTCCTCCCGGATCGCGTCCGAGTTTCCGATCGTGCGCAGGTAGTGGATCCCATCGAGCCGTGCCCCCTCCAGATGATGAAGGACGTTCACCCGTGCCCCCGTGGCGATCAGCGCCTTCCCGAATCGCACCTGCTCGCCAGACTGCAGCTTCGCCGTCCGCTCGCCGGCATCGAGCGACATCACGCTCGTCTCGGTGAGGAGCTCCACGTCGTTCTCCCCGTACCAATCCACGCCGTTGACGTAGGTGTCCTCTTCCGAAACCTCGCCCCGCATGAACTCCTTCGACAGCGGCGGCCGCTCGTATGGCGGGTGCGGCTCGCGCCCGACCAGGAGGACCGAGCCGTCGGCCCCGCCGCGGCGAAGCGCCGTGGCGCAATGCGCGGCGCTCCAGCCGCCGATCAGCAGGAAATCGACCTCTCGATCAGCCACGTCGGGAGCTTAGTGTCCGCCCCACGCCGGTCCTTACCCGCCCGCGCTCCCGCTGCCGTCCGGGCCGAAGTACGCCTTCAGCTCGTCCTCCGTCCCGGGATCGAGCACCGCGAGCACCTCGTCGCCAGGCTCCAAGACCGTGTCCGGATTGGGCACGAACCCCCTGCCCTCGCGCAGCACCGATATGAGCAGGCTTCCCTCGGGCAGCTCCAGATCGGCCACCCGCCGTCCCGCCACAGGCGAATCCTCCCCGAGCAGGAGCTCGATGATCTCGAGTCGCTCCCGCGGCAGGTCCAGCAGGTGCACGAGGCCGTACTTCGGCACCTCGTGCTCGATCAGCCGCAGGATCAGGTCCGTCGCGGAGACCACAGGCGCGATCCCCAGGAGCTCGAACCACTGCTTGTTCCGCGGGTTGTTCACCCGGGCGATGGTCTGCTCGACCATGTACTTCTCCTTGGCGACCTGGCAGATCAGCATGTTGTCCTCGTCGTCGCCGGTCACGGCGATGACCAGGTCGGCGCGCGAAATCCCGGCCCGCTCCAAGACCCAGAGCTCGGACGCGTCCCCGTACTGGACGTTGTGCTCGAGCTCCTGCTCGACGGTGAGGTAGCGATCCCGATCGTTCTCGATCACCGTCACCTCGTGCCCCTTCTCCAGGAGCTCTCGCGCCAGGTTCCACCCGACCTTTCCCGCGCCAACGATCAATACGTACATCGCTCCTCCCAGCTCGGCTACCTAGTTCGCGGCCTTTGCGGCCGCCTCCTTCACCTCGGTCTCGAGCATCTCGATCGCCACCCGCGTCGGGCAGATCGTGTGCAGCCCCTGCTGCTCGTACCACTCGGCCCGATACGGGTCCAGGATCCGCGCGACCACAGTCGGGACCTTGAACCGGCGCTTCGCGATCTGCGAGATGACGATGTTCGTGTTGTCGCCGTCAGTCGAGGCGACGAAGGCGTCGGCCCGCTCGATCCCAGCCTCCTGGAGCGCCTCGATCTCCAGACCAGTCCCCACCGTGAACTGGCCGCCGACGTCCTCCCACGACTTCTCGAGCCCGATCTCGAGCCGCGCGTGCGCCTCGGAGTCCTCGTCCAGGCACGACACGGTGTGCCCGTCGCGAAGCATCGACCGTGCCAGGGACGAGCCGACGCGACCGACTCCCACGATCAGAACGAACATGGGCTGGATGCTATCCAGCGACGCGTCCGCGCCCACCCCGGCCGTGCCGGTCGAGCGGCCTACCTCTCCGGCGGCGCCGTCACCAGAACCGGACACGGCGCCTTCCTCAGCACGTACTCGGTAACCTCGCCGATCTCCGGCGGCCGCGAGCCGCCTACGCCACCCAGGATCGCTCCTCCCCGGACTCTGGTGGGTGGCTCACCGCCCATCACGATCACCTCCACCCCGCGCCGGCGCGCCTCCTCCACGATCCCGGCCCCGACGCTGCGCGCCGGGATCATCTCGGTGTCCACCTCCACCGTGTCGTACTCCTCGCCGACCTCCTTCGCGCGCCGGAGCGCCCGTTTCGCCTCCTCCAGGCGCTCACGCGGGGGCGGCGCGTCCAGCGGCACGGTAAGCGGCTGCTCAAGCACGTAGATCACCTCGAGGCGCGGGCGCTCCTCGCCCGGCTCATCCGCGGCGTCCGCCAGCCTGCCCGCCGTCCCCACGATGTCATCGTCCAGCTTCGTCCCGAACACCGGCACCAGGATGCTCGCGTATTCGGCCTCCTGGATCTCCTTGCGCAGCGCCTGCTCGGGCACGGACACCCTCTTCGTGAGCGTCGTCCCCTCCACCACCCTCCGGTAGATGACGTAGGCGATCAGCCCCAAGACCATCCACCCGCCTCCGACCCAGCGCGCGCGAGCGTGGAAGATGATCACCGCGACCCACAGCAGCAGCATGAGCGCGGCCCCAAGGAGCGCGGGGACCGGAAGCGCCCGCCCGCCGATCCGAACGTCGAACGGGATCCTGTAGGGCCGATCCCGCTCGGGCTCCGTCCAGCGCAGCCGCAGGATCGACAGGTGTGCGATTGCGATCGCGAGCGTCGCCCCGAACGCGTAGATCTCGGCGAGCAGGCGCACGTCGGTCGGGATCGCCAGCGCCAGCGCGATCGCCCCGGCGGACAGGATCGCCACGTACGGCGTCGAGCGCCCGCTGAGCTTCCCCAGCCAGCTCGGCACCTGGCGATTCCGCGCGAGGGCGTACACGTGCCTCGAGAGACCGAGCATCGAGGTTGACGCAGCCCAGGTCAGGACAACGGGAGCCACGGCTACCACGCCGATCTGGAGCAGGACCGACAGCCACTGCGGGTCGTAGCTCATCACCACCCCCAGCACGGGCTCCTCGATGAACCTCCCGCCGAGCTCCGTATGCGCGCCGTTCGGCCCCGGGACGACCGGCACGGCCATCAGCGCGATCGCCGCCATCCCCGCGTACATGATGGGCAGCAGCGTGGCGCTCGCCCCGACCACGCGCTGCAGGTCGCGCCGGCGCCAGCTGAAGTCCGGCGCCAGGTCCGACGCGGCCTCGATCCCCGCGAACGCGAGCGTCGCCACGGCCAGCGCCTCGACGACGTGCCTGAACGACGGCGTCGTGAACAGGTGGATGTGCGACGTCAGGCGGTCCGGATGGAACATGACGATCGCGCCCGCCACGATCACCGCCGCCTGCACTATCACGTCGGCCAGCGCGACGACGATCAGGGGATGCTGCCGGACGTAGCGGGTGAACCCGCCGATGTTCATTGCAGCGGAGATGGCGATCACCGCCGCCGCGATTGCGATCTCGGGCCCGCCGTGCGTGAACCCGCCCCAGATCGGCCCCAGATAGTGCGCCACCGAGACCGCCGCAAACGAGATGATGATGATGTAATCGATGAGGATCGCCCATCCGGCGATGAAGCTCACGAGCTCGTTGAAGGCGTGGCGCGCGAACGCGGACGATCCCCCGCGCTCCTCGTACATGCCGGTCCCCTCGACGTAGGTAAGTACCGCCAGCACGAGCAGCAGGCCAGCGGCGAGAAAGATCGCGGGCGTCAGCCCCAGCCCGAATCCCGCGACGACGCCAATCGAGAAATAGAGCGAGAACCCCACCGCCGCGTACGCGACCGCGATCTGAAGCGGCACCCCGAGGAAGCGGCCGGTCAGCGGCCCCGGACCGACCTTGACGCGCGGCAGCCTGCGACGGAGGCGCCCCCGCGAGCGAGGCCCCGCGCCGTCGCGGGGCGCCCCCTCCGCCCGCGGTGGTCTGAGCTCGTTCAACTCCGGGACCGCAGCGCGATGTACAGGCGGGCGACGCCGATGGCACAGAACAAGAGGCCGATCCAGATCCCGGCCGACGCCACGCTGGCCCCGCGCGCGAGCGTAACGATGAGGATCGCGAGCCCGAACCCGATGATGATCACCGAGAAGATCCGCGTGACCGCGCGATAGAGCTGCTCGCCGGGAGTAGCCACCTGCCGGCGATTCTAGGTTGCGGGAGGTCCTCCCTTAGCGCCGTTCTGCGGGAACGGGCGCCGCCCGCCCCGGCTGGGCGGCCACGATCACCCGCGTTGGCCGCTCCGCGAGCACGGTCTGCAGTGTCTTGCCGTAGAGCGGTTTGCCGTTCCGGTAGCGCAGGGGCATGACGATTGCCGCGGCGTTGATGTCCCGCGCCTCATCGATGATCGCGCGCGCCTCCTGCCCGGGCCGGACCCGCACGGGGTGACCCGTCACCCGCAGGCCGCCGATGATCTTCGCCTGCTCGATCTTGCTCTGCGCGGCCTCCTCCCGGTCCTCGAGCGCGGCGTCGAGGGGCAGATGCGTGGGAACCGTGATGACCGACAGGATGTGGATACCCCGCCTTCGCCGCGCCGCCAACCGCACCGCCGTCGCGACCGCCTCGTCCGAGAACGAGTCGCCCTCGAAGACCAGGAGCACGCTCCGGTACTCGACCTCCTCCACGCCGAGCGGCTCCGGCGTCAGTACCTTCACGGTCTCACGTAGCGGCAGCTGCTGGCGGCGCCGGTACGCCGCGTAGAGCAGCACCCCGAACAGCATCCATCCCGCGCCGACGAGCCCAGTCGTTGTGTGCAGCGCGATCACGATCAACCACGCCGCGAACGTCCCGAGCCCGCCGAGGACCGCCGTCAGCGGCACCTCGAATCCGAACGCGCGCACGTTCAGCGGCGGCTTCCATTGCCGCTCGGCCTCCGGCAGTCGCCGCCGGAGCCTGACGACCGCGACGTGGGCGATCGTGAACGACAGCATCGCGCCGAACGAGTACATCGTCGCGAGGAAATCGGTCTGCCCCGGAAGCATCGTCAGGGCCGCGACCGCCGAGAACGCGATGATCGCGACGTACGGCGTGTGGAAGCGCGGGTGAACCTGCCGGATCCGGTCCGGAAGCTGGCGGTGCTGGCCCATCGAGAAGGTGAGCCGCGAGACGCCGATCAGTCCGGCGTTGGTCGCAATGACCAGGATCACGGCCGCCAGCACGCCGACGTAATAGCGCAGCACCGTCTCCATGGCGTCGCCGAGGCGCAGGTGCTCGACGATCCCGAGCACCGGGTCATCCGCGAACTTGGTCCCCAGAACGGTGCTGTAGTGGCCCGCAGCGTCCTGGGTCACCGGCATCGCCGACAGCGCGACGATCGGGATCATCACGTAGAGCACGAGCACGGCGAGGACCGTCAGCCCGACCCCGCGTGGAATCGTGCGCGGCGCGTCGCGCGCCTCCTCGGACATGTTCGAGATCGTCTCGATCCCGGTGTAGGCGATCATCCCGACCGCGATCCCGAGCGCGAAGTCGCCCCAGGTAGGCGCCACGCCGAGGTGGACGTTGTTCACCAGGATGTCCGGGCTCAGCACGAGCGCGACGCCGATCCCCACAAGCACGATCTGCGTGCAGAGATCGCCGATCGCAAGCACGAGGTTGAGCCGCGCCGACTCCTGGGTCCCCTTGATGTTGAGCGCCGCCAGCAGTCCGACCAGCACGATCCCGCCGATAACGTCGCCCGGACCGTGCCCCAGCGACGGCCAGAACACGCTGAGGTAGTGGGGCACGAAGAACGCCGAGATGGCGACCGTGATGATGTAGTTGAGCATCTGCGCCCACGCCGCCACGAACGAGGCGAGCTCGTTGAACGCGTGGCGGGCGAAGCTCGACGATCCCCCCGCCTCCGGATACATCACCGTCGCCTCGGTGTAGCTGGCGGCGGTGAACATGAAGATCACCCCCGCGATCACGAACGCGACGGGCGTCAGCCCGAGCGCGAATGCGGCGGTGACGCCAAGCGCGTAGTAGATCGACGAGCCGACGTTCCCGTAAGCGGCGGAGAACAGCGCCCCCGTCCCGTGGACGCGTCGCAGCGTCTCCTCTCGCGGGTGCCGCTCAGCCATCGATCGCGACTATAGGCCTGGACCGTGGCCCCGCGAGCGGAATGTGGCAAGTAGGGCCGGCCTGGTGCCGAGTGTGCACTTCACCGCAGTATCTGCGGTCAAACGCACACTCGGCGATCGAGTGAAGGATCGGGCCAATATACGTCCCCGATCACTCACTCGAGCTGAAATGAGGCGCCCTTGCCTCCCCTCATTGCCCGGGAAGCGATCCGCGTCGCTGAAGACGCCCGGGCGCTCTACAAATGCACATCGGGATGATCAGGATCGCACGCCCGCGCACGGCTTGGCCGTTTCGTGCCTGAGTGGACCCGCTGCGACCCGCTGGGACCCGCTGGAGGCTGGCGCTCTGTGGCGCATTTGTGGCGCATCCGAACCGGCCGACCGCGCGGGCTGTTGACGACAGGAGAGCCGGGACCTAGGATCGGCTTCCGTTTACAGCTAGTGAAGGGAGGTTCAGGATGCGGAAATTCCTCATCCTCACCGTGGTCGTCGGAGCGGCGGTCTTCACGGCCGTCAGCTTGGCGAACGACGGCTCCGGAAGCGCGATCCCACAAGTCCCAGGTGAGATAAAGACGCTCGATGCCCACCGGATGACGACCGCCAAAGGCAAGGCGCTTGGCGTCAAGGCGTCGGCGAGGCGCTCGCGGTTCAAGCTCCTCTACTTCTTTCGCAACGTCAACGTCGCACCGGGCCAGACGAACGGTGGCGCGTTCAGGTGTCCGAAGGAGTGGCATCCGGTTTCGGGGATGTTTGAACCCGATACGGATGGAGTGGTGCCGGCGTTCGACGGGCCGCTCTCTAGGCGCAGGTGGGCTATCTTCGTGTTCAACGAGGGGACCGCCCAAGCGACCGTCCTGGTAGGGACCGTTTGCGAGAAGGGGCTCCCGATTCCTCCGCCCCGCTGAGGCGACTCGTAAGGCACGACCTGGCGGACGTGCACTAATCCCCTGGTTGAGGCCGGCGCCGGGGGGCCGCCGCGCTGGGCAGAGAGGAACAGAGCCAGCGCGGCGGTTACCCCGGGTGGTATCCGCAGAGCGACCTGCGCCACGCGGCCGAGACTCCTCACCGCCCCGATCCCCGCCTGGCGCTGACCGCGGCCCACGCCGCCGCCGCGCTCGACATGAGCGAGGATCACTTTCGCGAGCACGTCGCGCCTAACGTGCGCTGGGTTCGGCAGGGCCGAAACGGGTCGTCGATGTGCGCGAGCTCCAGCGGTGGCTGGATGAGAACGGAGAACGGGTGCTGTGAGGCCGGTTAGACTCGCCGGCGCGCTGCCGACCGGGATCAGGCGCCGAGGCGATAGCTGGGAGGCGTTCGTCTGGCTGCCACGGGAGCGGCGCAAGATCCGCAAGACCTTCCCGACCCTCGCCGCCGCGAAGTCATGGCGCGCCGATGCGACGGCGCTCGCGGCGAGGGGTGGCCTGCGGGCGCCGAAGCCGACGACCGTCCGCGAGGCATGGGAGGCGTGGCTTGCGCGCGCGCGCCGGCACGATCCGCAACCGCTCCGGGGACCGCTACAAGCCCTCAGCGATTCGCGGCTACGAGCAGGGCATGAGGCTGCGAGTGCTGCCTGAGTTCGGCGCCGTCCGGCTCGCCGACCTGACCCGTCCCGACCTCCAGGACTTCGCCGATGGCCCGCTCGCCGAGGGATTCAGCGCGTCCACGATCCAGGTCGCGCTGCTCGCTGCGCGCGATCTTCCGGCGCGCGCTCGTGCGCGGTGAACTGGCCGTCAACCCGTGCAGCGGCCTGGAGCTGCCCGCTGTGCGGGGCGGCGCGAGCACTACGCCTCGCCCGCCGAAGCCGAGGCTCTGATCGCCGCCGCTCCCGATCGCGATCGGGCGATATGGGCGACGGCGGTGTACGCCGGTCCGCGACGCGGCGAGCTTCAAGCCCTCCGGGCCGAGGACATCGACCTCGCGGGCGGCGTGGTCTGCGTCGAGCGAAGCTGGGATGAGCGCATCGGTGAGATCGAGCCGAACTCAGCCGCCGGTCAGCGCCGGGTGCCGATCACGCCCGTCCTGCGCGACGTTCTGGCGGCGCACCGGATAGGCACGGCCGAGTCGGCACGGACCTCGCGTTCGGCCGCACGATCAACGATCCGTTCCACGCCCAGAGCGTTCAGAGCCGCGCCGATACGGCGTGGCGCGCGGCGGGGCTCGAACGGCTGACCCTCCACGAGTGCCGGCACACCTACGCAAGCCTGATGATCGCCGCCGGGGTGAACGCAAAGGCCCTCGCGACCTTCATGGGCCATGCGACCATCTCGATCACCCCCGACCGCTACGGCCACCTGATGCCGGGGTCCGAGGCGGAGGCGGCGGGGCTGCTCGACGCCTTACCTGGCGGCTCAGCGGGACGCGCCGAGGACGCTGCTCGTGGAGCCGGCGGCGATCTGCGTGGCGCATCTACTGGCGCATTGACCCCGGCCGAAGGCTGAAAACCGCATGGATAAGCCATCTAGATGTGGATTATCGGGATGATCAGGATCGCGACGATGTTCGCCACCTTGATCATCGGGTTGATTGCCGGGCCGGCGGTGTCCTTGTAGGGATCGCCGACCGTGTCGCCAGTGACCGCCGCAGCGTGGGCCTCTGATCCCTTGCCGCCGAACGCCCCGTCCTCGATGAGCTTCTTGGCGTTGTCCCACGCGCCGCCGCCGGCGGTCATCGAGATCGCCGTGAACAGCCCGACCACGATCACCCCGATAAGAAGACCGCCAAGCGCCTCGGCGCTGATCAGGCCCACGATGAGCGGGATCACGATCGCGATCAGCGACGGCGCGATCATCTCGCGCTGCGCTGCCGCCGTGACGATCCGCACCGTGCCGCCGTACTCCGGCCGCTCGGTGCCCTCCATGATCCCTGGGTTCTCGCGGAACTGGCGGCGCACCTCCTCGACCACCTGAGCGCCCGCGCGACCGACCGCCTCGATCGCGAGCGCCGCGAAGAGGTAGACCATCAGCCCCCCGATCAAGAGCCCGATCAGGATCGACGGCGACGTGAGATCGAAGTTCAGGATGTGCCCCGCCCCCGCCTCGTCCTGCAGCTCCCGCTGGAAGGCCGTGAACAGCACGAGCGCCGCCAGCGCCGCCGAACCGATCGCGTAGCCCTTGGTGACGGCTTTCGTGGTGTTCCCGACCGCGTCGAGGGGATCCGTGACGTCGCGGACATCGTCCGGGAGCTCGGCCATCTCCGCGATGCCGCCGGCGTTGTCGGTGATCGGACCGAACGCGTCCAGGGCGACGATGAGCCCGGTGAGGGACAGCTGCGCCATCACCGCAACTCCGATGCCATAGATCCCACCTAGCTCATTTGCGCCCAGGATCGCGACCGCGATCAGGAGCGCCGGCGCCGCCGTCGACTGGAAGCCCTGCGCGAGCCCCTGGATGATGTTCGTCGCGTGGCCGGTGACGGAGGCCCGGCTGATCGTCTTGACCGGCCGGAAGCGAGTGGACGTGTAGTAGTCGGTGATGATGAAGAGGCCCGCGGTGACCGCGACGCCGATCAGGCCACACAGCCACAGGTCGGTCACCGACGGCGTGTTGTTGAGGTTGGCGGCCTTGAACGTGATGTCGTCCATGAGCCACTTGGTGACGGGGTAGAACGCTCCGACCGAGAGCAGTCCCGATACGGCCAGCCCCCGATACAGTGCGCCCTCCACCCGGTCGGTGCGCGTGCGCACCGAGAGCGCGCCGATGATCGAGGCAATGATCGCCACCCCGCCGATTACCAGCGGGTAGATCGCCACCTCGCGCGACTCCGAGAACGTCAGCACGCCGAGCAGCATCACCGCGACGGAGGTGACCGCGTAGGTCTCGAAGAGATCCGCCGCCATGCCGGCGCAGTCGCCGACGTTGTCGCCCACGTTGTCAGCGATGACCGCAGGGTTGCGTGGATCGTCCTCCGGGATCCCCGCCTCGACCTTCCCCACGAGATCCGCTCCGACATCCGCCGCCTTGGTGAAGATCCCGCCGCCGAGTCGCGCGAACACCGAGATCAGCGACCCGCCGAAGCCGAGCCCCACGAGCGCGTCCACGGACTCCTTGTCCGTCTGGCCCGTGAGGAGCAGGATGCCGAAGTAGCCCGCCACCCCGAGCAGCGCCAGGCCTACGACCAGCAGCCCCGTCACCGAGCCACCCTTGAAGGCCACGTCCAGCGCTGGCGGCACCCCGCCGCGAGCGGCCTCGGCCACCCGGGCGTTGGCGCGCACCGACAGGTTCATCCCGATGAACCCGGCCGAGCCCGAGAGCGCGCCGCCGATCACGAAGCCGATCGCCGTGTCCAGATTCCTCAGGATGATCAGCAGAATCGCCAGGACGATGGCGACGCCGGCGATGATCGTGTACTGGCGTGTGAGGTACGCCTTCGCGCCTTCCTGCACGGCGCCCGAGATCTCGCGCATCCGGTGGTTGCCAGCGGAGCGAGTCAGCAGCCGCCGCGTGATGACCGCGCCATAGACGACGGCCGCGCCGGCGCACGCCAGCGCGATGACGACGCCGTAGTCGGTCAGGAACTTGGTCAAGTCTTCGTCCTCCGGTTGGCGGGTGGGTATGCGTGGGTCAGATGCGGCCGTCCCACGGCCGCCGAAGCGCGGGGAGCATATTGGACCCCAGCCCGAAAACCGGCCCTTGGGACGCCTTGACCGCGAAGGGCCTAGGTCCCGGGCGGAGTCCAGAGCTTCGACGGGCGCTGCCGCTGCGCGCCCCCGGGCGACGGCTGCTGAGGCGGCGGCCTCTGCCGTTCCGCGCCGCCCTCGCCGCTGGGAGAAGCGGCGGCCCCGGCCTGTTTCGCGTAGAGCATCTGGACCTCCGCCAGCGCGCTTCGCACCTGCGCCGCCGGCTCTTCGTCCAGCAGGCCGATCACGGCCCTCACGGCCTCGATTCCGACCCGCGCCTGCTCGAGGTCGCGCTCGTCCTCCTTCGCGATCCGCCGCGCCGCCAGGTTCAACACGCTGACCACGCTCTCGAGCAGCAGGTCCTGGACGCTCACCTTGCGCAGCTGCTCCTCGAGCCGCTCGCGCATCTCCTCCTGCGTCGGACCGGAGCGTGCTCCCGCGCCACTCTGCGGTGCCTGACCCTCAGCGTTCACGTCGTCGATACCCCCTCCGGTACGTAGGTCCGTTGCGTCTCGGTCACCGATTCGCTGTAGATCTCCTCCACCTCCGCCCCGGCCGCAAGGGCAGCGTACGCCCGCTCGGCCCCGTTCGCCTCCGGTATCGGAGCGTCGATCCCGAGCAGGCTGCGGGCGGGGCCCGTCCACGCGACCAAGCGCTCGATAGCGGCCCGCGTGGGGATCTCGGCTCGCCGCGCAAAGTCGATCATCTTCCCCTCCAGCCCATACCGGATCGCGCGCCACAGGTTCTCCTCTACCTCGCGCTGTCGCAGCGGCTCGGGCAGCCTCCGGCCGTCGTAGTCCAGCGCCGCCTGGACGATGCATGCCGCGATCAGCCCGGCGACCGCGAACGATTCCGTCCCGCGCGACTGGGCGTCGCAGATCCGAAGCTCCACGGTCCCGAAGGCGTGGTGGGGCCGAACGCTCCACCAGAGCTGCGTCGACTCGACTATCGAGCCCGTCCGCGCCAACAGATCGACGAAGTCGACATACGAGGCCCAGTCGCGGAACGGCTCGTGAACGCCGCAGCGGGGGAACGTGCGGGTGAAGATCTCCGTCCGCACCGAGTGAAGCCCGGTGGGCCGGCCATCGAGGAACGGCGAGTTCGCCGACAGCGCGAGCAGCTCAGGAAGGACGCCCCGCAGGTGATCGCAGACCGCCACGGCGCGATCCGCGCCCTGCACTCCGACGTGAACGTGCAAGCTCCAGGTGTTGTTTCGCTGCGCCACCCACCGGAGCTCGTTTCGCAGCCGCCGGTAGTGAGCGGTGTCGATGATCCGCTGGTCCAGGTAGCTCCCCCATGGGTGCGTACCCATCGCCGCCAGCGCGATGCCGAGATCGCGTGCGATCGCGAACAGGCGCGCGCGACGCTCCTGCTGGCGCTCCATCGCCTCGGCGAAGGTCTCCGACCGCCCCGACCGGATCTCGATCTCAGCCGAGATGAGCTCCCCCACCGCCGAGTCCGCGAGGAGCTCATCCGCCTGACACGCCGCATGAAGCTCCTCGAACCTCTGCACGAGATCGAGCGTCTCCGGATCGACGAGCGCGAACTCCTCCTCCAGCCCGACAGTGAAGTCCACGGAGGTCTCGAAGCGCTCGCGAGCCTCCCGCATGTCCAGGTACGACTGGTCCCCGGCCGCGACCATGAAGTTAGGTCAAATAGAAGTACAGCGCGTAGAGCAGGTCCACCGCCGGACTGGACGTGTGCACGGTCACGCCTGGAGGCACCTGAAGAAGCTGCTCGGAGTAGTTGAAGATGATCTTCACGCCGGCATCCACGAGCCGGTCCGCCACCTCTTGAGCGGCAGCCGGTGGAACCGCGAGCACCCCCACGACGACGTCGTGCTCCTCGACCACGGCGGACAGGTCGTCCACGTCGTGGACCTCGATGTCGCCGAACTTCTTGCCGACCAGGTTCGGATCGACATCGAAGATCGCGACGATCTGGAAGCCGTGGTCGGCGAAGATGTCGGAGCTCGCGATGGCCTGTCCAAGGTTGCCGGCGCCGAACAGCACGATGTTGTGCTTGCCGGAGCTCCGCAGGATCCTGCGGATCTCCTCGACCAGGGAGTCGACCCGGTAGCCGACCCCGCGCTTGCCGAACTTCCCAAACCCAGAGAGATCGCGGCGGATCTGGGTCGAGTTGATGTGGGTGTATTCCGCCAGCTCCTGTGAGGAGATGGTCTCCTTGCCCATCTTGCGCGCCTGGATGAGCACCTGGAGGTAGCGCGACAGCCGCGCCGCCACCCCCAGCGACAGCCGGTCGCCGTCGCCGAGCGCCAGCTCGGTCGAGGTGCGATCCGCCACCGCGTCCTCCGTCATCGTGGGCCGCCTAGGCCGTGGTTCGTCCAGCGGTGCCTCCTTCCGCGGCAGTGCGTCTCAGCCGGCCAGCGAGCCATGGATGGCGAGCGGTGGCGCGGGCGATAGCCCGCGTCCCAAGCCAGGCAGGGAAGCGGCGAGCGTGGCGTGCCTGAATGGCACACGCGCGAGCAGGCATGGATGCCGTCGGCGCCGAAGGCGCCGCGCAGCCTGGCGCCGGCTTGCAGGCGGCTGAGGCATGCTGTCGTGGGAGGAGTCACCGCTCGGTCCGGACAGTACCGTGCCGGGAGCGAATGAGGGCGTCGCGGAGCGCGTGCGCCTCGACGTGCAGCTCGGCCACGAGCTCGCCGTCGATCTCGACGACCGGGATCCGCTCACCGAAGCGCGCCTGAAGCTCATCGTCCCCTTCGACGTCGATCTCGCTGAGCTCGAACATCTCGCCGGAGTCCGGCACCGAGAGGATCACCTCCCGCGCCTCGTCGCAGAGGTGGCATCCCGGCCGCGTATACAGCGTGACGACGGTCAAGCCCTCGCCGTCCAGTCGAGGTACTCCGGATACGGCGTCGGCTCACGAAAGCGGGCCGCGGAGGCGATCATCGCGGCATTATCCGTGCACAGCTCGCCCGGGACGAGCTTCAAGCGAAGTCCGCGCGCCGCGCAGAGTGCGGCCGTTCGCTCCCGCAGCAGCGCATTCGCCGCGACGCCCCCTCCCAGCGCAACGGACCGCCAGTCGCCCTGGGCGAGCGCGCGCTCGAGCTTCGAGGTGAGCTGGCCGACAACCGCCGCCTGGTAGCTCGCGGCAAGATCGGCCCGGCGGCGGCCGAGTTCGCCGTCGCCCAGGCCGCGGATCGTGTAGAGAAGCGCGGTCTTCAACCCGCTGAAGCTAAAGTCGAGGCCAGGATCGCGCGCCATCGCGACCGGGAACTCGAACGCCTGCGGGTCGCCGCGCTCCGCCTCGCGCTGGATCGCGGGTCCGCCCGGAAACCCCAGTCCGAGGAGCCGCGCTCCCTTGTCGAGCGCTTCGCCTGCCGCATCGTCAAGCGTCTGCCCGAGTACCTCGAATCCATCGCGCGACCTCACGCCCGCGAGCAGCGTGTGACCGCCGCTCGCGATCAGGCACAGGAACTGCGGCTCCAGCGGGTCGGGCTCCAGGAAGTTCGCGGCCACGTGGCCGTGCAGGTGGTCGACGCCGATGAGCGGCTTGCGGCGGGGCGCCGCGAGCCCCTTGGCCGTGGCGACGCCGACCAGGAGCGCCCCGATCAGCCCGGGATGGGTCGTGACGGCAAGCGCGTCGACGTCGCCGAGATCGACCCCCGCCTCCGACAGCGCCGCATGGACCACCGGGTTCACCAGCTCTAGGTGATGCCGCGAGGCGACTTCGGGGACCACGCCCCCGTACCGAGCGTGCGCCGCGGCCTGCGACGAGATGACGTTCGACAGGATCCGCGCGTCGTCGGTGACGGCCGCGCAGGTGTCGTCGCACGACGTTTCGACCGCCAGGATCACCATCCGGCCGGTTGCTCCGCTCCCGCCAACATCAATCGTCGCGTCGGCCTCTCGGCCGCCGCGACTTTCTTTTTGTGCTCCCGCGTCCGCACCGGCCGGGTTCACATAACCCCTGCTCAGGCTTGGACGACCGGGGACGGAGACTCGAGCCACATGATCAGCGCGTCCTCCCCGTTGTCGTGGTAGTAGCGGCGCCGGTGGCCCGCGCGCCGGAAGCCGAACCGCTCGTACATCTCGATCGCGGGGTGGTTCGACGTGCGAACCTCGAGGGTGTAGCGGGCGTCGTCGCCCGCCTCCTCGAAGAGCCGCTCGAGCAGCCTTCGCGCGACGCCCTGCCGGCGGGCCTCGGGGTGCACCGCGATGTTCATCAGGTGCCAAACGTCCGCATAATGCGAGCAGATCAGGTAACCGACCAGCTTCTCGTCGCGGATCGCCGCGAGGCAGATGCCCGAAGGCTTCGACAGCTCGAGCACGAACATCGCAAGGGACCACGGCGTCGGGAACGACCGCCGCTCGATTGCGAGCACTGCGGGCAGATCGCTGTAGGTCAGGCGCTTGAGGTGAACCTCGTTCACGCTTCCCAAGGGGCCGGGCACCGGGTCTCGTTCACGGGATGCATGGGTGCCATCCACCCTCAGGGTAGGGGCTCACGACCAGAGACTTCGCGCGACCCGTCGTCGGCCACCGAAGGCCGGCTACGGCGCGATCGCCTTCAGGAGGTCGCCCCCGAGCAGCTCCACAGACTCGGAGTCGAACGGGCTTCGCCGCATGGGATTCTGCGATGTGGAGGTGTTTCCGAGCGCCGCGATCGCAACTTTCGACCGCGGCAGTAGAGGATCAACAAGTCGTATCCGAGCGTCAAGGCTCAACCCCGGCCGAGGGATCGGGACTCATCCGGAGCCCCGAGCAAGCCAAATCTGCGCGTCGGGGGGCCTGAGGTAGATCGGCTCGATCGCCTCGGGCCGAGACGGGGTTGCGCCCTCCGCCAGCCGGCACACGTGCCGCGCCCAGACCCGGTGCGCCGGATCTGCGTCCGGTAGGACCTCGGCGCCCGCACCCTCCAGCTCGGTGCGAAAACGGACCGCTCCCGATCCGGCCGCGAGCACCGTCTCGGGCAATCCCGCCACCCGCTCGGCGAGCTCCTCGGGCGACGCCACGAACGACTCCGTGCGCCGCTCGCCATCCGGATCGAACAACGCGCCGAATGCCTGGCGGCGCCGCGCGTCGAGCACCGCGAGCAGGGGCCGATCCGGCTCGGACGCGCTCTCGGCGATCCCGCGGGCCAGCGCGTCCAGCGTTCCGACGGGCACGATCCCGTTCCCCAGCGACTGGGCGATAGCCCGTGCCGTCGCCAATCCGACCCGCAGCCCGGTGAACGAGCCCGGGCCGATACCGGCGGCCAGGAAATCGACGGCTCCCCAGCCGCCACTCTCCCCCACCGCCGCCTCGAGCTCCGCGAGGAGCGCCTCCGAGTGCCGCGGGTAACCGGCCGGCGGCTTCGGGACCATGCGCTGGGCGACGACCTCCGAATCGCGGACGACTGCGACGCTGACGTCGTCGGTCGCGGTGTCGAGCCCGGCGATCGTGCTCACCCGCGGCGCACCGTGATCAGCCGGCGGTCGCCGCCTTCGTGCGCGAGCTCCACCCGGAGCGTGACGCGCTCGAGCACGGGCTCTGCCGCCGGCGGCCGCTCGATGAAGGCGACCGAGTCCTCGGTCAGGTATTCGTCCAGCAGGCCGGGATCCTCACCCTCGAGGCCCTCGAGCCGGTAGAGGTCGAGGTGGGACACTGGCACGCGACCGCGGTAGCGCTGGCCGATCGTGAACGTCGGAGACGTCACCGGCTGCGTCACGCCCAGGGCGCGGCTCGCGCCGCGGATCAGCGTGGTCTTGCCGGATCCGAGCTCGCCGCTCACCAGCACCACGTCGCCCGCCTCCAGATCCGCCGCGATGCGCGCCCCGATCTCCTCCGTCTCGCTCGGGCTCGACGTCCGGTCCCGGGTGATGGCCGCCTCGTCCGGCAAGGGCGTCGCGGGTGACCGGACTTCAGCCGAACAGATCGAGCTGGTCGGAACCGGCGGGCGCGGCGCCCGCGGCGGCCACGGCCTCCGGAGCGAGCTCGGCCGCCGACGGGGCTCCTCCCGTGGCCTCCGGCCGCGGTCTCGCGATGAGGTCAGGCAGCTTGGCGAAGTCCTCGCGCAGAGTGTCGACGAGCGCAGGGGTGCGCAGGGCGGCAGCCGGATGAAGCAGCGGCATCACGAACACGGGGCGCCGCGCGATCTCGTGGACCTGGACCCTGCCTCGCACCTTCGTGATCCCGGTGCGGCTGCCGGTCAGGAGCTTCGTCGCGAAGTTCCCGAGTGTGCCGATCACGCGCGGCTCGATCAGCTCGACCTGTTTGTGGGTGTAGGGCTGGCAGGACTCGATCTCGATCGGCTGCGGGTCACGGTTCCCGGGCGGTCGGCACCTGAGCACGTTGGTGATCCACACGTCCTCGCGCTTCATCCCGATGCCCTCCAGCAACTCCGTCAGCAGAGCGCCCGCGCGGCCGACGAACGGAAGGCCCTGGCGATCCTCCTCCGCGCCCGGCGCCTCGCCGACGAACATCAGGTTCGCGTCGGCGTTGCCCGCGCCGAAGACGACGTTCGTGCGCGCCTCGGACAGCGGGCAAAGCTCGCACACCGAGGCCTCTCGATAGACCTGGACGAGCTGCTCGCGCCGCTCCTCGCGGGTGGAACTCACGATGAGCCCCCCCGCTGTGCCCTGCCCCGCCGCCACTCGACGAATCGCTGCTTCGTCCCGGCGCGACGCTCGGCGTTCGTTCGCTCCTCATCGGGAGGCACGGCGCCGATGGTAGCCCCGGAGGCCGGCGGATCCCGCGCAACACCACGGAAACTGCGGGCGAGCCTCGGGCCGCGCGTTCCTATAATCCGAGGTGGCCGCGACCCCATGGCGTGGACCGGCTGGCTCACACTGGCCCAGATTCACCACGACAGCGCTCTTAGCCGTCTGGTATCTCCGATGAGGGAACTGGAACGGGAACCTTCCACCGACGCCGCGCGGGCCGCGGAGACGCCCCCGATCCCGCCGCTCGCCGTCATCGGACGCGGCCGGGTGGGGAGCTCGATCGCCGCCGCGGCGAAGCGCGCGGGGCTGGCTTTCCGCCTCGCCGGTCGCGATGAGGCGCCGATCGCCGCGCGCGAGTCGGAGGCCGCCCTGCTGTGCGTGCCGGACGCCGAGATCGAGGCGGCGTGCGAGACCCTGGCCGCCGCCGTGCCGCCGCTTAGATTCGTGGGCCATACGAGCGGCGCCACCACGCTAAACGCGTTGGCGGCGGCGCGGGCCGCGGGTGCCGAAGGCTTCTCATTGCATCCGCTCCAAACCTTCCCCCACGGTACGACCGATCTCGCGGGCACGCCGTGCGCGATCGCGGGCTCGAGCGTCGGCGCAATCGCGCTCGCCCGCGAGCTCGCAGTGAGACTGGAGATGCGCCCGTTCGAGGTTCCCGAGGAAACTCGCGCCGCGTATCACGCCGCCGCCGCGATGGCCTCGAACCTGCTGGTTGCACTCGAGGAGTCCGCGGCCGGGGTGCTCCACCGGGCGGGGGCGGACTGCCCCGGCCGGGAGCTCCTGGCGCCGCTGGTCGTCCGCACCGTCGAGAACTGGGTGGCGCGCGGCCCGAAGGCGCTCACCGGACCCGTCATCCGAGGCGACGATGCAACGGTCGAGCGCCACGTCGAGGCCCTGCGCGAGCTGGCACCCGAGCTCCTGCCGATCTACGAGGCGCTGACCGAGCGGGCCCGCGCGCTCGCCGGGCCGATGGAGGCGGTTCGGTGATAGTCGCGCGAACCAAGGACGAGCTCCGCGAGCGCCTGCGGGCGCCGCGGCGCGAGGGGAAGACGATCGGCCTCGTGCCCACGATGGGTTATCTGCACGGCGGCCATCTGTCGCTGCTTCGCGCGGCTCGTGCGCGGTGCGACGTCGTGGTCATGAGCCTGTTCGTCAATCCCGCTCAGTTCAGGCCCGACGAGGACCTGGCCACCTACCCGCGCGACGAGGGGCGCGACCTCGAACTCGCCGAGAGCGCAGGCGTGGACGTCGTGTACGCGCCGCCGGACGCGGACGTCTATCCAGAGGGATTCGCCACCACGGTGGAGGTCGGCGGCGGCCTCACCGATGTGCTCGAGGGCGCCGTGGGCCAGCGCGGCCCGGGCCACTTTCGCGGCGTGACCACCGTGGTCGCCAGGCTTTTCGCCACGGTGGGTCCGGACATCGCCTTCTTCGGGCAAAAGGACGCCCAGCAGGCGATCGTGATTCGCCGGATGGCGCGCGACCTCGACTTTCCGCTCGAGATCGAGGTCCTGCCCACGGTGCGTGAACCCGATGGACTCGCGATGAGCTCGCGAAACGCATATCTCGGACCGGAGGATCGCGAACGCGCCGCTGCTCTCAGCCGGGCTCTCCGCGCCGCGAAGCGGGTCGCGGCGTCCGGTGAGACGCGCACGGACGCGGCTCTGGACGCCGCGCGCGCCACGCTCGCCGAAGCCGGCATCGAGCCCGAGTATCTGGAGGCGCGCGACGCGGAGACGCTCGGACCTGCCGCATCGCTCAACGGCAAGCCGGTTCTCATCGCCGTGGCCGCCCGGGTGGGGCCGGCGCGGCTGATCGACAACGTCCTGATCGGAGGATGAATTGCAGAGGCAGATGCTGAAATCGAGGATCCACGGGGCGACCGTTCGAGCTCCCGGGAGCCTGATCCCGGACGGAGGGAGCCGATGAGCACGCAACCCCAGGCGAACCAGCCCGAACGGCCAGCGCGGGTGCCGGTCACCCTGCCGCGACTGGCCGAGATGAAGGCCAAGGGCGAGCCGATCGTGATGGTTACCGCGTACGACTATCCGTCGGCGCGCGTCGCCGAGGACGCAGGCGTCAACATCGTCCTCGTTGGCGACACCGCGGCGATGGTGGTGCTGGGATACGACGCGACGACGCCCGTGGGCATGGACGAGATGGTCACGATGGCCGCCGCGGTCCGACGCGGGGTGAGCACGCCGCTTCTGATCGGCGACATGCCCTTCGGCTCGTACGAGCGCTCCAACGAGCATGCGATCGAGAACGCGCAACGGTTCGTTCGCGAGGCCGGGGTCGACGCGGTGAAGCTTGAACGCGGTGGCCCATCCGTCGAGCGCGCCCGCACGATCGCCTCCTCCGGAATCCCAGTGATGGGGCACGTGGGCCTCACCCCGCAGTCGGCCAGCGCGCTCGGCGGCTTCAAGGCGCAGGGGAGGACGCTCGAATCAGCGAAGCAGATCGCCCACGACGCGCACGAGCTCCAGGCCGCGGGCTGCTTCGCGATCGTCTTCGAGGCGGTCCCGGCCGCCGTCACCGAGGCGCTCATGCCCCACATCCACGTGCCGGTCATCGGGATCGGCGCCGGTCTCTCCACCGACGGCCAGGTGCTCGTCTTCCACGACCTCCTGGGGATGACCGCTGGGCGCGCGCCGAAGTTCGTCAAGCGTTATGCCGACATTCATGACCGGATGGTCGCCGGCGTGCGCGCATACGCCGAGGACGTTCGCTCGCGGCACTATCCCGATGCGGACCACGTGTATTCGGTCGATCCGGAGGCGGTGGCCGAGCTGAGGACATACCTCGACCAGGGCAGCCTGGCAACTTCCCCCTGGGACTGGTAGGAAGTCGTCGTTCGTCCTTCGTCTTTCATCTTTCGGACGACGAACGACCAACGACGAATGACACCGTAGCGCTCTCATCTCTGCCTCATGGGCCGTTCGTCAGGCTGCGGCTCGTGAGTGCTGGCCAAATCCGCAATCACCTGAGGCTCCTCGAGCTGGAGCGTCACCCGGCGGACGCTGCGGGGCTGATCGGCCCGCGGCGCACCCGAGCCCGACTCGGAGGCGCAGCCGGCGCTGGGCGCCTAGCGGCACTCCGCAGGCTTGTTACGTTGCCTGCGTGCCGGTGTACACGAGCGAGATTCGCCTCTCCACGCGCGGCCACTCGGAAATCATCGACATCACAAACCGCGTCCAGGAGGCGGTGACCGACGCCGGCGCCGCGGACGGCCTGGCCTCGGCCTTCGTGCGCGGCTCCACAGCGGCGATCACGACGATGGAGTTCGAGCCCGGCGGCGTCACCGACTTACGAAACTTGCTGGACCGGCTCGTCCCGGTCCGGGGCGACTACGAGCACAACCGGCTGAACCAGGACACGAACTCGCACGCGCACCAGCGGGCCTCCATGGTGGGTCCGTCGGAGGTCGTGCCGGTCGAGAGCGGACGACTCGCGCTGGGGACCTGGCAGCAGCTCGTCCTGATCGACTTCGACGACCGCTCGCGCGACCGGACGGTCGTGATCCAGGTGGTGTCGTAGCGGCCTCAGTCGGGGCCGTCCAGGCCCTTCTCCCGCAGCTCTTCGATCGCCTCGGGGCGCTTCTCAAGTCCCTCCAGCACCATCCCCCGCAGGACCCAGGGCGCTTTGGTGAACTGAATGTCGCGGTAGTCCACGACCTGGACGAAGTTGCCCCACGGATCTCGGAAGTTGAGCCGTCGGCCGGGAGAGACCTCCACCCCTGCATCCTCTAGCGCGGCGCGCACCGCCGGCTTGTCGTCCACGACCAGACCGAAGTGGCGCGACCGATCGGGCGGCCCCGGGTCGCCCTCGGAGAGCGCGATGAACTGGTCGCCCATGTCGATGAAGGCCATGCCCGGTTCTCGGTCGACGCGATCGATGGCGAAGATCCGGCCGTAGAAGGCGAGCGCCGCCTCGATGTCGCCGACCTCGAGGGCGACGTGGTTGATTCCGACCAGCCGCGGGCGGTCCTGCATCTCCTCCGCATCATCCCTTAACGCGGCTCCTCCGGAATCCTAAGCGCCTCGCGCACGGTAGGCGCCGCCGGCGCTATCTCGGGGTCCAGGCGCGCCAGCAGGCCGCGCCAGCCGCGGTGCATCTCGATCGCGCTTCCCACACGCTCGACGCCGGCGTGCACGTCCCCGCCCTGCGCGATCGAGAGCCCCGCCCAGAATAGGAGCTCGGCGTTCGCCGGCGCGAGCTCCGCGGCGCGGCGGTAGCGCTCGGCTGCTTCGGTGTGCCGCCCCTTGCCCACCAGGTCGTCCCCCTCGGCGGCCACCGCGTACGCGTCAGCAAGGTCGAGCAGCCGGCGCAGCTCGCCCAGCGGATCGGCGTGGTCCTCGACGCGCAGCTCGACGGTCCGATGCCAGGGCTCGCCCTCGGCCGGGACGACGACGAGCGCGGCCGACTGGCGGCCGCGTACGTCTCCCCCGGCCGCCTCGCCCGCATCCAGCGCCGCAAGCAGGCGGCGAGCGAGCGGCCCGGTCGCGGCCTCGAACGCCTCGACCATCGCCGGCCACACCCCGGCGCCGGCCATCATGTTCGCCTGGGCGCTGAATCCGTCGCCCTGCACGTCGCCCGCGTATGGAATGCAGCCATCGCCGGTGTGGACGGCGACCTTCCCGCCGGCGTCGACCACAGCAACCTGACGGAATCGCGCCTGCTCGTCGGCGGCGAGGAGCTCGTCGAGCGCGTCGCGGGGCGCCTCCGCGGCGCGCAGCCGCTCGAGCAGCCGAGGCCCGTACGCCGGCTCGGCGATCGACTGGGTAGCCACCGCCCCCACCCCCGGCTCGGCCCAGGACACGATCGACCCGACCGAGAACCAGTGCGACTGGACGGCGGCGCCGAGCTCGCCGGTCTCCGGATCGCGGGCAACGAGGGAATACGTTCCGCGCCGCATTCAGCGTCCCATGATCGCGATTGTCGGGTTATGCGCCATATGGGTGCATAAGTCGACAACCACGCCGAGCTTCATGGGCCGACCGGGGCGTTGGACTTCAGCGAGTCGACCTTCCAGTTCCCGCCCTCCTTCACGAGGGAGACCGTGATCTTGTCACCGTCGTAGGTGCCGTCCGAAGGGTGGAGCTTGACCGTGGCGCGGTCGCCGTCGATCTGCTGCTCGTATGGGCCCAGTGACCTCGAGACGCTCTGAGGCGATACGGCCTGCTCGCACCCGTCACGGCCACCATAGGCAACACGCAAGTAGTGCGCGGTTACAAGCTCGTCGCTGCACGCCGTCGCCGGCTCAGGTGACATGAGCGCTGCGTCCACGGTCCGGCGGACGGTACGCGGTTGTTGCCCTACCTGCCCGGGCGTGCTGTGGTCGCCCGTGCCGGTGGTCGTGCTCGCGGATGGGGTACTGGGAGCGGCCGCGGACGCGCCGCTGCTGACGCTCGCGCTCCCCTCGCCGCCCTCTCCCCCGCATCCGGTGGCGGCGAAGCACGTAAAGCACAGCGCCGCCACCACCGCCGCAGCCGCTTCGCGCCCAGGCGCGCCGAGACCTCGCAATCGCTCAGAGACATCGCTACTCAACGACTTCCTCCTCGGGCACTGGGCGCGAACTCGATCTCCCGGATCACCTTCGCGGGGTTGCCGGCCGCGATCATCCCCGGCGGCACGTCCTCCGTCACGACCGAGTTGGCGCCGATCACGCAGCGCTCACCGATCTCGACGCCGCTCGTCACGACACAGTTCACGCCAAACCAGCAGTTGGACCCGATCCGCACCGGTCCCTTCGAGCTGAAGCCCTGCCAGGTGATCGGCTTCGTCGGGTCGTCGAACCGGTGCGCGGCGTCGCCGACGAAGCAGCCGTTGGCGAACATGACGTGGTCGCCGATGTCGATGCGGTCGATCGCGGCCAGCATCACGTTGCGGTTGAGGAAGCACCCCTCGCCGATCTCGATCCGCGCCCCCTGCGCGAGCGTCAGCCAGCAGCCGGGCTCCAGCAGCGTGTCCCTGCCGATCACCAGGCGTCCCTCGTCCAGCGCCTCCAGCACCTCGCCCTCGACTGGGAAGCGGATGAACGCCCCGGCCCGCGCCATGTGCCGGTTGATCCGCCAGCGCCGTCCCAACCGCCGGTTGCGCTCATACCAGCGCCGCTTGACCCACCACAGCCGCCAGCCACCCTGTCCACTCACGCTCTCAAAGACTCGCAGAGTGGTGGCAAGCGAACTGGAGTGGTCCCGAGCACCTGAATGGCGAGCCTAAGGGGGAGATGAGGAACCCGTTCAACATCCAGTACAGCGAGGAGGACCGCGAGAAGGCGAAGCAGCAGCGCGAGATCGAGAGCGGAGCAGCGCCGGCGGTATGACGATCCATAAGCAGTCCGGCGGTCGCTACTGGTACTACTGGGTGATCATCGTCGGCGGCATCGCGTTCGTGGTCGCCTTCTACGCCACGGACGGGCTCTCGCACTAAGACCTGGCACAGGAAATCCGCCTCACCCCGATCATTGGCGGTTGAGAGTCAGCGGTTTTGCCCGCTCGCCCCGGCCGACGAGCACCCCGCTCACGAGCTGCGGCGGGAAGAGACCGTGTTCGACGACGCCGGGCGTTACGGAGAACCGCGCGGCCAGATCACCCGGATCGCCAAGCGTCCCGCGGTAGTCGGCGATGATGCCCCCGTCGGGGCTCTCGGGAGCGTCGCGCAGCTCCACCTCGCCCAGCTCGCGGAGTGTCGCCGCCAGGCCGAACTTCGCGAGCTCCAGCGGAACGGGGGGCGACAGCGAATCAACCGGCTTGCTGGAATCCGCGATCACCACGAACCGCTCTGCCGCCGCCGCGACGATCTTCTCGCGGAAGTGCGCGCCGCCGCCGCCCTTGATCAACCACCCGTCCGGCGCCACCTGGTCGGCGCCGTCGATCGTGATGTCGAGGCGCTCGATACCCGCGAAGGGCACCACCTCGATCCCCAGCTCCCCCGCCAGCTTCTCAGTCGCCGGCGAGGTCGCGATGCACCGGATGCGCGGGCGCCGTGCAGCGAGCGCAGGCAAGAGGTGCGCCACTGTCGATCCTGTCCCCAGCCCCACCATCATGCCGTCCTCGACGAGCTCGGCCGCGGCCTCGGCGGCGACCCGCTTCTCGATCTCGGTTGCGGACTCCCCAGGCACGGGGGTGCAATCTAACGGTGGGCTTGGCCGGTTAGGGGACCGTCGGCTGGAGCCCAACCGGGTCCTCTAGGATCGACTCGATGGCCACCGTCGCTCAACCCGTCGCGACCGACGTCGACACGCTCTGCATCAACACGATCCGGACGCTTTCGATCGACGCCATCCAGAAGGCGGACTCCGGTCATCCCGGAACGCCGATGGCGATGGCGCCGGTCGCCTACACGCTGTGGCAGCGGTTCCTGCGCTTCGACCCGTCCGACCCGATCTGGCCCGACCGGGACCGCTTCGTGCTCTCCGCCGGGCACGCTTCGATGCTCCTCTACTCCCTCCTGCACCTGGCAAAGGTCGAGGCCGTGGACCCCGACTACGAGATCCTGGGCACCCCCTCGGTGAGCCTCGACGACATCAAGAACTTCCGCCAGCTCGACTCCCACGCCGCCGGTCACCCCGAGTACCACCTGACGTCCGGGGTCGAGACCACGACGGGCCCGCTCGGTCAGGGCGTGGCCACGTCGGTCGGGATGGCGATCGCGGGCAGGTGGCTCGCGGCTCGGTACAGCAGCCACCTCTACGACTTCGACGTCTATGCGCTCTGCGGCGACGGCGACCTGATGGAGGGCGTTTCGAACGAGGCGGCTTCCATCGCCGGGCACCAGCGCCTGGACAACCTCTGCTGGATCTACGACAACAACCACATCTCGATCGACGGACACACCGAGATCACATACGAGGACGACGTCGCTGCGCGCTTCATGGGCTACCGCTGGAACGTCACCAGGGTCGGCGACGCCAACGACCTCGAGCTCCTGACGCGCGCCTTCGAGCAATTCAGGCAGGAGAGCGACCGCCCGACGCTGATCATCGTCGACAGCCACATCGGCTACGGATCGCCCCACAAGCAGGACACGGCCGCTGCCCACGGGGAGCCGCTTGGCGACGAGGAGGTGCGCGAGACCAAGCGCGCCTACGGCTGGCCCGAGGACGCGCAGTTCCTGATCCCTGACGGGGTCTACGAGCACTTCGCCCGTGGTGTCGGGGAACGCGGCCGGCAACTGCGCACGGAGTGGGAGCAGCGCGTCGCCGACGCCGGACCTGAGGTCGCCGCGGAGATCGACCAGATGCAGCGCCGCACGCTCCCGGAGGGCTGGGACGCCGACATCCCGAGCTTTGATCCCGACGAGAACGGCATGGCGACGCGAAAGGCCTCCCACCAGGTACTGAACGCGATCGCACCGCGGGTGCCCTGGCTCCTCAGCGGCTCCGCCGACCTGACCGGTTCGGCCGCGAGCGGGCTCGACTTCGACGGCGCCACGGAGTTCCAGCCGGAGAACCGCACGGGCCGCGAGCTCCACTACGGCATTCGCGAGCACGAGTCGGCTGCGATCTCGAACGGCCTCTCGCTCTCGAAGCTGCGCCCGGTCTGGTCGACCTACCTGATCTTCTCCGACTACGCGCGACCGGCGATCAGGCTGTCGGCGCTGATGGAGCTCCCCGTGATCCACTGGTTCAGCCATGACTCGATCGGCCTCGGCGAGGACGGCCCGACCCATCAGCCGGTCGAGCAGCTCGCGTCGCTGCGCGCGATGCCCGGCCTCAACGTGATCAGGCCCTGCGACGCGAACGAGGTCGCGGAGGCGTGGCGGGTGATGATGCAGCAGCGCCACCAGCCCACCGCGCTCGTCCTCACCCGGCAGAACGTGCCGATCCTCGACCGGGCGAGGTACGCATCCGCCGAGGGCCTGGCGCGCGGCGGGTACGTACTCGCGGATGCCGACGGCGAGCCCGAGGTCATCCTGATCGCGACCGGGAGCGAGGTGTCGCTCGCCGTCAGCGCCTACGAAGAGCTACGCTCGGAGGGCGTGCGTGCGCGAGTGGTCAGTCTCCCGTCCTGGTACCTGTTCGACCTCCAGCCGGATGACTACCGCGAGAGCGTCCTGCCCGCCGCTGTCAAGGCGCGCGTCGCGGTCGAGCAGGCATCGACGCTGGGCTGGGATCGCTACGTCGGGCCGCACGGCCAAATCGTCGGAATGCACACCTTCGGCGCGTCCGCGCCCCTAAAGGAGGTCCAGCGCAGGTTCGGGTTCACTCCCGAGCGAGTCGTCCAAGCGGCAAGGGAGCTTTTGTCATGAAACCCACGCAGCAGCTTCACGAGCTCGGGCAGAGCCTGTGGCTCGACAACATCACCCGCGACATGCTCAGCGACGCGACGCTCGGCGGCTACATCGACGAGCTGTCCGTCACCGGCCTGACGTCGAACCCCACGATCTTCGACAAGGCGATCTCCCAGGGTGACGCGTACGACGAGCAGATCTCCGAGCTGACCGAGCACCGCGTCAGCTCCGAGGAGATCTTCTTCGCCCTCGCTATCCGCGACCTCCGCGCCGCCGCGGACCTGTTCGCGCCGGTCCACGAGCGCACCGACGGCACGGACGGCTTCGTCTCGCTGGAGGTCTCGCCGCTCCTCGCCGACGACGCTCCAGCGACGATCGAGCAGGTCCGAAGGCTTCACGACGAGGGCGATCGCGACAACCTGTTCATCAAGATCCCCGGCACCGTCGCCGGCCGGGAGGCGATCGAGGAGTCGATCTACGCCGGGATCCCGGTCAACGTCACGCTGCTCTTCTCCACCGATCAGTACCTGGCGGCCGCCGAGGCCTACATGCGCGGGATCGAGCGCCGCATCCGCGAGGACCTCGATCCGGCGGTGCCGTCGGTCGCGTCGCTCTTCGTGAGCCGGTGGGACGTGGCGGTCTCCGACGAGGTGCCGGACGAACTGCGGAACCGGCTCGGCGTCGCGGTCGGCAAGCGGACGTACCGCGCCTACCGCGAGCTGCTGGACTCCGATCGCTGGCAGCGGCTGGGGAACGACGGTGCACGCCAGCAGCGACTGCTCTTCGCGAGCACCGGCACCAAGGACCCGAACGCTTCCGACGTGCTCTACATCGAATCGCTCGCGGCGCCCGACACGATCAACACGATGCCGGACAAGACGCTCCTCGCGTTCGCGGACCACGGCAGGGTCGGTGACCCGATCCCGCCCGACGGCGGCCACGCCGAAGACGTGCTGGCGGAGTTCCAGTCCGCCGGCGTCGACACCGACGAGCTCGCGGCCAGGCTCCAGCGCGAGGGCGCCGAGGCGTTCGACAAGTCCTGGCACGACCTCTTGGAATCGATCGAGTCGGAGTCACGCAGGCTCGCGGCCACGGGGTGACG
Source organism: Actinomycetota bacterium (assembly GCA_046729615.1). Classification (GTDB taxonomy): domain Bacteria; phylum Actinomycetota; class Thermoleophilia; order Solirubrobacterales; family 70-9; genus AC-56. The sequence continues at coordinate 40,020 of JBKPHA010000078.1, forward strand.
TCCCCAACGCGCAGGACCGCCCGGCCGCACCGGAAAGGAGCATCGCGATGCAAAGCGGAATGATCGGCCTCGGCCGCATGGGCGGGAACATGGTGCGGCGCCTGATGCGCGCCGGTCACGAGTGCGTGGTCTTCGCTCGCAGCCGCGACTCGATCGCGCAGCTCGCCGCTGAGGGGGCGGTGGGATCAGAGTCGCTGGAGGAGTTCGCCGCCAAGCTCGACAGGCCCCGCTCCGTCTGGCTGATGGTGCCGGCGGCGGCGGTTGACTCCCTGCTCGACTCGCTGGTCCCGCTCCTGGACGAGGGCGATTGCGTGATCGACGGTGGCAACTCCTACTACCGCGACGACATCAGGCGCTCGGCTCGGCTCGCGGAGCACAAGATCGACTACGTCGATACCGGCACGAGCGGGGGCGTCCGGGGGCTCGACCGCGGCTACTGCCTGATGATCGGCGGCCCGGATGGCGCCGTGGAGCGGCTCGACCCGATCTTCGCGGCGCTCGCGCCGGGCGTGGACGCCGCGCCGCGCACCGCTGGCCGGGATGGCAGCCCCAGCACCGCCGAGCAGGGGTACCTCCACTGCGGGCCAAGCGGCGCCGGGCACTTCGTGAAGATGGTTCATAACGGGATCGAGTACGGCGTGATGGCCGCGTACGCGGAGGGGCTGAACATCTTGAAGAACGCGAACGTCGGCAAGCGCGAGCAGGAGGCCGACGCCGAGACCGCGCCGCTCGAGCACCCCGAGTACTACCGGTACGACATCGACATCCCCGAGGTCGCCGAGCTGTGGCGCCGGGGCAGCGTGATTGGGTCGTGGCTGCTCGACCTGACGGCGGAGGCGCTTGAGGCGTCGCCCGAGCTCTCCGATTACGCGGGGCGGGTCTCCGACTCCGGGGAGGGTCGCTGGACGTCGATTGCAGCGATCGAGGAGGGCGTTCCCGTGCCGGTCCTCAGCATGGCCCTCTACTCCAGGTTCGCGTCGCGCGGCCTAGACGATTTCGCCGACAAGGTGCTGTCGGCAATGCGCAAGCAGTTCGGGGGTCACGTCGAGAAGGCAGCTAGGTGACGCAAGCGGCGACGGCGGCGCCGCTGACCGAGCGCGAGTCCTGGAAGGCGCTCGGGCGCCACTACGAGGACATCCGGACCCGGCACCTGCGGACGATCTTCCAGGTCGACCCCGATCGGGGGGAACGGCTGACGGCCGAGGGCGCCGGGCTCTACCTGGACTACTCGAAGAACCGCATCACCGACGAGACGATCTTCATGCTGGCCACCCTCGCGGACGACTGTGGGATGCCGGAGCGTCGCGAGGCGATGTTCCGCGGCGAGCGGATCAACGTATCCGAGAACCGCTCGGTGCTCCACGTCGCGCTGCGGATGCCGCGCGGCCGTTCCCTCATCGTGGACGGGACCGACGTGGTGAAGGAGGTCCAC
>JBKPHA010000079.1:0-46965 GCA_046729615.1 Actinomycetota bacterium
CAGGTCCCACTCCGGGCCGAACGTGCCCGCCGACGCGGCCTCCGCGAGAGCGAGCAACCCGAGCTCGAACATGTTGCGTGCACCATGTGACTCGGGCCGCGCGTAGAAGAGCAGGCGCTTGCGCTCCCTGGCCGCGAGCGCGGCCGCGGTCGGCGGCGAGACGTCGGTGATTGCGTTCTGGAAGGCAACCGAGTTCCGCCTGCCTTCCTCCTCGCCGGCGGCGAATACACCGTAGGCGTGGCGGGCGAAGAAGCTCCGCAGGAGCTCGGTAGAGAACATCGCCATGTGGGGGAAGTCGTACGTGGCCGTCGCCAGCGCGGCCAGGGTGCCCATGGCATGCGTGTAAGGCTCGAATTCCTGGATGAGGTACAGGAACCGGCCGCGCTCCAGGGAGTTCAACGCGGCGTTGGCGACGTGAGCGGTGCGCCAGGTAGTGGCTACCAGCGCGTCCCTCGGGTTCATCTGAACGGGGGCATCGCGGTCGCGCGCGAACTCCACCTCCACCCGGTCGAATAATCCGTCGAGACCCGCGTACGACTCGACCTGAGCCGGCCAACGGCGCGGCAGCGGCGGCGTCGGGTCGATCGTGAGGACGCGCGTGCGGACACCTTGCTCGGCGAACTTGCGGGCCAGGTTGAACTTGGTGATGTAGCCGCCGAACAGGTGCTTCAGCTCGATCTTGGGGATCAGGAGGTTGACGCGCTCCGGCGCTGTCTCGCTGATCGAGAGCTCCAAGGGCGCGATCACTCGCGCCAGCGCGGCGGTCTCTGCGTGGTCGACCAAGATCTCCCTCACGCCGCCCGCGGTCTCCGGGATGCTTGCTCCGTGGACGTCGCCCGGCCGCGGACGCATGCGCCCGAGCGCCAGCGCGCTCACGGCGTAGCGCCACAGGATGCCTCGAACGAGGATCCGCTCGGCCCCGAGCGTCTCGTTCCTGCCGACGAGGCGCCGCAGGCCGCGCAGCGAAAGCCATGCAAAGCCGAGGGGCGAGCGTTCGCTGCGCGCGATGCGCCGCAGGATCCGCCGCTCGCGCCGCCGGATCTGGCCCGCGCCCCGCACGAGCAGCACCTCGGCGAGCAGGCGAATCCGCGTGTAGCCGAAGAAGTAGGCGGCGCGCCAGCCCACGAACGAGTGCCTCCAGCCCCCGCCACGAAGGCGCGCCAACAGCGCCCGAGCGGCGCCCTGGAAGGTCCCCACGTTCGCGGCGGTGTGCCCCAGGGTCGCCGCGCCGTGCTGGACGTAGTCGTAGAGGGGGCGGTCGACGTACGCGACCGTTCCCACCGACATCGCGACCAGGCCGAGCCAGTGGTCGTGGTACTGCGTGCCCGGCGGATCCGGGAACGGAAGCGCGAGGTTGAGCAGCTCGCGGCGAAACAGCGACGCGGCCCCGGTGATGGTGTTGGCGATCAGCAGCGAGGCGAGGTTCGTGTGGTTGTTGCGGCGCGCGGTCCAGTAGGTGTCGGCGAGCACCCGGCCGTCGGGGTCGACGACCCGCTGGTCGCTGTAGACGAGCTGCGAGTCGCCAAGCCGGTTCAGCAGGACCTCGAGCTTGTCCGGGTACCACCGATCGTCGTGGTCCGCGAGGGCCACGAAGGGAGCGGAATGCGGCACCAGCCGGAGCGCGCGCTCGAAGTTCCGGTAGAAGCCGAGCCGCCGCTCCGATCTGGAGACCAGGAACCGATCGTCGCCTTCGATCACCCGCCGGACGCGCTCGAACGCCGCCAGCGGCGTGCAGTCGTCACTCACGACGCAGATCCAGTCGGCGATGGTTTGGTTCCTGATCGACTCCACCTGGGCGCGGAAGAGCGACGGGTCCGGGTCGAACGTAGCCATGGCGATCGCCACCCGCGCCGCTGGCAATTCGCGGCCGAAGCCCGGGCCGGCTGGGTTGGGAGCCGCCTCGCCGGCCTCGATCCGACCGAGCGGGGTCTCGGCCAGCTGACCGTCCTCAAGCGTGGCTCTGATCGCGATATCCACGCCGCCCGCGCCCGGAACGTCGATGGGAAGCGTCGCCCAGAAGCCGCTTCGATAGCTCAGCGTGTGCGGATCGTCCTCGGAACCTGCGTCTTCGCTCGCCGCGGCGGCATCGGCGGCGCTGAGCGTCGGATGCAGGGCGCGGTAGAGGTCAACGCGCGGCATGCCGTACGCGCTCGGCGCGAACTCGGTCCCGTCGACGAGCAGCGCGATCCGCCTGACGCGGGTCCGTCGGTGAAAGCAGGAGCCCAGGATGAAGATCGCCGTTGACCGGTCCCGCGGGAGCTGGCGCGGGAGCCGCGTGTCGAGCCGAACGTCCAGATCCGCGTCGCTCGCGAGCCGGGCGTCGCCTGCCGACCGGGACCTCACCGCTGCATGATCAGCGAGCGACCGGATTGCCTGGCATCGCTGGCGTCGCCGGGCACCTTGCGCGCCAGCCTTACCCGTCGCATCGCGCGACGACGCAGGTCAGCGAGCAGCCCCGGGACGCGCGGCTGGCTGTCGATCACGGCGCCGGGGTACGCCTGGGTCGGGCTGGCGGCCCGGTAACCCCGGACCCGTCCCCGCACCCCCGCCAGGCTGCGGTCGAACGCGACCTGCCCGGCGCAGATGATCACATCGGCCGCAAGGGCGGTGGCTAGTCGTCGTGGATCCGCGGTAACACCCCACTTCCTGAGCAGATACGCGCGTCCGAAGCCCATCAGATAGTTCTTCTGCGCCGAGCCGGATCCAAGTGTGCCGGAGTGCTCGTGAATCCCGCGCGCCACGCTCGCCAGGCTGCATCGGCCTCCCGCCAGGCGCATCCGGAGGACGAGGTCCACGTCCTCGAGATAGGCGAACAGGTTTTCGTCGAAGCCGCCGGCCGCCAGGAACGCTCCCCTCTCGAATGCCGCGGCGGCGCCCGACGGGCCCAGGGGGTCGGGCACACTCCCGTCGAGCGCGGCCACCGGCTCGCCGTTCAGGTAGTCGGACGCGAGCAGGCCGCGGCCGATCTCGATACCGGCCGTATCGATGCGTGACTGATCGCGGGCATCAAGCATCACGCCGGCAGCCATCGTCACGCCGGCCCCCGGATCGAGCGCAGAGACGATCGCCTCGACGTAACCCGGCTCGCACGTGCAGTCGTCATTCAGGAGAACCAGGGCATCTCCCCGAGCCTGGCGCGCGGCGAGGTTCACGGCTCGGGAGTAGCCCAGGTTCTGTGGAAGGCGGATCACCCGCACCGGCTCCGATTGTGAGTCGATGTCCCTCAGCGGCGGATCCGGAACTCCGTTCGCGACCACCAGCACCTCGAGCACGGTGTGCTGTGCGTGCAGCGACCCCAGAAGCCGCGACAGGCTCGACCCGCCACGGGCGGTCGGCACGATGACGGTCGCGGCGCTCATCTTGACCGCGGGATTGCCGTCGGGAACGGTGGCGGGCTAATACGCCCCCCGGCCCCGCAGCGCCGCAGGGATCGTCTGCAGGAGGATTCGCAGATCACGACCCAACGATGGGTTCTCCACGTAGTCGAGCTCGACGGCAAGTCGCTCCGAGAACGTTAGGTCTCCTCGCCCATAGACCTGCATCGGGCCGGTCATGCCCGGCTTCACGTCGAGGCGAAACCGATGCTCGGGCCGGTAGCGCTCGACGACCTCGATCTGCTCCGGACGCGGACCGACGATGCTCATTTCCCCCCGGAGGACGTTTACCAGCTGAGGCAGCTCGTCGAGACTGAATCGCCGCAGGAACCTTCCCACACGCGTGACTCGCGGGTCCACCCGGAGCTTGAACATGGGCTCTGCCAATGCATCGAGCGAGATCAGCGCCTCAAGCTCGCGCTCGGCGTCGACGCTCATCGTCCTCAGCTTGTACATCCGGAACGGCGCGCCGAGGCGGCCGGCGCGAAGCTGGACGAAGATCGCGGGGCCCCGGCTGTCCAGCTTGATGGCGGCCACGACGAGAGGAAAGAGGGGCGCGAGGACGAGCAGGCCCACGGTCGCCACCACGAGATCGAACGCCCGCTTGATGAGGATCGTGGACCGAGACGGATCGCGAGTGTCGTACTCGAGGATCGGAAGGTCGGCGACCTCGGAGAGCCGTGGGACTGCGCCGGCGGGCCCTCTGAGAGGCGAGACGACGTTCAGCTTGGCCTGCTCGGTTCGGCAGACACCGGCAAGCTGACCGATGAACTCGGGATCCACGCGCTCGGAAGCCACGATCACCCGGTCCAGCCCGCGCACCAGTCCACGGAGGTGATCCTCCTGCTGCCGGCCCACCGGAACGGCTGGGAGGCCGCGGCTCGGAACCAGATCGAGATGCATGTCCTTGAACAGCTCCACCTTTCGCCGCGCCGCGGCCGCCAGCTCGCCATCTCCAATCACGGACGTCAGCTCCGGCGGTGTTGTTCGGCGCCAGACCCAACGACTGAAGGCTCGCAGGATCCCGCCACAGACCGTCGCCGTGGCCCAGGACTGCACCACCTGGCCAAGGCCGAGATCGCCCGCCGGGGTAACCGGCAGCACCAGTCCGAGCACCACCGCGCCGCCGGCTCCCCACGCGGCGATCGCCGGCAGTTCATCGAGGGTCAGTGGGCGAATCGAGCCCTGGTCGCGATCGTAGAGACCGAAGAGCTTCGCGAGGACGATCCAGATCGGAAGCAGGAACAGCGCCCAGATCAGGGTGGTTGCGGAGGTCGAGATCGCGGCGCTCGCGGCAACGGCCGCGAGGACATCGGCGGTCGCAAGCAAGCGCCGGCGGCGCGCGTCACGCCAGAAGCGATCGTGCGGACGGCCCTCGCGGCGCCCGATCCGCTCCCCGGACGCGGGCTCGCCCGGGATCGCCAGCGGGCGTCCTGGCGAATCCGCCGCTGTTCTGACGTCAGTCCCGCTCGTCGTCACGTCGCTCGAGCTCATCCCGCCTGGTCTCTAATCCCCGCATCCGTGGCTCCCTCCGGCTCGCGCCGTTCAGTTGCCGAGCATATTCGAAAAGTCGCAGGGTCCGATTCCCGATCGTCCGATTCCCGATCATGACAGTCACCTGCTTGGAGGGCGGTTGAATGAGCGCGGCAGCTCGACCGGGCTCAGCGCACGCGCCTTCGCCAGCAGCAGCGAGGCGGCCGCGGAGTTCCCCGACCTGGCCTCGATCCGTCCCGCGACGGCCCATGGACGCCAGTCCCCGGGAGCGTGGTGGATCGCGTCGAGGGCGGCCGTCCTGGCGGACACAAGATCGCCGCCGAGCTCCTCGACGAGGGCAACCTGCAACGGCGGCTCCGGCGACCACGGCTCGATGCGGCCCGCGACGCGGGCATCGTTCACCGCCTGCGTGACGTCGCCGCGCGCCGCCGCCGCCCGGCTGGCCGCGAGTTCACGATCGGACGCGAACGACACCGCCGCGGCCCAGATCGCCACCCAGGCGACCACGAGCGTCGCCACCGCGAGCGCGAACCGGGATTGTCCCGCCGCCCGCGGGCGCGGATCGGCCGGCTCTTTCGCGCGCGTCCCTGCGACGAGGAGGCCGGCGGCGACGATCACGGGTGCAAATGCAGCCGGGATCTGCCAAGTCCACTCCACCGCTGCGGACAGAGCGCCGGCGGCCAGCACGGCCAGCGCCGCATCCTCCACCGTGGATCTTCGAAGCGAGGACCGGCGCGCCGCTGCAATGACAGGGATGGCGAGGAACGCCAAGACCAGAGCAAGGCCGGCCGGCCCGAGCTCGGCAAGCGTCTCCAGGTACAGCGAGTGAGCATTGACGAGCGGTACCGGGAGCTGGGGATGAGCGTTCCAGTAGAGCTCGAAGTTGCCGGCACCGACGCCAGCGGCGGGATGGCTCGCGAATGCGTCGAGGGCCGCCGTCCAGAACTCCGAGCGACCACTGCCTCCGACGCTGGTCAGGTGACCGGCGGGCACCCCTCGGGAGGATCCACCGGTCGCCACCACGCCGGCATCCTCGCGACTCCCGAGCGCGGTTACGACCGCGATCGCGATCAGCAGCATGAGGGCCGAAGGCCAGACGGGGCGGCGCGCGGAGTCCACTCCGCGAACCCATGGGTCGAGGAGATAGCGACCAGCGGCGATTACCCCCACACAGACAACGGTCAGCAGGAGCATCATCGCCCCCTGATCCGTCGCCGAGCCCCCGGTGGCGCCGGCGACGAACTCCTCCTGCGTGCGCGCAACGAGGATGAGCAGAGTTCCCCCTGCCCCCCCGAGCAGACCGCCGGCGAGCATGGCGCGGCGGTCGCGGGCCAGGATGAGGAGCACGGCGCCGCCCACGGCCGCGGCCGCCAGGCCGCCGCGGGACGACGCAAGGTAGATGCCGAGCATCGGGAGCGGGAGCAATCCGACGGCGACCGCCCGTCCCCGGCTCCCCCGCGCGCACGCGCCCAGCCACGCCAGGAGCACCGCGTCGAGCGCGAGGACCGCAGCGAGGCCGTTCCAGTAACCGATCGGATAGCTCAGGCGCCCCGCGGCGTTCGGGATCGCGGCTCCTAGCTCGCGATCGGCATTCCCGAAGAGCGATGGAGCGAATCGCGACCCGAGCGCCGCCGCGCACACGATCGTCATCCCCGCGGCGAGCCCGAGGATCCATGCGCGCTTGCCCGTCCGCGGCGCTGCGACAACGACCAGCGTGAACAGCCCCAGGTATCCGGCAACCCTGAGCGCCGCGGCGAAGCTTCGGCCTGCGTCGTCCGCCCACGCCATCGACGCCGCGCTCAGCGCCAGCAGGCCGAGCAAGGAGATGCCCGAGGCGAGCGCCGCTCGCGGGATCTCGCCTCGAGCCCAAAGCCCCACGACGATCCCGACGGCGAGCGGCACCCAAACCACGACGGTGGCGATCGCTACAGCCTCGCGCGAATAGCCTCCATGGGCCATCCCGAGCCCGGCGGAGGCGACTGCGATCAGGCCGACAGTTGACCACTCGGCCGCCTCATCGGTGAGCGTCGTCCCGCGCGCTAGCGGCCGTTGGCGTAAGGGCCCGACACGCAAGGTCCATCAGTCTAGGGCGCGCCCCGAACGGTTGATGATTCGGGCTCCTAGGCAGTGCAGAGCCTGACGGAGCCGCCGCCGCGAATTGCGAGCCGCCAGGGCCGCTTTTCCGCATCATGGGGTATCGCCAACAGGGCGGGTGCGTGCGGTTCGACGAGGCCGAGCCGTACGGGAAAACCAGGCGCCAGTCGCCCGAGGCGCACGTGCGCGCGCTCACTCACCCCGATTTGGGTGAGTCCCGGTCGCAGCTCGGCGACCCCGTTCTGCGGCGTACCGCAATCCTTGGGTCCCGCCGACGACGGTGCGGCTCCAAGCGTGAGCCGCTGGGCACTCGCCGATACGCGGTCGGCCTCGGCACGCAGCGCTGGGCTTTGGTGGACCAGCTCATCGGGTGACAGGGCGAACGAGCCGAACCGGTCGACAGCTTGAAGATACGGGCCCGCGATTACCGGGAGCTGCCGCGGCACGACTGTATGGAGCTCAGGCGCAGCCTGGGGACGAAAACCGGGCGAAACGGCCGCGCCCGCAGCCTCGATCGCGCCGAGCGCAGCGCGCGCCCGCAGCGAGTAGTCCCGGAGGAACCGTTCGGCATTATCGAGCTGCTTCACGTTCAGCAGCAGACTCAAGGCCGTCACCGCAAACACCGCCACCAGAATGCGCGGAGAAAGAGTCACTTCCCCCATTGCCGACACGGCGACCAGCAATACGAGCAGGGCGTCACCGAAGAGATAGCGCGATTCTTCAGGTCCCCGTCCCGGACCGAAGCCAATCGCAAGCTCCAGCCAGTACGTGAGCAGAACGGCGAGCTCGATCCAGGGCGGGTGACGGATGCGCCGGCTGACGAGGCCCCAGGCGAAACCGGCAACGAGGGCCACGGCCAGAACGCGGCCCCAAGCGAGCGAGATGGTCAGGGTGGTGGGCTGGGAGACGAGGCCCAGCCCGAGCCCGGTCGCCGCAGCGCTCGCCGCCGCAAGCGAGTCGGCAACGAACTGCGGCACGATCAGGATGTTTCCGACGTGGGCGAGACCCTCGTGAAACCTGAGCGCCCACACCCACCACGCCGCGTAGATGGCGAGGGGAAGGACGGCTATCCAGGCGCGCCGTAGACCGGCCCCTCCGAGCCAGACCGCGACGCCGACCCCCACCAGAAACGCGAGGCCCGTCGAGTGGCTGATCACCGCCAGGATCGTCAGGACGCACCCCGCGATATCTCCCCGAGCGTCGTTTCGCTCCAGGGCGATGAGCGCGCCGAGACCGGAGGCGATCGATAGCACGAAGGTGAGCATCGTCAGCGGCCAGAGGAGCGCCTCCCACGATGAACCGAGAAAGAGCAGGACGATGGTGGGCGCAAGCGCGGCCACAGCTCCCACCCGTCGCTTCGCCAAGACGAAGAAGAGTGCGCAGCAGATGATGAGCACGAGGACGCCGATCACTCGGAGCGCCGTATAGCTCGGCCCGACCCAGGCGAAGATGCCCGCGTAGACGAGATTCGCCGGGAGGATGAGGTGTCCGTTGTGCGGCTCCAGGATCGACTGCCCGTCGATCCCTTCGCCTAGACGCTGGAAGATCGCGATCTCGTCGTTGAAGAAGGTGTTGGAGCGGGTCTCGACGAGGATCAGGAACGCTGCGAACGCCACGGCGAACCCGAGAACGACCCACGCATCGAGGTCATCCCAACGTCGTCGAGCGAGGGTCGAAGCGTGGCTTGCAGACGAGGCCGGCGGCAAGGGCGGCGGGAAGTGTAGGACCCCGCCAAACATCGCCGGCGGCACTGCCGCCTACGGTCAACGGTGAGACGCGCCGACCAGGAAGCGGAGCGTCGGAACGACGTAACAACTACTATGCGGCCTTCGTGGCTTCGACCGGTGGGGGTAAACGTGACCGCGAATCTTGAACCGAATCAGTCGTTCGCGAGGCGACGGGCCGTAATGCTGTCCGTTGCGGCCACTGTGGCCACTGCCGCGGTGGCTTTGGCGCTGCTCATGCTCGGGGCAGGTACAGGCGTCGCCGGCAGTGGGCACCACAAGCGGGCCAAGGTCCCGCGGACGTTCTTCGGCCTGCTCCCCGGGCCGGCCCCGCTTGACGGAAAGGACATCAGCCGGATCGCGAGGATCAAGGTTCGTACCGTGCGGATCGGTCTGAACTGGGCCTCGGTGCAGCCTCAGCAGTCCGGCGGCTTCAACTGGAGCGTGACGGACCGGCAGATCGGGAGTCTCGCAGCGAAGGGCGTCCATGTCTTGCCGAATCTCGCCGGGACGCCCCGCTGGGTGAGCAGCGAGGCCACGACGCCGCCGGTTGGAAGCCAACAGGACGGCGAGGCGTGGCAGAACTTCGTCGGCGCCGCTGTCCGGCGCTACGGTCCCGGCGGCAGCTTCTGGGGCAGCCCCTTCCATGCCCAGTGCGGCTGTGACGCTCGTCCGGTTCCGATCAAGGAGTGGCAGATCTGGAACGAGCCCAACCTGAAGCACTACTTCACGCCGAAGCCTTCGCCGAGCAAGTACGCGAAGCTCGTCAAGCTCTCCCGCCCGGCCATCGAGCAGGCGGATCCCAAGGCGAAGCTGATCCTCGCCGGGCTCTCCGGCGGCGGTAAGCCAAGTGACATCGCCGCGATCCCCTACCTCAAGCGCTTCTACCGCGTGAAGGGGATCAAGGCAAGCTTCGACGCCGCTGCGCTGCATCCGTACGCACACAACGTCAGCGACCTCCGCAGTCTCATCGCGCAGTTCCGCAAGGTGATGAAGAAGCGGCACGACAAGCGAACCGGGCTGTGGCTAACGGAGCATGGTTACGGGTCCGCCCACCCTGACAAGTTCGGGCTCAACAAGGGGATGCGCGGCCAGAAGCGGATGCTCGAGAAGACCTACAGGCTGCTACTGGATCGTCGCAAGGCCTGGAAGATCGAGCGCGTGTTCTGGTTCTTTTGGCGCGATCCGCCCAAGTCCAACACCGACGTGGCGTGCAGCTTCTGCACCTCCGCGGGTCTGCTCAAGAACAACCGCAAGCCGAAGCCCGCGTACAAGCCGTTCAAGCGGCTCACCAGGCGGGCCGGCTGAGCAGCCGTCCGCCGACGCAACAACTAGCGACGTCTCCTCATCCATGGCGCTGTGCATCGGGGGAGCGCGCCGATCACGGCCGCGCTGCTCGCTGACGCCGCCGTCGAGCGGGCAGCCGCGATTTGTATCCTCGACGTCGCATGCGACGAGCGGGACGGGCGGCGCGACCAATGCCGCGAGCTTCGCGCAGGTCCATCGTGCTCGCCGTCGCTGGGGCGGCTCTTTTCCTAGTGGGCTGCGGATCAGGCTCGGGTGTATCCAACCCCGGTGTGCCCCAGGATTTCTTCGGGGTCGTTCCAGCCATTCCGCCCGATACCCGGGATCTCGAGGAGATGTCCGCGGCAGGGGTGGAGACGGTGCGGTTCGGGCTCAACTGGGCGTCGGTGGAGCCCCATCCCGGCTCGTATGACTGGGCCGCGACCGACCAGACGATCGGAGGTCTCGCCGCCCACGGGATCGAACCGCTTCCCCTCTTCGCCGCAACGCCGGCTTGGGTTGCCCCCGAGGTCACGACCCCGCCGCTCGGGGGCCCGCGCGCCGAACGGGCGTGGACCGAATTCCTGCAGGCGGCAGTCGATCGTTATCGGCCCGATGGAACCTTCTGGCAACCGGCCCCCGATGGCGGTCCCAGCCCCTTTCACGCTCTATGTCATTGCGACGCGGATCCCATCCCGATCACTGCCTGGCAGGTGTGGAACGAGCCGAGTCTCGTTCACTACTTCACTCCGAGCCCATCGGTGACGAGATACGCCGAGCTGCTGCGGATCTCGCACGACGCAATCAAGAACGAGGATCCGCGCGCGCAGATCGTGCTTGCGGGCCTACCCGGCTTCCCGAAGGAGGGGGCATTGACCGCCTGGCAATACCTCGGCAAGCTCTTCGACCAGCGCGGCGTCGAGGACGACTTCGACGTCGTCGCGCTGCACGCCTACGCCCGCGACATCGATCAGCTCCAGCTCCAGGTGCGAAAGGTTCGAGCCGTGATGAGGCAGAACGGTGATACGTCGAAGCCCTTGTGGATCACAGAGTTGGGTTGGGGCTCCGGGCCACCCGATCATTCCGACCTGAACGCGGGCCTGCAGGGCCAGAAGCGATTGCTGACCCAGTCGTTCAGGCTCCTGCTGCGGGAGCGCACACGTTGGCACCTCGACCGCGTCTACTGGTTCGAGTGGCGCGATCCCCCGCCTTCCGCCCCGACGGCGTGCAGCTTCTGCAGCTCGGCCGGGCTGCTGCGAAACGACGGAGATCGGAAGCCGGCTTATGGAGCGTTCACGCAATTCACGCGGGCGGAAGGGCGCTGAGCAGCGTCACCGAGCGCCACCGGCGCGCCTCAGCGCCCTCGCGCATCAAGTGGGCGCGGCGCGGGCAACGTTGTAAGCTTCCGCGTTCGGATGAGGCGGGAGACCAATCGACATGCCCGGCGGGGTGGCCGATGGCTGGCTTTGGGCGTGATCATGCTTCTCCTCGCGGCGCCGGCGACCGCGTTGGGAAGCAGTCCGGCTCAAAACCAGTACGTCCTCCCCTCCCCGAGTGCCACCGGATCCGGCGGCGGCGAGCACGGCGGCAATCGACTAGATCCCTCGGCTGCCGCGACGCCCGGGTCGGGATCCGGTGGTGCGACGGTCGCGATCCTCGGCGGGGGATTGGCCGCGATCGCGGGGGCCGCAGGGATCGTCCTTTACCGCAGGCGGCGCGGCGGCTCGGCCGAAACCGGGTGAGGGCCTCACTCGAGGCTGCTCAAGCACAACGGTCGGGGCTCAGATACAGCGGTCAGCCAGCTTCCAAAGCTGCCGGAGCGGGCCGTCGTCGATGGGACCTGCCGCCCGCCATCGCGGGCAGGATCACGACCGTGTCCGCCTCCGATAACGGCGTCTCCAGCCCGTCGAGCACCCTGACGTCCTCGTCGTTCAGGTAGACGTTGACGTAGCGGTTGAGCTCACCGCCGTCCGAGAAGAGCTGAGAGCGGGTGTCAGGATGGGCCGCCGTGAGCGACCGCAGCACGTCGCCGACGGTCGCGCCCTCCGTTTGCAGCTCCGCCTGGCCGCCCGTCTGGGCGCGGAGCACTGGCGGGATCTTCACGGTCGGCATCGGCGAATCGTATGCGTCGGGCGGAGTCCGGCGAATGCTCAGCGCAGGACCGGCTCGCCGGCGCAGAACGCCTCGTAGTCGGGGAACTTCCCCATCTCCGACTCGGGGATCTGCTCGGCGGCGTCGCCGCAGATCGGGCAGTCAGGATCGCGCTTGACCTTGAGCTCGGTGAACCGGCTGCCCAGCGAGTCGTAGAGCAAGAGCCGCCCGATCAGCGGCTCGCCGATGCCGGCGACCAGCTTGATCACCTCGTTCGCCTGAAGCAGGCCCATGACGCCCGCCATCACGCCGAGCACGCCGGCGGCGCCGCAACTGGGCGCCATCTCCGGGGGCGGCGGAACGGGATAGAGACACCGGTAGCACGGACCTTCATAGGGCACGAACGTCGAGATCTGGCCGTCGAAGGCGAGGATCGAAGCCGAGACGACCGGCTTTCGCAGCCTCACCGAAGCGTCGTTCAGCAGGTATCTGGTGGGGAAGTTGTCGGCCCCGTCCACCAGGACGTCGTAGTCGGCGATGATGTCGAGGATGTTCTCGGCGTTGAGCCGGGTCCGGTGCTCGACGACGTTGACGTCGGGGTTGAGCGCCTCGATCGAGGCGCGGGCGGAAGCCGTCTTCGGCATCCCGACGCGATCCGTCGTGTGGATGACCTGGCGCTGGAGGTTGGTCTCATCGACGACGTCGTCGTCGATGATGCCGAGCGTGCCGACGCCGGCAGCGGCGAGATAGAAGGCGGAGGGAGCGCCGAGCCCGCCTGCGCCGATCAGCAGGACCTTCGAGTTCAGCAGCTTGACCTGCCCCTCGACCCCGATCTCCGGGAGGAGCGTGTGCCGCGAGTAGCGCATCCGCTGCTCGGCCGTGAGGCCCTGCGGGGCGACCACGGGAAAGCCGGCCTCCTGCCAGCCCACGATCCCGCCCCGCATGACCGAGACGTTCTCGTAGCCCAGGTCCTGGAGCACGTCGGCCGCGCGGGAGGAGCGGTTGTCGGTGCGGCAGTACAGCACGATCCGCTCGGAGCGATCGGGCGCCACCTCAGAGATCCGGTCGAGCAGCTCGCCCTGCGGCACGTGGATCGCACGCTCAAGGTGCGCCTCGTCCCACTCGTACGGCTCGCGGACGTCGATCAGCTTCGCGCCGGCCCCGACCTCCTCGCGGGCCTTCTCATTCGCGATGAGATCGATCCTCTGCTTGATCTCCTCGATGGGCTCAGCCGCAGTCGCCATCCAATACTCCTGAATCTCGATCCGGATTTACTTCAAAGTATAGCCCTTGACCCTCCAAGCCGCGGCAGACTCGCCAGAGCCGAGGCCGAAACGAGAGTTATCAGGGGCGAGGGTCCGGGCCCCGATCGGGAAGACTCCGCAGCGGGGACTGCGAGGACGGCGCGAGCATGGATGTGAAGCGTCTTCGCGAGCGGGGTGCGGACCCTCGCCGCGGCAGCCCTGAGCGAACTAGCTGAGGCTCGGGCGCATCTGCCGCAGGCGGCGCACGCGCTCCTCGATCGGGGGGTGCGTCGAGAACAGCGCCGCGATTCCGCCGCCTGAGAACGGCTTCACGATGTAGAGCGGCTCGGTCGCCTGGTTGACCCGCATCGGGATCGCCTTCGCCCCCTCTTCGAGGCGCAAGAGTGCTGAGGCGAGGGACTCGGGGTTGCCGCAGATCTCGGCGCCGGTGGCGTCCGCTGAGTATTCGCGCTGGCGCGAGATCGCGAGCTGGATCAGGCTCGCGGAGATCGGCGCGAGCAGGAACAGCGCCAGGTTCGCAAGGAGGCCGAGCGGCGACTCGTCATCGCCGCCGAACCACAGGAACAGGTAGGCGATCCAGGTGATCATCGCGCCGATCGCCGAGGCGATGGACTGAGTGAGGATGTCGCGGTTGCGCACGTGCGCGAGCTCGTGCGAGAGCACGCCGCGCAGCTCGTCCTCCGATAGAAGCCGCGTGATGCCGGACGTAACCGCGACCGCCGCGCGCCGTGGATTGCGGCCGGTCGCGAAGGCGTTCGGCTGGTCGCTTGGGATGATGTAGAGCCGCGGCATCGGCAGGCCGGCCCGCGTGGTGAGTTCGCGGACCATCTGGTAGAGCCGCGGCGCCTCCGCCTCTGAGACCGGCTTCGCCCCCGCGCTGGCGATCGCGATCTTGTCACTGAACCAGTAGGCGATGAAGTTCATCGCCAGCGCGATCACCAGGAAGACGCTGGCGATCTTGATACCGCCGATCGCGTAGCCGATGACGACCAGGAGGCCGCCGAGCGCGGCCATCAGGATGACGGTGCGTAGGCCGGCGACGAAGTTGGATCTGCGGGTCGTAGTCATTCGAGTGGAATTCGTTGGCGTTGGATTCGAACGCTCGTCCAAGGATGGCACACGCGGTGCCGAATTCCGGTGAGGGCAGGCACCCCAATCGACTAGGGGCTGGCCCCTAGGCGCAAAGGCCGCGCGAGGTCGATACTTAACGGTGCATGCGTCGCCAGAGCCTCCTCACCCAGGTGCTCGTCGCCAACCTGCTGTTGATGGTTGCGGCCGTGGTCGCAGTCGCTATCGCCGGTAACCCCAGCCTGGACGTCTCCGCGCATCCGGCCCTGGTGCTGATCCTCGTGCTCGCGGTGTTCCTGATGATCCTCGTCAACGTGATCATGCTGCAGCGGCGGTTCCGCCCGCTCGAGCGGTTGGTCGACGAGATGGAGCGGGTCGACCTGTCGCGGCCCGGCGCGAACCTGCGGATCGCGGCCGATGGCCTGGGAGCCCCGGAGGAGGTCGAGCGGCTGAACCGAGCCTTCCGTCGAATGCTCGAGCGGCTCGAGGCCGAGCGGCGACGCACGACGAGCACCGCGCTCGCAGCCCAGGAGGAGGAGCGCGCGAGGGTCGCGCGCGACCTCCACGATGAGGTGAATCAGTCCCTGACCGCCCTGCTCCTGCGCCTGGAGGCAGCGCGGGCGAAGGCGCCGGTGACCCTCGCCCATGAGCTCGCGGAGACAAAGGCCCTCGCGAACCAGGCGATGGAGGAGCTCCTGATGTTGGCCCGCCAGCTTCGCCCTACGGCGCTCGACGATCTCGGCCTCAAGGCCGCGCTCGCGGGGCACGTGAAGGAGCTCGGTCAGCGCGGAAGAATCCGCGCGAGCTTCGAGTCCCGTGGCGACTTCTCGGGGCTCCCGGCGGACGTGCAACTCGTCGTCTACCGCGTCGCGCAGGAGGCGCTGTCGAACGCGCAGCAGCACTCCGGCGCCGACCACGTGCGGGCGGAGCTCGTGCGGTCCGGGGATCGCGTGCAGCTGACGGTCGCGGACGACGGCTCCGGATTCACGTTCGACCAGGCGGCCCGGGGGCTCGGGATCGCGGGAATGCGCGAGCGCGCGCTTCTGGTCGGCGGCGACCTGCAGGTGGAGTCGCGGCCGGGCTCGGGCACCACGGTGCGCCTAACGGTGCCGCTCGAGGCGACCGATACACCTGGCGGGTGGAAACACGACGGACAGCTGCACACGCCCTCGCCGAGGTCAACGCGGCGATGAAGGTCCTGATCGCCGACGATCACGGGATCGTGCGCTCCGGGCTGCGGATGCTGCTCGAGCAGCAGCCCGACATCGCGGTGATCGGTGAGGCATCGGACGGCGCCGAGGCGCGCGACATGGCGATCCGCGAGAAGCCCGACCTGGCGATCCTCGACGTGAAGATGCCGAAGCTCACCGGCCTCCAGGCAACCCGTGAGATCCGCGCGCAGGCGCCGGACGTCTCGATCCTGATCCTCTCGATGTACGACGACGAGCGCTACCTGTTCGAGGCACTGAAGGCGGGCGCGTCCGGCTACGTGCTGAAGGCGCAGGCGGACTCCGATCTCCTCGAGGCGGTGCGGGCGGTGCAGCGCGGCGAGCCGTTCCTCACCCCCGAGGCGCAGCGGGCGCTGATCCAGGACGTCCTCGGCGAGGGGTCCGCCCGCGAGGACGAGCTAACGCCGCGCGAGCAGGAGGTGGTGAAGCTCGTCGCCGAGGCGCACACGAACCGCGAGATCGCCGAGATCCTCCACCTCTCCGAGAAGACGGTCGAGAACCACCGCTCGAACGCGATGCGAAAGCTCGGTATGCGCGACCGGGTCGAGCTCGTCCGCTACGCCATCCGCAAGGGCCTGATCGAGCCGTAGCAGCGAGGCCGCGGCGCTAGGGTACGGCGATGCCCGCCGGCGACGTGATCTCAAACCCCGCGGCGAGAATGACGCTGCGCGTCGTCCGCAGCGCCGCTGAGACGGACGGCGAACTGCTCGAGCCGGAGGCGACGTACGAACCTGGCTCCGTCGAGCCGCTCGAGCACTTCCATCCCAGCCAGGACGAGCACTTCGAGATTCTGGCGGGCAGGATGGCGGCGCGGATCGACGGCGAGAGCAAGACGCTCGTCGCGGGCGAGGACCTCTACACGCCCGCGGGACCGCTCACGCGATGTGGAACGGGGGCACGGAGACGGCGCGGGTGATCTGGGAGACGCGGCCCGCGCTGCGGACCGAGGAGTTCCTCCGGCTGATAGCGCGGGCTCGCCCAGCAGGGCAAGCTCACGTCCAAGGGCACACGCGATCCGCTTCTGGGTGCCGCCGTGATGCACGAGTTCCGTCCGGAGTTCAAGCCGACGAGTCCGCCCGCGCCGGTCCAGGCGGTCGCGTTTCCGGTGCTCGCGGCGGCGGCCCGGCTGCTGGGCCGGACGGCATGAGGCCTCGGGGGTGCGTCGGTGCGCGCAATCACACACTGATCGCTTACACCGACCGAACGAACCGGCGTAAGCTCGGTGACGTGTCCGCAGTCGGAACACCCGCAGCTCAAGCGGCCGCGAGGACCGCGGGCGAGTACGTCACAACTCGCTGCCGGGTGACTCGAGAGACGATCCGCCGCGTGCGCGGCGAGTCGCTCCCGGCCGCTTATCCGACCTGTCGAGTAGGATTTACCTCGAGATGCTGTTCTCGACGAAGGCGGAATACGGCGTGCGGCTGATGGTCGAGCTGGGGCGCCGGGCGCCGGACGCTCCGGAGGGCGGCGGCGAGCCCGTCGCTCTGAGCACGGTTGCCGAGTCGGAGACGCTTCCACTCTCCTACCTCGAGCACCTCGTGGCGAAGCTTCGCGAGGCCGGGCTGGTCACGTCCGTGCGCGGCGCGCACGGCGGTTACCGGCTGGCGCGACCCGCCTCGAAGATCGCCATGCTGGACGTCGTCCAGGCGCTGGAGGGCCCGATCGCGCCAATGGAGTGCTTCTACGAGACGCGCGAGGGCCGCGTCCTGTGCTCGCACGAGGCGGATGACCAGGCATGCGCGACCAGGCTCCTGTGGACGCGGGTTCACGGCGGCATCACCAAGGCGCTCGCCGGAACCACCCTGGCCGAGCTGGTGGAGTTCGCCCAGCAGCACGCGGTCCGAGAGCCGCTCGCCGGCCAAGCCGCATAGCGCGTTTCCCCTGAAAACCCAAGACAACGGAGAGTTATGGCGGATCTGGAGATCAGAGACCTGCAAGTAAGCGCCGAGGGCAAGGAGATCCTCAAGGGGCTCGACCTCGACGTCTCGAAGGGCGAGATCCATGCGCTCATGGGCCCGAACGGCTCGGGCAAGTCGACGCTGGCGAACGCGATCATGGGCCATCCCTCGTTCGAGGTGACCGCGGGTGAGATCCGCTTCAAAAGCGAGGACATCACCGAGGAGGCACCCGAGGACCGCGCGCGGGCCGGACTCTTCATGGCCTTCCAGTACCCCGTCGCGATTCCCGGCGTGACCGTCGCCAAGTACCTGCGGATGGCGGTGAACGCTCATCGCGAGGCGCGCCGGGAGGCCGAGATCAAGTTGAAGGACTTCCGCAAGGAGGCCGAGGCGGCGATGGAGCTAATGAACATCCCCCGCGAGTTCTCCAGTCGCTACCTCAACGAGGGATTCTCGGGTGGCGAGAAGAAGCGCATGGAGATCCTCCAGCTCGCGATGCTGCTGCCCGAGCTCGCGGTGCTCGACGAGACGGACTCCGGGCTCGACATCGACGCGCTGCGGACCGTGGCCGAAGGCGTCAACCAATTCGCCGGCCCGGATATGGGCGTTCTCATCATTACCCACTACCAGCGCATCCTGCATCTCGTGAAGCCCGACTTCGTCCACGTCATGTTCGACGGGCGCATCGTCAAGGAAGGCGGCCCGGAGCTCGTCGAGACGCTCGAGGAGCGCGGCTACGGCTGGATCCGCGAGGAGATGGAGGCGGCCGCCGCCTAGCGGCCCCCGCACGGATGGAAGCCACCGCGGTCACACCCGGCGCCGAGAGCCTTCCGGCGACACCGCCGAATATGGAGGAGATCCGCGCGCAGTTCCCGATCCTCGCACGCGAGCAGGACTCACGTAGGCTGGCCTATCTCGACAGCGGCGCCACCTCACAGAAGCCGCTGGCGGTGATCGAGGCACTCGACCGGTACTGGCGCGAGCAGAACGCGAACGTCCACCGAGGCGTCTACCGCCTCTCCGAGCAGGCGACCGAGATGTACGAGCGCGCCCGCGAGATCGTCGCCGCGCGGCTCGGAGCGGGCGACCGGCGCGAGGTCGTCTTCGTCCGCAACGCCACCGAGGCGCTCAACCTCGTCGCATACTCGTGGGGGCGCCAGAACGTGGGCGAGGCCGATCGGATCCTGCTCACGGAGATGGAGCACCACTCGAACATCGTCCCCTGGTACCAGCTCGCGGTCGAGAAGGGCGCCGAGCTCGACTGGATCCCGATCGACGAGGACGCGCGCCTCGACCTCCACGCGTACGCAGCGCTTCTGGAGCGCCGGCCGAAGCTGGTCGGCGTCGCCCATGTGTCGAACGTCCTGGGGACCATCAATCCGATCCGCCACGTCACCCGGATGGCGCACGACGCCGGCGCGCTCGTGGTCGTCGACGGGGCCCAGGCGGGCCCAAAGCTCCCGCTGGACATGGCGGCGATTGGCGCGGACTTCTACGCCCTCACCTCCCACAAGATGTATGGGCCGACCGGGATCGGCGCGCTCTACGGCCGGCGCGAGCTGCTCGAGGAGATGCCGCCGTTCATCGGCGGCGGCTCCATGATTCGCACCGTCCGCCGGGAGGAGATCACCTGGGCGGACCTGCCGGCGAAGTTCGAGGGGGGAACACCAGCGATCGCGGAGGCGATTGGGCTGGCGGCCGCGATCGAGTGGCTGGACGTGGTCGGCCTCGACGCAGCGCACGCTCACGAGGCGGAGCTCACCTCCTACGCGCTCGAGCGGCTGGGTGAGGTGCCCGGGCTGCGCATCTTCGGCCCGCCGCCGGGGGACGACCGGGCCGGGATCATCTCGTTCGAGCTCGAGGGAGTGCACGGCCACGACGTCGCCGAGATCCTCGACCGCCACGCGGTCTGCGTCCGCGCCGGCCACCACTGCGCGCAGATCCTGATGGACCGGCTCGGAGTCGCCGCGACAACCCGCGCCAGCCTCGCCGTCTACAACACCCCGGAGGAGATCGACCGGCTCGTCGAGGCATTGCACGACGTCCGGCGGGTCTTCCAGCTCCCCTAGGGATGGCGATGGACGACCTCTACCGCGAGCAGATCCTGGAGCACTACAAGCGGCCGCACAACTTCGGCCGCCTAGGCGACGCGGACCTCGAGTTCTCCGACAACAACCCGTTCTGCGGCGACGAGCAGCACGTATTCATCCGCCTCGACGACGAGGGGCGCGTGGACGCGGTGGCCTTCGACGGCAAGGGGTGCGCGATCTCGACCGCGGCGACGTCGATGCTCACCGACGAGCTGGCGGGGATGAGCCGGGAGGAGCTCCTGCAGCTGCCGAAGGAGTTCGTCCTCGACCTCCTCGGCATCGACATCTCGGCGACGCGCATGAAGTGCGCGCTGCTGGGCCTCAAGGTCGTGAAGAGCGCGAGCCTGGGAACTCCCGCCGGCTGGGAGGACGAGGGGCGGCCGGGTGATCCTGCCGAGGCTACCCGCGCCGGGCTCTAGCCTGGCGCGGCGCGGCCGATCCCTCTGTTCCGAGGAAAGGGCCCCGAGACCTTCGCCTCGGGGCCCTCCATCCAACTCGGGTGCTGAGTTAAGTCAGCACTGCGGCCACGCGTCATATGGCACGCTCGCCGCCGTCTCATCCTGGATCGCGGGCGGCGCCTCCGCTGGATTCACACCCTGATAGCCGGAGGGCGCGTACGCGTCCCAGGTCTGCTGGTCGAACTGATACGCGCCGTAATACCCTGCGGGGTTTACGGCGGTGTAGTCGCCGCCGGACTCGCACTGGACCGTCGACGAGGCGATGGCGCCGCTGGAGTAGCTCGTTGAGCTCGTGGCAGGCGCCGTGGTCGTAGTGCTGGTGCTCGTCGCTGTTTCAGTCGCGAGTTCGGGCGGATTCAGCGACGCCTCCATGCGCTCGGTCGAGGCGACCACCTCGGGCTTCGTTGCCGGGTGGGTGTCCCCGTCCTTCTCCAGGTAGCCATCCCGCACGATGTTGCGGCCGGCCTCGCGCAGCCCGAGACGCTTGACGACGCTCTGTCGCACGTCGAGATAGCGCTTCTCGTACGCAGGGTGACGCTCGGGCATGACCTCGGAAGGCGAGGCCTGCGCAGCCACGGGCGCAGCCACAGCGGCGGCGGATACGGCGATAGCTGCGATGCGCTTGCGCATCGTTTGAACCACCTCCTGGCGGTACTCCCACGCATGCGTGGGGTCGCTTTCATTGCAGGCCGGTCCGTCCGGTGGGCGGGCACGGCGACCGCTGCTTGCGGTCCGGCGCCCGGGGCACGGACGAACGTGGGTTCGGCCTTGGCCGGGGTTCTTACCGGGGTCGGCGCCGGGCGACAGTGACGCCCGTCACACATCAGCCGGCCCGGGTGGGCTGATCAGGCGGCGCTGGAGCTACCGCTAAAATCCTAGTTCCGCAGTAGGAATAAAGTGACGACTGGTACGAGGACAACGACGACCGTTTGCAGGCTCGAGGAGCTTTCCGAGGGCGAGATGCGCCTCGTGGAGGTCGACGGCCGCAAGGTCGGCGTCTTTCACGCGGCCGACGGCGAGCTCTACGCGATCGAGGATCGCTGCTCGCACGACGACGGTCCCCTCGCCGAAGGCGAGTTCGATCCCGCCGCCTGTACAGTGGAGTGTCCACGGCACGGCTCGCTCTTCGACCTGCGCAGCGGCAGGCCGAAGACTCTCCCCGCGTATCAGCCCGTCGAGGTCTTCGAGGCCCGTGTCGAGGACGGCGAAGTCAAGCTGGAGGTTTGAGGCTCTCTATGGCAACTCCCGAGATCGCAGTCCCCACCCTCTCCCCCAAGGAGCTCACCGAGCAGGAAGAGGCACTCAAGGAGATCGGCTCCGACTACGCCGAGCGCTTCGGCTTCCGCGATCCCGAGACCGGCTATGCCTACAAGGCGCCCAAGGGGCTTTCCCGCGAGGTCGTGGAGTCCATCTCCCAGTACAAGGACGAGCCGGACTGGATGCGCGAGTTCCGGCTGAAGGCGCTCGAGCACTTCCAGCAGCGCCCGACCCCCACCTGGGGCGGGAACCTCGGCGGAATCGACTGGGACGACATCCACTACTTCGTGCGCGCCTCCGAGAAGGCTGGCCGCAGCTGGGACGAGGTCCCAGAGGACATCAAGAAGACCTTCGACCGCCTCGGCATCCCAGAGGCCGAGCGCAAGTTCCTGTCGGGGGTCGGCGCGCAGTACGAGTCCGAGGTCGTCTACCACCAGGTCCGCGAGGACCTGGAGAAGCAGGGCGTGATCTTCCTCGACATGGACTCGGGCCTTCGCGAGCACGAGGACATCGTCCGCGAGTACTGGGCTACGGTGATCCCGCCCAACGACAACAAGCTCGCCGCGCTCAACTCCGCCGTCTGGTCGGGCGGCTCGTTCGTGTACGTCCCCGCGGGCGTCAAGGTCGAGATGCCGCTCCAGGCCTACTTCCGGATCAACACCGAGAACATGGGCCAGTTCGAGCGGACGCTCATCATCGCCGAGGAGGGCGCGGACGTTCACTACATCGAGGGCTGCACCGCGCCCGTCTACTCCACCGATTCGCTCCATTCGGCGGTCGTCGAGATCGTCGCCAAGCCGGGCGCGCGCGTCCGCTACACGACCGTCCAGAACTGGTCGCACAACGTCTACAACCTGGTCACCAAGCGCGCCGTCGCGTACGAGGGTGCGACGATGGAGTGGGTCGACTGCAACCTCGGCTCGAAGCTGACGATGAAGTACCCGTCGATCTACCTGCTCGGCCCCGAGGCGCACGGCGAGATCCTCTCGATCGCGTTCGCCGGCGCCGGCCAGCACCAGGATGCGGGCGGCAAGGTCATCCACGGCGCACCGAAGACGACGTCCTCGGTCTTCGCCAAGTCGATTTCGAAGAATGGCGGGCGCGGGACCTACCGCGGCCTGCTGGAGGTCGCGAAGGGGTCGACCGAGGCGAAGTCCAAGGTCGTCTGTGACGCGCTTCTGCTCGACGAGGAGTCGCGCTCCGACACCTATCCCACGATCCGCATCGACGAGAACGACGCCAACATCGGCCATGAGGCATCGGTCTCGAAGATCGGTGAGGAGCAGCTCTTCTACCTCCAGGCGCACGGCCTGGACGAGGAGGAGGCTTCGAAGATGATCGTGAATGGGTTCATCGAGCCGATCACCAAGGAGCTCCCGATGGAGTACGCGGTCGAGATGAACCGCCTCATTGAGCTTCAGATGGAAGGTTCGATTGGCTAGCGCCGTCGCGACCGCCGAGCCTGATTGGCTTATCCAGAGGCGCCGGAAAGGCGCCTCTTTGGCGCGTGAGCTGGCACTGCCGACCCCGAAGGCGAAGGGCTGGGAGTTCACTGACCTCTCGGGGCTCGATCTCGACTCCTATGTTCCTCGCGAGGGGCGCGTGGAGGGACTGGATGACCGAACCGGGGAGGAGGGCGGGGCGGTCGTGCTGCCGCTGTCCGAAGCGGCCGAGCGCCTGCCGGACCTGGTCACCTCCCGCTTCGGCTCGATCGTCTCCGCCGAGGACCCTTTCGTGGCGCGCAACGAGCGCGACTGGACGAACGGTGTGCTCGTGCACGTCCCGCGGGGTCAGCGCCTGGCTGAGCCGGTGCGCCTGTCGGTCGTGCACGAGGGTGAGGGCGGCCTCGGCTGGCGCGCGCTGATCGTGCTGGACGAGGAGGCGCAGGCGGAGGTCTGGGAGCGCTACGTCTCCGCCGACCCCGACGGAGAGGGGCTCTTCAACGGGGTCGTCGAGCTGTCGGTCGGCCAGGGGGCGAACCTGCGCTACGTCTGCGAGCAGGAGCTCTCGGATCAAACCTGGGTGTTCGCGACCCAGCGGGCGGAACTCGCTCGTGACGCGTCACTCGAGTGGGTGGCGCTCGGGTTCGGCTCGGCCCGCGGCAAGGTCCGCATGGAGACCGAGCTGGGCGGACCGGGCTCGAGCGCCAAGGTCACCGGCGCTTATGCCGGGGGCGGGCAGCAGCACCTCGACTTCGACACGACGCAGGAGCACGCCGCTCCCCACACCACCTCGGACCTCGCATTCCGCGGCGTCCTCGCGGACCGCGCCACCGCGGTGTGGCGAGGCATGATCCGTGTCGATCCCGGGGCGCAGCAGACCGATGCCTTCCAGGAGAGCCGGAACCTGCTCCTGTCCAAGCGCGCTCACGCCGACGCGATCCCCGGACTCGAAATCGAGGCCAACAATGTGCGCTGCACGCACGCAGCCGCCGTCGCCCAGATCGATCCCGATCAGCTCTACTACCTGCGCGCCCGCGGCATGCCAGAGGCACAGGCCAGGCGGCTGATCATCGACGGCTTCCTGCAGCAGCTGGCCGAGCGAACCGATACGGGCCCGCTGCGCGATGCGCTCTCCGAGGCGCTGGACCGCCGGCTCGCCGAGATCGTGGCACCCGTCTAGCGCCGGCTTACGGCTATCTGCGCGACGGCAATGCGCGAGTCGGCGACGATCAGCGCGAACGAGCCGGTTTGCGCGGCCTTCGCCCGGATCTCGGTGGGCTTGCCGGCCGGGATCGTCCGCGTCAGCCCGTAGCCGGTAAGCCGCACCGCCAGGGTAGCGTCCGACACCACGTTCAGCCGGATCGTCTCGCCCTGTTGGTAGCGGAGCTCCGGCGGGCCGGCTTCCGGCGGAGCGCCGCCGATGATCCGGACGGTGACGGGCCGGGGCTCGCCGGACCGGAGCTCGCCATGTCGATGATTTCCGCCCGTCGGTGACTCGCCGGAAAGCGAGGGCGCGTCGACGGTCTGTTCGCTGAAGACGAACACGAACACCACCACGACTCCCACACCGAGGGCGAGTCCAAGGACGATCCCGATGAGGCGGTCGCGCCAGCGCACGCCGGCGGCCGAGCCTCGGCCTAGAGGCCGTCCAGGAGGCGCCAGTTGGCGCGGTATGCCCGCTCGGCGGCGGCCGCGAGGCGATCCTCGTCGACCCCTTCGGCGAGCCGACCCAGGAGCTCCCTGGTCTGCGCGGCGTGAGCTGAGTCCAGCTCCTCGTGCACCTCGAAATAGCGTGTGCTCTCCCCCTTAGCGAAGCCGTAGCTCGCGATGAGCCCCTCGCGCTTGATGCGGGAGATCTCGGGCTGGGCGCTCTCGATCGCGTACAGGGTGATGAGCGTGCAGACGAGATCCTCGCCGGCCGACCAGGCGTCGACGCATTGCGCCGTCTCGGGAGCGGGCTCGGCGCCCACTTCACCGCCGCTCGTGACCACGAAGTCATCCCACAGCCGTACGTGCTCGCGCTCCTCGACCGCGTGCGCGCGAAGCTCCGCGCGCGTCGGCGCGGCGTCCGCAGCCTCCTCGCTGATCAGGGCGATCGCCACGACGGCGTGCCGGTACTGCCCTGAGTAGCGCGCGAGCTCCTCGGCCGTAAGCTCGCCCGCGGTCCAGCGGACGTAGAACGGATGGCGCAGCACGTTCCATCGCTCCCGCGCCCGCGAGACTCGCTCCCAGATCGTCGACTTCATGGACTCCTCCTGATTTCTCGATCGCCCGCCCGGCTCGAAGCGAGCACAATACCGGCGCCGTGCGCCCGGCAGTCACGGACATCGCAGTGCCGCCATTCCCGCCGCGGTTGAGATGGCTGGGAGCCGGGCCTCCTCCCGTGGAGCGCATCTGCGCCCGCGGGCCGTTGCTCGTCCACTTCGTGGACGTCGCTCACGCCTCGAGCGTGCGGACGCTTCCCTACCTGGGCGCCTGGAACGAACGCTACGTCAAGCACGGCTTAACGGTCCTGGCGGTGAACTCCCCCCGATTCCCGTTCACGGGCGACGAGGCGAAGCTGGTAGCGGCCCTCAAGCGCCTTCGGGTGGGATTTCCCGTCGCGCTCGACCGCGACTATCTCGCCTGGCACGACTACGGCTGCGGGGGCTGGCCCTCGCTCTTCCTATGGGGACGGGGCGGCGCGCTCCGATGGTTTCACTTCGGGGAGGGCGAATACGCCGGCACCGAGACGGCGATCCAGGAGGAACTTCGGGCGGTCTCCCTCGCCGTCGACCTGCCGGACCTCATGCCACCGCTGCGCCCGGTCGACGCACCCGGCGCCCTGGTCGCACGCCCGTCGGAGGAGCTCCTGCCCGGAGGCTCGGTGTCCGAGCCGTGGCGCCCGAGCCAACCCGATGATGTGCTCGAGTTCGATTACGAGGCCGGGGGCGCCTGGACGAGCGTAGACGGTCAGGGCGAGATCAGCGTCTCCATGGACGGGGGTGCGCGTCGGACGGTCGCCGTGAACGCTCCCGGCGCGTACGAGCTGAGCGCCCACGAGCGCCACGAGCGCCATGCGCTCTCCCTCCGGGCTGCCGGTGATATCGCCGTCTACGCGATCACGTTCACAGCGGGATTACCGGCCGCGGCCCCTTGATCGCCTTCGCCACCGCGTAGACGTTCTCCCCCAGGTCCATCCGCTCGCCGTCACCCGTGAGCAGGGTGAGTGGTCGATCCGAAGGCCGGCGGCGCGGTTTGCCTCCAGCAGCGCCGGCAATGAGCCCGGCGGCGGCGGTTGGCGCAGCCGAAGCCAATAGCCGCGACGCCTACCGGGCGGGGCGGGACACCGACGCGAGAATCGAATCCAGGTCCCGGCCAAGGTCTTGGCAGATGACGCATGCCGCGTTTCGTCCGGCGGCCATGGATACGCCGGCGCCGGGGTGGGCTTCCGACCCGCATAGGTACACGTTCTCGACCGGTGAGCGGTAACCGGCGAAGTCGGGCGTCGGCCGGAGGGCCCCGGACTGGTACGGGATCATCGCCCCGTGCGGGATGGTCCCGCGAACGGCGGATGAGAGCCTTCGCTCGATGTCGACCGGCGAATGCACCGCTCGGCCGACGATGCGCCGCCCCAGGCCCGGCAGATATCGCTCGTCGAGCATCTCGACGAGCTGATCCGCGTATCGCTCCCGCACCTCGTCCCAGCTCCCAACCCCGACCTTGCCGGTGGCGTCCCCGCGGATCTCATACGGAACCCCGAGGACGACGAACTTCTTCAGGTGCTTGCCCTCGGGGACGCGGGTGGGGTCGACCTCGGAGTCATTCCAGCTCACGATCACCGGATCCTCCGGAAGAATGCCCGCGCGGCACTGGTCCGTCGCCGTCGCCATCGCGTCGAGCGAGGATGGCGATAGGTGAACGTGCGCCGCCCTGCCGGCTTCGGGGCCCACTGCATACTCCACCGGGCCGTCGAGCGCGGCGTAAATAACTAGGACCGGGTCCCCCCACTCCAGCCGCTTGATCCGCCGGGCGGCGTCGGCGCCGATCACCTCGGCGCCCAGGAGACGTAGGGCAAGCTGCGCTGGATCAACGCTCGAGGCGACGAGGCGCGTCTCGATCCTGGTGCGGTCCGCGAGCCGCACCGCTGTCGCCCGGCTCCCATCGACCTCGATCCGGTCCGCCGACACACCCGTCCTGACGGTCCCACCCAGCCGCTTGAGCTCGGCGGCAAGCGCCAGCGAGACCTGGTGCATCCCGCCGCGGACCAGCATGTTTCCCTCCGCCTGGAGGACGCTCGCGAACAGCCACGCGATCTCCGCCCCGGCGGCATCGTCAGGGCCGTGGCCCACGAACGGCGCGAACGCTCCGAAGAGGCACTTCGCCTCCTCGCTCTCGAAGGTCTCGTCGCCCCAGGAACGCATGCTCTGAAGGCTCAGCCGGTACCGGTCGATGCCCCCGGGGGTCGCCTCCATCTCCCGGATCGACTCCGAGAGCGGCGGCGGCGCAGAGAACAGCGAGCGGATGATGCCCTCGCGCTCCGCGCGATACCGCCGAAAGAGCTCAATCGTGGTGTCCGCATCGCGCGCCGAGTAGCGGGCGACGCTCCCCCGAAGCGCGTCGAGGTCGCGACCCACCGCGATGCAGCCGCCGTCCGAGAACGCATGCGCCCAGGCGTAGTCCGGCTCGATCAGCTCGACACCGTGGCTTTCGAGCCCAAGCTCCCGCGGCACCGGCGAGATGTTTGCGAGCTGATAGCCGCTCGCGTGGACGTCGGACTTGAAGCCGGGGGCCGCGAGCTCCTCAGTGATGGTCATCCCGCCCACGCTCGCGTGCTGCTCGACGACTAGCACGTCGAGTCCCGCGATCGCCAGGTAGCAGGCACAGGCGAGGCCGTTGTGCCCACCGCCGATCACAACCGCGTCATGTCCCTCCATCACAGCCTCCTTGAGGTCGGGTCGGCGCCGGACGGTACCCACCTCACCCCTCCCGAGGGCAGCGACGCCGGCCAGGCGATCACAGCGAGACGTGACGCAGTGTGATGGTGCCGCCCTCTATCCGGAGGGTGCCCATCGAGTGGCTGGCTGCCCGGCGCCGCTCCGTGGGACTCCCCGGATTGAAGACCTGGAACGTGCCGTGCCGCGAGTGCTCCGGCACGTGGGTGTGGCCGAAGATCACACAGTCGGCGTCCGGAAACATGGCACGCAGTCGCTCCGGCCGAGCTGTCCGGGATCCGGCATCGTGAATGATCGCGATCCGAGCATCCGCGATCTCAACCTCGAGCGTTGGCGGCAAGCGGCGTCGCAGCGCCGGCTCGTCGATGTTCCCGTGTACCGCGTGGACCGGCGGTCCGAGCGCCTCGAGCTCCTCCAATGCCGCGACCGTTACGAAGTCCCCGGCATGGATGATCGCGTCGGCGCCCGCCAAGAGCTCGACGCAGCGCTCGGGCAGCCGCCGCGAGCCCCGCGGCAAATGCGTATCGGCGATGACGGCGACGACTGTCGCCCGCGCAGGACTCAGCTCGCGCGCTCGGCCAGCGCCGCCCGGATCTCCTTGGGCAGCATGAAGCGCACATCCTCGTCGACCGTGCGGATCTCGGAGATGTCCTCGGTGCCGCGCTCGCGGAAAAATCCGACGAGTTGCTCCACCAGCTCCTCTGGGGCGCTCGCCCCGGAGGTGATGCCGACGGTCTCCACGCCATCGAGCCACTCCTCCTCGACCTGGAGCGAGTTGTCGATCAGGTACGAATCGGCGCCGCACTCCCGCGCGACCTCGACCAGCCGGTTGGAGTTCGAGGAGTTCGCCGAGCCGATCACGAGCACGAGCTCGCACTCCTTAGCGAGCTCCTTGACCGCGATCTGCCGGTTGGTGGTCGCGTAGCAGATGTCGTCTGACTTCGGCCCGACGATGTTCGGGAACTTCTGCTTCAGCTTGTCGATGATCCCGGAGGTCTCGTCAAGCGAGAGGGTCGTCTGGGTGATGTAGGCGACATGATCAGGATCCTCGAGTTCGAGCTCCTCGACCTCCTCGGCGGACTGCACGAGGACGATGTTTTCGGGGGCCTCTCCAGTCGTTCCCTCGACCTCCTCGTGGCCCTCGTGGCCCACGAGGATGATCGTGTAGCCCTGCTGGGCAAACTTGCGCGCCTCGACGTGGACCTTCGTCACCAGCGGACATGTCGCATCGATCGTGCGCAGCTGGCGGATGCGAGCGTTCTCGTGGACAGCGGGCGCGACGCCGTGCGCTGAGAAGACCACCACCTCGCCCTCCGGCACCTCCGTCTCCTGCTCGACGAAGATCGCACCGCGCTTCGCGAGCTGCTTGACCACGTGCTTGTTGTGGACGATCTCCCTGCGAACGTAGACCGGCGCGCCGTTCAGCTCGAGCGCCTGCTCGACCGCCTGCACGGCACGGTCGACACCCGCGCAGTAGCCGCGCGGCGCCGCGAGCAGGATGCGCTTGGGCGCGTGCAGCGCAGGGGCTTCGGTTGCGGCCGCCATTTGGCATACAGGGTACCGGCGGCCCAGGTGCCGCAAGTGCGTCGCGGCACTAGTGGATCTCCGGGAGGGCAGCGAGGGCCGCGGAGCCGACCTCGCCCAGGCTCCGCGCGCACACGTGCTCGAGGTTGTCGGCGCGGGTATGCCACCACGCCCCTGGCGGCGGGCCAGGCCCGTAGTCGAAGTCGATCAGGTCCACGGCCGGCACGCCGGCCTGAAGGAACGGTGTGTGGTCGTCGAGAACGCCGGGCGCCTCGCCGCCGAATACCGATTCGGAGTTCGACGTCTGCGCGGCGGCGGCGGCCGCGAAGGCGGCGTAGAGGTCCGGATCAGAGTTCGCCTCGCGCGGGATGTCGAGGTCGCAGTCGCCGACCATGTCGAAGAGGACCATGGCGCGGATCGAGCTCAGGGCCGGAGAGCCCTGCCTCCCCCCCTCGCGAGCGTAGCGCACGAACTGGCGGCTACCGCGATCGCCCCCGCTCTCGAACGACTCGCCACGCGGCGCCTCCTCGGCGTCGAAGAGCACGAGGTCGATCGACGGCCCCTCGAGCCGCTCCGGGAGGTCGCGCGCCAGCTCAAGGACTACTGCGACCCCCGACGCCCCGTCGTTCGCGCCCACGAACCCGGGAATGTCCTTGGTGTCCCAGTGGGCCCCGACCACGACCGTGCCGGATTCGGCGCCCGGGATCCGCGCGAGGACGTTGCGGTACGGGCGCTGGACGCGGATGTCGCGGAGGCCGGCTGCGCGCAGCCGATCGACGATCAGCTGGACCTCGCGCCTGGCGCCCACAGATCCCGCCGGCCTCGGGCCGATCGCGACCTGCGCGCGGAGATCGCGGAACGCCCGCTGTGCGTCGAACGCGGCTCCGGCGCCGTCATCGCTATTCCCGCCGCCGCAGCCGGCGGCGCAGGCTGCCGCCACGCCGGCGGCAGCGAGCAGAAGGGCGTTTCGGGTGGAACGGAGGCGAACGGCGGACTAGGGTAATCGTGATGGCGCAGCAGCACCTCGACCGCTTGAGCTCGACGGACCTCTCGTTCCTTACTAACGAGAGCTCCTCCGGCCACATGCACGTCGGCGCGATCCTGATCTTCGAGGGGCCGGCCCCGAGCTACGAGGACCTCCTCTACCACGTCCGCAGCCGCCTGCACCTCGTGCCGCGGTTTCGCCAGAAGCTGGCGTTCCCGCCCGTGGAGGCCGGGCGCCCGTTCTGGATCGACGACCCGAATCTGAACCTCGAGTACCACGTCCGCCATTCGGCGCTGCCGTCACCGGGCTCGGAGGAACAGCTGCGGCGGATGGCCGCGCGGGTGTTCTCCCAGCAACTCGATCGCTCGAAGCCGCTGTGGGAGCTATGGCTTGTGCAGGGTCTCACCAGGAACCGCTTCGCGCTGGTGACCAAGACCCACCACGCGCTGGTCGACGGCGTTTCCGGCGTGGACATAGCGACGGTCCTCTTCGACCTGAACCCGGTCCCGGAGCCCACCGAGTCCGACGACTGGGTGCCGAACCCGGAACCCTCGGCCGCCACGCTGCTCGCCAGGGGGGCGGAGGACCTGCTGCGGGCGCCGGTGATGGCGGCGCGGCGACTCGAGCGGGCGCTCGAGCATCCGGAACGGGCGGCGCACCAGGTGCGCGACGCGGTCGAGGCGGTCGGCGAGATCGGGTGGAACCTGGCGAACCCCGCGCCGAAGGTGCCGCTGAACGTCGAGATCGGCTCTCACCGACGGTACTCCTGGGTCAGGAGCGACCTCGACCGCTTCAAGCGGATCAAGAACGCCGCCGGCGCAACCGTGAACGACGTCGTCCTCACCGTGGTCACGGGGGCGTTGCGGGACTGGCTGCGGGGGCGCGGAATCCGCACCGAGGGACTCGAGCTGCGCGCGCAGGTCCCAGTGAGCATCCGGTCACCGGACGAGCGCGGTCAGCTCGGAAACCGACTTGCCGTGATGCGCGCTCCACTCCCCGTCTACATCGCGGACCCGATCCGCCGGCTCGAGGCCCTCACGAGGGCCATGAAGGGGCTCAAACAGTCCAAGCAGGCACTCGGCGCCGAGGTCATCTCCCGGTTCAACGACTTCGCGCCCCCCACCCTGCTCGCGCAGGCCGCAAGGCTCAACTTCTCGACCCGCCTCTTCAACCTCACGGTCACGAACGTGCCGGGGCCCCAGGTGCCGCTGTACGTGCTCGGGAGGGAGCTCGAAGACGTCTTCCCGGTCGGATTCCTGCCGCCCAACCAGGCCCTCTTCGTCGCGATCATGAGCTACAACGGCGGCATGAACTTCGGCCTCCTCGCCGACTACGACTCCATGGACGACCTTGACGTGATCGCTGATGGGATCGAGCGATCGATTGCCGAGCTGCTCGAGGCGGCAGAAGCGCAGACCGAACGCGCTGCAGAGGCTGAGGCGGAGGCCCCCGCCGGCTGAGGGAGTTATCCCCGCTCACGCGTAGTATTTGGAGCGCCGATGAGCGACGACCGCTACGACACGAGCCGGTCGACCCAGTTTCACTACCACCTCGAGCTGACCCCGGCGCAGCTCAAGATCACGCACACGGCGCTGCGCTCGCTGCTCGACGACTTCGGCCACGACGAACCCGATGTCATTCGCGTAATCCACGAGGTGCTCGAAAAGCTCCCGGACGAGCACGCCGTCCGAGCGATCCAACTCGATCGCGAGGTGGAGCGGCAGCTCAGATCGAGCGACCGGGTGGATGGCGACGAGCCGCCGCCCAGCGTGGCATAGCTACCGTCCGTCGGTAGCCACGCCGAGGTGAGCGCAACTCGGCCTGGCTGCTCGCTCGCGTGCGGCTCTATTGGGCGATACGTTACGATATATCGTGTTATGGCGAATGAAGGAGGAAGAAGAATGCACAGGCGCAGCTATTTACGACATCCGGCCGTTTCGTCGCGGCACGACTACTGTCGGTGGCACCACCGTGCCCACGGAGGCGCGCGGGCGCGCCGCGGCGATATCCGGGCTGCCGTTCTCGCGTTGCTGGCCGAGCGGCCGATGCACGGCTACGAGATGATCAAGGAGCTCGAGGACCGCACCGGCGGCGCCTGGGTCCCAAGCGCCGGCTCGATCTATCCCGCGCTCCAGCTCCTGGAGGACGAGGGCCTGATCAAGGGCACGGAATCCGAGGGCCGTCGCCGCTTCGAGCTGACGGAGGATGGCCGCAAGGAACAGGAGTCGCGCCAGGACGTCGCGCCCTGGGAGGCGGTGACAGCCGGGTACGACCCGGAGTTCCTGCAGCTTCGCCGGTCGATGCTGCAGCTCAGGGCATCGGCGAGCCAGGCCGTACAGGCAGCCGATTCCGATCAACTGCAACGGATCCGCGAGCTCTTGGACGATACGCGACGCAAGATCTACGGGATCCTGGCGGAGTCGGACTGAGGGTCAGCACCCCACGTTGTCGGTCCCACAGTTGCCGCCAACATGACAAGAGCCCCCGCCCCGCATCCCGCCACGGGGGCTCTTGCTGATCTAGATGCTGGCGACCATCCGTCTGGAGGGAGGTCGCGGGACATCGCAACACGGCGAGGGCGGAGAAGTCTCCCGGTAGCTGGAGGAGGACGGGCGGACGGGGAATCTTGATCGCTGCGGCGCGAGCGGCTAGGTTTCGCCGCAAAGGGCAAACTCGCAATCTCCCTGGAGGCGGGTAATGGCTGGTATTGAGGCGCTGGATTTCGATTCACCGGACGAGACGCGGACACCCGACAAGACCCGCGTCGACGTGATCCGGCTGGGTGGCACAACCGCCGCCCGCATGACGTTCGAGCCTGGTTGGAGGTGGTCGGAGTGCGTGAAGCCGGTTGTTGGCACCGACAGCTGCCAGGTCCGACATGTCGGGGTTGTTCAATCCGGCAGGCTCCACGTCGTGCACGAGGACGGGACCGAGGCCGAGATCGGGCCGGGTGATGCTTACGTGATCGAGCCGGGCCATGACGGCTGGGTGGTAGGCAATGAGAGCTTCGTCGGCTTCGAGTTCGAGCCATCCTCGGCGGAGGAATACGCGCGCTCATAGCCCGCATCCGCGACTTGCCCGCGGGAGGTTTTGAGGACACCGCAACCCAATTCGTCGCGCTCTCGGGTCGGGCTGCTTTGAGCTGAAGCAGGGGCGACGTAGCTCGCGTCCTTCGTCGAGCAGCGCATCAGCCGGGCGCGGTCCCGGCAGGCTGTTCTGGGGCGGGGAGCATGTTCAGCAGGCACTAACCCAAACGGGAATTGGCCCACCCGGCGTCGCCCGTTCCGAGCGCCTGCTTCGCGAACACGACCTCGATCGGAACCACCAGCGAGGAGAAGATGAGGGCCGCCGCCTGAGCGCCGAGCAGGCGGCGCAGGGCCGGGCGGCTGGCAACTAGGCGAAGCCGCGCGCCGCCAGCGCGATTTCGCCGACCCCCGTTCCCCCAACTCGTTGACGAGATAGTCGAGGCTGAGGCTCGTGAAAGCCGCGGGGGGCCGCAGCGGGCGCGGGGTGATATCTGGGCAGCTTGCCCAGGTCGAGGCCAAGATTGCAAGCCCGCTGGACGGCGTGGTTTACTGGGGATTGCTCACGTTTGTGTGTCTCGTCACACGTTCGTAAGCGGACGCGTGGGAGACATCGTGAAAGGAGGGCCACATGGGCTGGCGCATAGGCTGAACGGTCTGGCGTGCAACTGCGTTGACCTGTACTGCAGCGACGCTGTCAAACGGCGTTTGGAATAGCGGCGGCGGTGCTGTGCCGGAAAGCCGTCATGAGCCGAGCGTCGCGAGCTCAAGCGGGGTAGGCATCGTGTCCTGGAGCCTGCGGATGTGCGCGTCGAGCGTCAGCTCGGTCTCCAGGTCGACGTCCTCGCCGTGGCGGTAGGCGAGGTCCTTGCCGTCCAGGATGTCGATGAA
This sequence comes from Actinomycetota bacterium, assembly GCA_046729615.1. Lineage (GTDB taxonomy): Bacteria > Actinomycetota > Thermoleophilia > Solirubrobacterales > 70-9 > AC-56. Next base: position 34,126 of record JBKPHA010000079.1, read on the forward strand.
GGTCTCGACGAGGCGCGGGTCGAGCTCGGTCCCGGCGATCTCGCGCAGGCGGGCCACGGCCTCTTGCCAGCCGACTGGCTGGCCACGAGCATCGCGGGCAGTCATCCTGTCGTAGGTGTTGGCGACCGAGATCACCCGCGCCAGGACCGGGATCTGATCGCCTCGCAGCCCGCGAGGGTAGCCCCGGCCATCGATGCGCTCGTGGTGGGCGAGGATGATCTCGCCGATCGGCTGGTAGCCGTCGACCTGGGAGACGATTCGCGCTCCCTCGCCGGGGTGCTTCTTGAGCTCGGCCCATTCGGCGGCGGTGAGCTTGCGGCCACCTGCCTTGAGGATGCTGTCCGGGAGGATGAACTTGCCGATGTCGTGGAGCAGGCCGGCGGTGTGGACTACCTCCTGCTCCTCGGTGGAGAGCCCCGCCTGGGCGGCGATCTCGCGCGAGTAGCGCGCCACCGCGGCGCTATGGCGCCCAGTCGCTCGGTCGCGCAGGTCAACCGTCCGCAGCAGTGCCGACAGCAGGGCGACCTGAAACCCGGCGAGCTGGCGGGTGCGCAGCTCGAGCTGGTCGGCGCGATCCTGAGACCTCAGCAACGCCCCGACCAGATACTGGAAGACGAGGATCACGATTCCGACCAGCAGCACGGCCTCGATTCCGGCCTCGACGTAGGCGAACGAGACGCCAACGGCCAGCAGGGCCCCCGCCAGCTCCGACGGCAGCACCGGCCATAACGCGCGGCGGGCCCCGGCGGTGAAGCTCGATCGCCCGATGTAGCTGGCGTAGGTCCCAATGATCAGGAAGTTCGCGGCCAGGGCGACCACGAACGTGGCGAAGATCGCGAGGTAGAAGGCGGTACTCCCACGCTCGATCGCGCCGGCCTGCATGATCCAGTGATAGAAGAGTCCGGCGGCTAACGGAAACCACAGGTAGGCGACGAGATTGGCGGGGAGATCGGTCGCCCGGTAGCGGCGCACGCTCCATCCGGCGAGGATTGTCACGACGCCGATCGCGGCGGCCGGTCCGGGTCCCAGGAAGACCGCTCCAATCACGATCGCCATCAGGCTCGCCGAGACCACAACTCGATGGACACGGGTTCGTACCGCGACCAGGTCGCTCACGACCGACAGGGTCGCCAGGGTGGCGAGCAGTGGAACGTCCCACTGGGCGAGGCCGTTGACGGCCGTCGCAACGGTCACGGCCGCCGCGACGGCGACCGCCTCTACTCCGATGACCGCTGGTGAGGGACGGTTGCGCATGGATCGACGCACTTGATAGCGCGAGTTGCGAGTCGGTGCCTGTTCGCCCGGATATTGCATGCGCCGGGGAGCGCGGGGATGCATCGCGTGGGCCCACGCGAGCGCAGTGAGAGCCCCGGGAGCCGCAGGCACGATCGCCTTTTGAGTCTGGCAGGGGTGGGGGTCGGCGGGTTAGACTAACTCCCCGACGGTGGAATCGAGCACATCGAGCACACCGGATTTCGGCTCTTCGGCAGGGGAGGGGGGCGGCGACGCGCTGATCGGCGCGACGCTCCAGGGCCTGCGCCTGGCCGCGGCCGATGTGGAGCACGGGGCGAGGATCGCCGAGGCGTTTCAGCTCAGCCTGCTGCCAGATCGACTGCCCGAGATCGCCGGGCTGGCATCCTCGGCCCGCTACCTTGCGGGGCCGACCGATGCCCAGGTTGGGGGCGACTGGTACGACGTGATCGAACTCCGCGACGGCCTCGCGGGGATCGCGATCGGCGACGTGGTTGGCAGCGGTCTAGACGCGGCGGCACGGATGGCGAGGCTGCAGAACGCGCTGCGAGTCTACGCGGTCGACGGCCTGCGCCCCTCGGTGGCGCTCGAGCGCTTGAATGCCTTCGCGCGCGAGGCCGCTGGCGGGCCGATGGCGACGGTGCTCTACGGAGTCGTCGATCCCGAGCGCGGCAGGATGCACCTGGCGAGCGCCGGCCATCCACCACCGCTCGTCATCGGCCCGCAAGGCGACGCCTGGTTTGCGGAGGGCCCCGCCGGCTGTCCGCTCGGCGTGGTTCGGTTCCCCATTTATGAGGACTCGACGATTCCGGTTGAACCCGGCGCGACCATCTTCCTCTACACCGACGGCCTGATCGAGCGAGCCGGTGTCTCCCTGGACGAGGGTCTCGAGTGGCTCCGCAGCTTCGCCGCCGGCCTCTCCGGTGACCTCGATGATCTCTGCACCACGCTGCTGCGGACCTCCTTTCACGAGGCATCCCAGGCTGACGACGTCGCGTTGCTCGCCGTGCGCCTTGAGTCCGTCGAGCTGGAGCGAATGGAGGTCTCGCTCGCGGCCGAGCCGGAATCGCTGATCCGTATGCGTCGAGTCCTGGGCCGATGGCTGCGGGTGGTCGGCGCTGACGACGCTACGACGTACGAGCTCCTCGTCGCCTGCGGAGAGGCATGCGCAAACGCCGTCGCCCACGCCTACCCGGCGGGGGAAGCCTCCCCTTATGTCCTGAAGGCGCGCCGGCGCGACGGCGCGGTCGAGCTCGAGGTCCGCGACTTCGGACGCTGGCGAGCACCGCGCGTAACTTCCAAGGGCCGCGGCCTGAGGCTGATCTCACGACTCGTCGACGAGCTCGATATCGACCGCAGCGCGAGCGGCACCGCGGTGCGGATGCGACGAATGGTGCGCGCGCCGGAGCCTCCGGAGGGCCACCGGTGACAGAGGTGACCCTCGACTTCGACCACCGCGGCGACGTGGCCGTCGCCCGGCTCGACGGTGAGATCGACTCCTCCAACGCGTCCGAGCTACGGCTCGCGCTCGTCGAGCGTCTGCCCTGCGCTACGAGCGTGCTCGCGCTTGACCTCTCGGGGATCACGTACCTCGACAGCTCCGGTGTCGAGCTTCTGTTCGAGCTCGGCCGCAGCCTGTCGGCGCGCCGTCAAACGATCAGACTCGTCGTGCCCGAGGACGCGCCGGTCCGCCGTGTACTCGAGCTGTGCGCGGTGGACTCCGTCGCGCCGATCGACGGGGATCTGGAGGGGGCACTCGCGGCGATCGCCGGGCCGACCGATTGACCTAGGGTCGCGCGGGGCCGGAGACTGCTCAGTGGACCCGGCTCGCCGCGGACCACGACGTTCGAAATTGCTCCAATGCCCGCAGGAGCGGGCGGGTAATGTCGCCGCCCGTGGCAAGCAGCTCGCCGACGCGGTTAGAGAACGCCTGCAGGAGCAGCAGCTCGCTGCGACTGATCGGCCGGCTGATTCGGGCGCCGAGCGCCGTCACGCCGAGCAGCCGGCCGCTGGCCATGATCGGCACCGCCATCAATGTGGCGCGGGAGGAGCCGACCCCTTCCTGACACTGGGGGCGTCGCTCGAGCGCCGTTCGGCCCAGCGTCCCATCGCCGAGCGCGATGAGGGCCGGCAGCTCGATGCCAAGTGTCTCCGTCACCGCTATCCGGCGCAGCGAGAGCCCATCCTTCTCTAGCAGGTAGACTCCGCCCCCGTCGACGTCGTGGAGGGTCACCAGCCCGCCCACCGTACGCTGGAGCGCCGCGGAAGTTTCGGCGCTGAAATGGTCGGGGCGCGAACGTTCATCTCTGGGTGCCGCCATGCTGCCGGCCCCGATCTCGCCCCGCCGCAGCGCCAATGCCACGGCGTGCGAGCGGGTCGTCGCACCCAGCTTGGACATCGCGTTGCGAACATGCGTGCGCACAGTCTCAGCGGACAGGACGAGCTCGTCGGCGATCTGCGCCCCGCTCCGACCAGCGGCGAGCAGGCTCAAGATCTGACTCTCGCGCTGGGTGAGGGAGGAACGCCCGTCCTCGACGCGGTGGCCGGCAGAGCCAGAGCCATTCCCTTCCATCGTCCGATGCCGTTTGGTCTCCATGAGCCCGTACCCTAACCCCGCCTCGTGGCCTCCTCTCAGAAGAGTGCGTATCTCACGTAGCGGTTGGATCACCTGCGAGCTCCAGCGCCCGTGCGATCAGCGGTTCATTCGCGCCGGCGATGCGCCTCCTCCACCGTGCTGCCTTATCCCGATCGCCTGCCGTGGGCGACAAGCGCCCGCGCGCGGGAACATGCATCGCTCAGCGCACCCGCCCTCCCGGCGGAAGGCATCGACATCTCCGCTTTAATCTGACGATGGACTGGAGCCGAGCACTCCTGGGGTCGCGCGAAGAGCGCTTCGCGTTCAACGAGGCGTTGTGCCGGCAGCTCAACGAGCGCAAGGCCCAATGGATCGAGGACGGGCTGCCGACCGCCGGGTTTAGATGCGAGTGCGTAAAGCTGCACTGTGGTTCTCGGTTCCGGCTCTCACAAGAGCATTGGGAGGAGGCCCGGTCGCGATCGGACCGCTTTGTGGTCGCACCCGGGCATGTCGATCCCGATGTGGAGGTGGTGGTCGAGCGGCACCCCGCCTTCTGGCTTGTCGAGAAGCGGGGTGACGCAAAGGAGATCGCCGAGGAGACGGCGTAACGCCCCCTCGTCAGCACTACACAACTGCCAATCGCAGGGCCGAAGATTCGCCACCGCGTATGAAATCGTCGCCGCGCCGATTGGCGGCGCGGGTCTCGGGTAGGCCGCTCGTCAGCGACGTCTTCGGTGAGCGAGGGACCGCAACGCGCCACTTCCGCCTCATATGTGAAGCCGTGTTCGCGCCCCGTGTGGTCCTTGAACTATTTCGGCGGGGTGTGTACAGGGCCCGCGGCGGGCCCACGGCGCTCGACAGCCAGCGCCGCCACCACCACCTGAGGATTCCAGCCGAGAGCGAGTCGGAGGCGATCGAACGTGCCCGTCGCTACGTCGAAGAGGCTGGTGGCAACGTCCACGAGATTGCCAGCATTGTCGTCGTCGGAGACGACTCACGCGCTGGATCGGGATACGCTCGGCGCCGAACCTGATAAGCGGCTTTCGATCTAAAGGTTCTTGGCCTCACCGGTTCAAGCTTCCCACCTAACGCCAGCGCAGCGCCGTGTCCGCGGCAAGGCGGGCCGGAGGGAGACGCCACGCGCTGACCATGCCGGCTTCGTGGCGGCCGCGGATCGCCCCGATCCCATCGACCTGCTCGAGCGGCAGGCGAAAACGCGTGTCCCCGAGTTGGTGCCGATCCGTTACGGGCGGATGCTGGTCTCGCCGTTCGCCTTCTATCGCGGCGCCGCACTGGTCATGGCAAGCGACCTGGCCGCGACCCCGCAGTCCGGGCTGCGGGTGCAGCTGTGCGGCGACGCGCACCTATCGAACTTCGGCGTGTTCGCGTCGCCGGATCGCCGCCTCATGTTCGACCTGAACGATTTCGACGAGACACTGCCGGGGCCCTGGGAGTGGGACGTCAAACGTCTGGCTGCCAGCCTGGCCGTCGCCGCGCGCGAGCGTGAGTTCGGGGCCAAACAGAGAGAGCGAATTGTCGCCGGCGCGGTTCGCGCCTATCGCGAGGCGATGCGTGAGTTCTCGGCACTGGAGAACCTCGCGGTCTGGTACGCGCGCCTGGACACCGAGCGCTTGCTCGCCGATTACGGCGCAAACGTCGACCGGAAGCTGACCAAACGCGCCGAGAAGAACCTGGCCAAGGCGCGCACGAGGGACAGCACGAAGGCCTTCGAAAAGCTGACGACGATCGTCGACGGCGAGCCACGCATCGCCAGCGACCCGCCGCTGATCGTGCCGGTCCAAGAACTCGTCGAAGGCGCCGATCGCGAGCAGACGGTCGACTCGATCCGCGGACTGCTGCGCGCCTACGCGTCCTCGCTGCAGCCGGACCGCCAAGCGCTTTTCGAGCAGTATCGGTTCGTCGACATGGCGCGCAAGGTCGTCGGCGTCGGCAGCGTCGGCACACGCGCGTGGATCGTGCTCATGTTCGGGCGCGACGGCGGCGATCCACTATTCCTGCAGGCCAAGGAGGCGCAGGCGTCGGTGCTGGAGGAGTTCGCCGGCCCCAGCCATTACCGGAATTCCGGGAAGCGGGTCGTGGTCGGCCAGTGGCTGATGCAGGCGGCGAGCGACATCCTGCTGGGCTGGGAGCGGGCAACCGGCATCGACCGCGTCGAGCGCGACTTCTATGTGCGCCAGCTCAAGGACTGGAAGGGCTCGGCCGAGATCGAGACGATGCTGCCCGCCGCGATGGAGATCTACGGGCGGATGTGCGGCTGGACGCTCGCGCGAGCTCACGCGCGCTCAGGGGACCGCATCGCCATCGCCTCCTACCTGGGCAAGAGCGATGCCTTCGACCGCGCCCTCGTCCAGTTCGCCGAGGATTACGCCGACCAGAACGAGCGCGACTACAGGGCGCTGCAAGAGGCGGTGGCGAGCGGGCGGCTCGCGGCCGAGACAGGCCTTTAGCCGCCGCGCCGCTTCGGTCCGCCTGCAGGGGAGCCCGGTCAGACGGTCTCCCCCCAGCGGACTGCTAGGTGGTAGATGACGATCACGTCGAGCAGGATCACGATGAACGCCCACAGCGGCGCGGCCGGGAAGACCCAGACCTGCTCGATCGCGTTCACCGCGACGATGAGCAGGGCGAGCACTCGCGCCGCGCTCGATCCGGCGAACAGGCCGAAGCCGACGAGCACGAGGATCACCCCGATGATCAGCGTGACCCAGCCCCAGGCCGTTAGATCAGCGATGATCGCGCCGTGTCCGCCGACGAGCACGACCTGGTCGTTCAGGATCGCCGCCAGACCGTAGAAGAAGTTGAGGAACCCGATGATCACCATCATCACACCGGCGAAGATCACCCAGCCGGTCGGTCCGGGTGTTGCCCTCGTCGTGTCTCGTGTTGCCATGACTTCCTTTCTCGTTGTGGTTGCCCCCCTAGGCGAAGAGCTTCGCCTTTGCCCGCCTCGAACTCGGCGTCTGAGATCAAACCCTTGGCCTTGAGCTCTCTGACCTCGAGGACGGTCAGCAGAGCCCGCCCGAAGGTGAGTCGGCAACCGGCAATTCGCACCTCCTTGCAGCGATTGGTCGGCGGGAGCCTACAAGCCGCCCTAGAGCTGGCGCTGCCGCCCTCCAGGTAATCAAGAATTGCCGAATCCTCGGCGCATCGCGGCTCAGACCCTTAGCGCGACCCGACGTGCCGTTCGCGAGCCGCAGGAACCAGTCGGCCCCTCGAGCGATCGCGTGCCGCAACAACGAGATAAGGTCGCCTTCGCACGGCGGCTCGAGAAAGGAATCAAGATGGCGGCAACGGACGCTGAACAGTCTGGCCCGGTCGACTACGTGGTTATCGAGTGGCCTGACCGACAGCCGAACGGCGAGATCGCCCCGCTGGTCTTGGATCTCGTCGAGCGCGGCCTGATTCGGTTGCTGGATGTTGCGCTGATCGCCAAGTACGAGGACGGGACGGTCGCCGGGCTGGAGGCGTCGCAGATCGGTCAGGAAGGCGAGAAGCTCAAGGCGTTCGAGGGAGCATCATCGGGCCTACTGACGCGGGACGACATCGGTGAGGCCGCTGCCGCCCTGGAGCCAGGCGCCTCCGCGGCGTTGATCCTCTACGAGAACCGTTGGGCGGCGCCTGTCACCGCGGCGGTTCGCCAGACCGGCGGTGAATTCGTCGCCAGTGGCCGGATTCCGGCGCCAGCCTTGCTCGCCGCCCTCGACGAGGCAGAATCCAGAGCGCCAGGCCAGGACTAACGAAAGGAGCGGTCGTGCCAGGACTATTGCTTCGGGGTGTGGCCCGTACGGCCGTGATAGCCGGAACCGCTACCGCCGTCAGCAATCGAGTGTCGCGCTTACAAACGGAGCGCTGGAGCGAGCAGGGCACCATGCCCGGCGCCTATGCGGCTCCTCCCCAGGCCGCTGCGCCTCCTCCGCCCGCCGCGCCACCTCCGTCGGCCGCTGAGGGCGACACGATCGAGCAGTTGCGGCAGCTCGGCGAGCTCCGAGACAAGGGCGTACTGACGGACGAGGAATTCGCTGCGCAGAAGGCGAAGCTGCTGGGTGCCTGACGCCGAGAATCGCCCAGCGCTAGGCCGGATGTCTTAGTGAGCATCGCCCAGCTCCTCCCGCTCGCCGTCACGATGATGGCCGGACCCCAGATCCTGTCGGCGATCATCTTCGTCACGGGCGAAGGGGCGATCCGGGTCTCGCTTGCCTACGTCGCGGCGGTCGCCGTTGCCGCCGCCGTCGCCGTACTGGTCTGGTACCTGCTAGCGGGCGCCCTCGGATCGGGGCTGAACTTGAACAACTCTTCGGGACCGACGACCGCCGCCGTCGTCATCCAGATCGTCCTGGTCGGCCTGTTGATCCTCGCCTCCGTCAAGGCGTTCCTCGGTCGTGAGACCGCTGAGCCGCCGAAGTGGCTCGGGAGGCTTCAGGGTGCAACGCCGGGGAGAGCGTTCACACTCGGGCTCCTGCTGATCTTCCTCATGCCGAGCGACTTCGTAATCACAATGACCACCGGTTTCAACCTGCGAGGAAACGCGGAGCCGTACTACCACGCCCTGCCGTTCGTCGCCTTAACCGCTCTGATCGCGGCGCTGCCGTTGCTCTTCTACGTGGCGTTCAGGCGGCGGGCTGAGGTCACGATGCCGAAGGTGCGCGACTGGATGAACACGCACAGCTGGGCCGTGAACATCGCGGTCTACGCGATCTTCATCGTGCTGATATTGGCCTAGCCTCCCGAAGGCGCGCGCTGCGGCTGAGCCAAGCAAACCCTGGTTGTGACGGCTGAGCTTCTCCTCCTCGCGCTGTGCGGAGCGGTATACCCGCCGATCTTCGCAATCGTGGTTGTGATCCTCGGACGGCCGGACCCGAGGCGCCTGCTGGCCGCCTACGTCGTCGGCGCGCTCCTGATAAGCACTGCGACCGGTTTCGGGATCGTGGCCGCACTTCGCGCCGGCCACGTGTTCGAAGACCATGACCGAAGTCTGAGCCCGGCGGTTGACCTTGCAGCTGGACTCATCGCGCTTTTCATCGCATTCTTCTTGGCGACCAAGCGCGACAGGCGGCTGCGAGCTCGGCGCGGACAAGGAAGGGGACGCGGAGCCGACGGTCGGGATCCGTGGTCCAGTCGCGTTTTCGAGCGGGACTCGATAGGGATGACCTTCTTGGCGGGTGTCGCCCTCAACCTGCCCGGAATGTCCTACATGGTCGCGCTCAAGGACATCGCCGCTGCACACCAAGGACGCGCGCGAACGCAGTTGAGATCGTCGCCTTCAACCTGATCATGTTCTCGGTCGCCGAGATCCCTCTATTGAGCTATGCGGCGCGCCCCGAGCGCACCCGCGCGATCGTCACGCGCATGAGATTGGCTCAGAGGACACGCCCGCCGGATCGCTATCGCTCTATGCGTCACGGTCGCCGCCTTCCTGCTGGCGAGAGGCACGATCCACCTGCTCACGTGATCGAGTCGCCACAGCCGAATGCACGACCGCGTCAGTGGGTGACGCTCGTCTTGACGCGTTTGCGCTCCGACTCGCTGACCGGCCCCTTCCTCTCCAGCGTCTCGATCGCATTCGAAAGGTCGTCCGCGAGCGTGTCGATGAGGCCTCGGTTCAGGTTTAGCTTGACCAGCGCACGCATCATCCTCACGTCCTGGGCGTTCGGAGGCATGGTGTAGGCGGGCACCATCCATCCGCGCTCGGCCGTGAGCTGGAAGGCGACGTCGAACTCGTCGTAGGGATGCTCGTCGGCGAGGTTGAAGGCCACCAGCGGCAGGGTCTCCTCCTCGGCTCCGATGATCTGGAACTTCCCCGTGCTCTCGATGTCACGCGCCAGCGACTCGGCGTTTCGCTGCATCACCTCAATCACCCAGCGATACCCGGCCTTGCCGAAGCGGACGAAGTTGTAGTACTGGGCGATCACCATCGAGGAACCGGTCGAGAAGTTGAGCGTGAACGTGGCGTCGGTCTTGCCGAGGTAGTTCTCGTAGAAGACGAGATCCTCCGCGAGGTCGGACTTCTCGCGGAAGATCAGCCACCCGATGCCGGGGTAGACGAGGCCGAACTTGTGACCCGAGGCGTTGATCGATCGCACCTGCTCGAGCCGGAAATCCCACTCGGAGTGCGGGTAGAGGAACGGCCAGACGAAGGCGCCACTCGCGCCGTCGATGTGAAGCGGCACGTCGAGGCCCTTCCTCTCCTTCAGCTGGAGCAGGAAGTCGTTGATGCCGACGCCGTCGTCGGCGTGGCCGGTGAAGGTCGTACCAACCACCGCGGCCACGCCGATCGTGTTCTCGTCCACATGCGGCTCGATGTCCTCCGGGCCGATCGTGTACTTGCCGGGCTGCAGCGGCACGATCCGCGGCTCGACGTCGAAGTAGCGGCAGAACTTCTCCCAGACCACGTGGACGTCGCCGCCGAAGACGAGATTGGGCGAGCTGGTCGGCTTGCCTTCGGCCTGCCGGCACTTCCGCCACTTCCACTTCAGCGACAGGGCTCCGAGCATGATCGCCTCGGAGGATCCCTGCGTGCTGGTGCCGGTCGTCTCGCCCGGCGCATGGAAGAGCTCGGCCAGCATGCGGACGCAGCGCTGCTGGATCTCGAACGTCTGCGGGTACTCGGCGTGGTCGATGAAGTTCCGGTGGAGGTTCTGGTCGATCACAACGCGCGCCTCTGGCTCCATCCACGTCGTCACGAATGTGGCCAGGTTGCGCTCCGGGATCCCCTCCACCGCGAGTTCCTGCTGGACCAGCCGCATCGCTGCTATCGGCGTCAGGGGATGGTCCGGAATGGCATCGTCGGGTGCACCGCGCTCCAGCCAGCCACCGACCTCGGCAGCCTCCGGGAAACCGGGGATGTCACTCAACTGCGTCCTCCTTGGTCGGCCGGGACGACACTCGCGCGCCCGGGTAGCACCATCAAATCACGCACCGCATTCCGCTAGTCATGAGTGGCTCTGGGTAGCCCTACGTGCAGGTCCCTGATCTCGGCGAAACTTCCCGGCCCTGGCCGTGTTGCTACGTCCAGCGACCTCCCCCTCCAGACGGACGGTCGCCAGCATCTAGATCGGCAGGGGCCCCCGCGCGGGATGCAGGGCGGGGGCCACCTCTTGTCATGTTGGCGTACCTACCGACGCCGTAGCGCAACGCCGCCTCCGCGTACGGCCGGCGGGAGCGGGTACTCGCCGTTGCATTACCACCCCAACATGGAAGGAGGGGGACGTGGACGCCGTGATCTCGTTGGCCTTGCCGCTCGGTCTGACGCTCGTGATTCCGGGGATCGTGGTGCTGATCATCGTCATCGTGCTGGTCTTGTGGCTGATCTTCTGAATATCGACCGCACCCGGCAGCCGCACGAACGCCGGGAGACCAGGGAGGGCGCGTGCAGATCGTCCCCCAGGTTGTTCGCGACATGACAAGGCTTTGTGCAATGGCGTCGCTCACTCCTGGGTAATCGTGTAGGACCTGTCTTTTAAGGGCGTAGGCGGGGCCGTCGATTCTCGGCGGCCTCGTCCCGTTGTGGACGACGTGCGAGGAACTAAGCAGCTGCGGTCAGCGGCATTTGGACAGGCTGGATTCGCCGCAGAGCTGTCATTGGTAGTCAGCAGCCCCACTGGCATCCGCGCTGGGATGCCTATGGCCTTGGCCCAGAAGAACAAGGCGGTTCCGGTTCAGGGTGCCGTGCGCTTCGGGCCACAAGATTTGGATGGATTGAGACTGGTGAACCTCGGCGTAGAGACGACCGCGATCGGCGACAGCCGTGCGTTGCTCGTGGCCGTAAGCGGCGAGCTCGACCTCTCGACCTGCGACCAGCTGAAGCCAGCCGCTGACGAGTCGGTGTTCGGACGCCGCCCACTGATTCTCGACCTGTCTCGTTGCGCGTTCATCGACTCGAGCGGGCTGCGGCTCGTCCTGCAGATCGCGACAGAACTCACAGACGGGGGCGGCCCAGAGGTGCCGATGGCGATCGTGGCCGGCGAATCCGCGATGCGAAGATGTTCTCGCTGACGGCGATCGACCAAAAGATCCCGCTGTTCAATACCCGCGACGACGCCTTCGCGTGGCTCCAGGAAAGGTCCAAGCCGTCCTGGTGATGACGCTGCGCCGCCTTGCGGCGGAGTCCGGGTGAGTACCGCTCAGGGACCGCTTGCGGCTTCCTCGGGTTTCGATCCCGCCCGGCTGCATCTGGCGGCGCCGACGTCGTACGCGTGAACTGGCCCTGTACACACATCATTCGCTTCTGCGATCGCAAGCTCGAGCGCCACGCCCCAGGAACAGTCGAAGTCCGCAGACAAGAGCCCCGCCCTGCATCCCGCCGCGGGGGCTCTTGCTGATCTAGATGCTGGCGACCATCCGTCGGGAGAGGAGTCGCGGGAGGTTGGAACACTGCCGAGGGTGGAGCGCTGGATTTCGATTCACCGGACGAGACGCGGACACCCGACAAGACCCGCGTCGACGTAATCCGGCTAGGTGGCACAACCGCCGCCCGCATGACGTTCGAGCCTGGTTGGAGGTGGTCGGAGTGCGTGAAGCCGGTTGTTGGCACCGACAGCTGCCAGGGCCGACATGTGGGAGTCGTTCAATCCGGCAGGCTCCACGTCGTGCACGAGGACGGGACCGAGGTCGAGATCGGGCCTGGCGATGCTTACGTGATCGAGCCGGGCCATGACGGCCGGGTGGTAGGCAATGAGAGCTTCGTCGGCTTCGAGTTCGAGCCATCCTCGGCGGAGGAATACGCGCGCTCGTAGGGAGCATCTTGCGCGGACGCTGAACCCCGGGCAAGTTCGGTACGTACCGAAACCCCGTAAGCACTCGATCTGGACGCGGTGGTACCCATTTTCGGACGACCCTGCGCAACCTAATCGGTTGCGGCGAGCGGCATTTGGAGCCAGACGTAGCCGCGGTCGGCCCTATGCCGGGATCCCCAGCGCTCGGCGAGAACTCCCGCCAAATGCAACCCCCACCCTCGCTCTCCGAGCTGGGGGCGCCGCGATACAGGCTCGTAGGCCCTG